>DATFIZ010000195.1:0-7212 GCA_035269575.1 Bacteroidales bacterium | reverse complement strand
TGGCAGAAAATAAAGTTGCTGCTAACTTTTTATATACCCTGCCCAAAACTTTCCCTTATAAAGATAAAACCTACAAATATCAATACAAGGAGTTATTGTACGATTGGTATAAATATTATGTAACCTATGAAACCGATGAATCGTTGGATAAAAAATACCACGCGTTAAAAAAACTGGTAGAAGAGGAAGATCCTGACCTGCTGCCTTCGTTAAACTATTTTATTCTAACCATGGATGACCGGTACAGGGAACAAATCAAAAATATCGATTATTTTAACACCCGCTATATAAAAATTTTGAAAAAGAAACTGGATGCGATTCAGCCCGAAGATTCCATACCTAAAGTGTATGAGATGAAGCTGTTCTATCATTTTTTGGTACTTAATATCAATTACCAGGAAAATCCAGATATTGATTTCTCGAAATACAAGAAGTCCCTGAAATTCATTTATAATCATTATACCGATACTACTTTAAATGAGCAGGATCGATTCCGGGTGGCCAAATTCCTTACCCTTTTTAATGAGTACGAATATGCACTGGATATTTTAAGCGATTTGTATAAAACAACCCGGGATCAGAAAATTATCAGGGCATACCTGGTGTTATATTATTCCGCAGGTAATAATCCATCGAAAAATAATGTCCGCTATTTACTGGAATGTGCCGAGAAGCTGGACACCGAAGAATGGTGCAGGCTTTTTACCGGTAGGACAAGAATCAATTTCCAGCTGTTGGATAACGAATTGATACGTGACATCTATTGCCGGCAGTGTGGGTGTGAGTAAACAAGCGGAGCCCCGACAACATGTCGGCGCTGGCGGAGGTTTTTTAACGCTCACGGTGCTTGTTTTTCGGCTCGCCGGACAATGCCCATCTGAAAAAGAATCGTCAAACAAAAAAAAATTCTTTATCGGACAATAATGAAAAAAATGAAGAATATAACCATCAGTATCTATGGAATTAGCGACATCGGCTAATGATGAGACTAAGCCTTCTTCTGGTCTCAAAAAAGTTACTAAAAGAGGTAATAAATTATTTGGAATGTGCCATAGTATCTAAAGGGAACAGGTTGATTTTTTCAGTTTTCACCCATTAGGATCAGGGGTAATAAAGCTGAAAAATCCTGATATTATATCAGCTGTCAAAGCAAAAATCATATATTCAATACGTGCAAATTCGATTGGATATCCTTATGTCTGGTATCGTCTACCTTCACACTGGATGCAAAATCGCTCCAGTTTTTCACCACTACATTGATATCTTCTATAATTTTTTCGCCTTTTTTAATGTTGTTTGCTTTGGCAATGGCCATTAAATCCGATTTACTGATCTCCCGGTGTTTTCCGTTCACACTTAATGTTTGCTGGCTTACCCAGATATTTTTCGGATCAAAGGCATAGCAAACATCGTATGCCGGCGCCAATTCCCACTTCTCGTCTTTTTTCAGCCGGAAAGCAAAATTCTTGGTATGATCGTCGCAGTTGGTTGCCAGCACATTAAAAACCATACGGCGAAACATTTGCTCCGCCTGCGGATAAGAAAGCCTTAACATACGCATGGTTTGAAATACCTGCTCGTAGCCATACCCATAAATATTGTTGTAATCAAAATGGTTGATTCCACAGAAAGTTTGAATGTGGTGTTTGGTATTACTTCCTTCACGATCGAAACGCCTGGTCATGAAGTGTGCCCTGCCGTTTTCTTCCAGTAAATCGCAATCGGTCATTTCTATGCCACATTCTTTTGCCATTAAATGGTACGCATATTCTACCCGCCCCCAACCATGGCTGTCGCCAAACTGAATACCACTTACCCCATCAAGCTTTAGCAGCCAGTGCGAAAATCCATTGGGAACCCTGGTTTGCCCCGAGCGGACCTCTTTGGTTTTTTCGTTAAATGCAATTAAAGCTTTAGGCCGGGCTCCACCTGCCGATGCTCCAATTTTAAGAATTTGTTGCATGGCCTGCTCTTCGTCCGGTTTCAGGTTGGTTTCAAAATGCTCCCGGCCCGAAAGCATCTTTTGTGCCATTTCAACCAGGCTGTCTACCTCAATAGGAAACGTGTTTTTGCTGGTTTTAATCTGGCCGGGCTCAAACTCTAAGGCTCCCATTCCACGAGTACCTATAAAACACAGTTTCTCGACCGGGTTCATGCTGTCCGGAGCACGTCCGTTTTGTGCCAGCCATTTATCAATGAGTAAATTTCCGTATTTATCGGGCAGCGAATCTGCCAGTAAGCCGGGTAATCCCTTAAACGTATCTTCAACGCTATCCCTGGATGGCAATAATTCCGGAAAACTGTATACCCGATCGCCATTTTGTACAGGCATTTTTAATGGTGACAAATCCCAGTTCTTTTCCAGAAACTTTTTATCGTACTGAAAATCGGCCAGGTTTCTTTTACTGTCCCAGGTTACAGCACCCACCAGGGTATCCCATATTTTCACCAGGGCATAATCTACCATCCTATATCCTCGTTTTCATCCGTTTTCGTATCCTTTTTTCGTGCGCGCAATCGTTTCTTTTCTTTCATCTTTACATATTCCATCGGGCTCATTTTATCTTCGATAGTGAATATATCCAGCAGATGCAGCAGGTTAAGCACTCGTAATATTTGTATGAGCGAAGTTAAGGTAACAGACTCTCCATTTTCGATCTGCACAAGGGTAGAACGATTTAACCCTGCCTCTTTCGCCAGTTGCGCCTGCGTTTTATTTTCCTGCAAACGCTTTTGTTTCATAAATTCGCCTATGGCAGCAATGATTGCTGCATCGCTCATTGCTATCCAGTTTTTATTGGTTTTTTCCGTCATTATAGCCTATTTTAACACTTATGTTGACATTTTCCAACAAATATAACAATAATTTACGCCATTTACAAGTTTTTACATATACTAATGATGGTTTTTTCAATCATTAAATACTTATTAATGGTATAATGTTAGTATTTTGCAACAATTCAATTCATTTTAATATGTTTTTTACTTGACTTTTTACAATCCAATCCATTAACCTTACTGCAGCAATAGCTCTTGCAAAGTTAATGGAAGCGACTTCTTCAAAATAATTGCGATGTGTTACTGCATTTATTAAAGCTTTCCTTAGAGCTACTTCAGGAATCTCCAGTATTTCTTCGCTCTGATTTTTTTCAATTTTAAAGCTCAATTTCAAATTTTTCTTAAGAAATGTGAGAGATTCGTTAATTGTACTGATAAAATCTGTATTAATATCTTTCCTGTCAGGGATATGTAATTTTTCTGTAAAGAAACAATCCTAAAAACGGGGAGCTTACCGTTTAAACCGGCACCGTTTGACCGGAATCGGTGGCACAAATCGAACCGTGTTATCCGGTAATAATCTCTTTAATAACAATGTACGCTATTTACTGGAGTGTGCAGAGAAGCTGGACACCGAAGAATGGTGTAAACTTTTTACCGGAAAAACAAGAATCAATTTCCAGCTGTTAAATAACGAATTGATACGTGACATCTATTGCCGGCAGTGTGGGTGTGAGTAAACAAGCGGAGCCCCGACAACATGTCGGCGCTGGCGGACTTCTATCAAAAATCAACTGTTATTCCATCCAGAAAACTTCTTTCTGCGGCATAATATTTCGTACTTGAATAAATCGGTTTCTCCACAAGGCATGATGCCGGATTACAAATCCGGACAGTAAAGAAAGCGGCAAAACAATTGCCGCTTAGCATTCCTGTTTATCATATATTCCGCTAATCTGGGGCTTTGCCCCGGACCCCACGTACTTTCTTGTCTTGAAACAAGAAAGTAAGCAAAGAAATTCAAGGCTACGCCCGCCTCACTCGAAAAACTACGCGATGTGAGCTAAAAAATCTGATCTTGCACTTCCCTACGGTCAATGCTTCAAACAGCAGATTTTTTTTAACGCTCACAGTGCTTGTTTTTCAGCTCACCGGACAAGGCCTATCCGAAAACGAATCGTCAATCAATTTTTTTTACCGGACACTAATGATTTTTTATTAGAAAAAAGATTTCTTAACTTTAAGATGATTCATTAAACAGATTTTATAAATTATTAAAAATTAATCTATTATGAAAAAAAATTTAGTAATTATTCTATTCACATTTTTATTCATTTACCTCCTCTCATGCTCTCAGGGTACCCAGATAATAAACGAATACAATCCTAATATAAATAAAGTAATTAATTCGCCCAGCATCACCTATTACGGAGTTGATATGTCCATATTAAAACTTACCAATCCGGAAAAAATAGGTCAGGATGAACATATCAGGCATTATTTGAATGCATGGATTTCTACTTTTGAAAGAGAACTGCCTCCGGAAGAATATATTGCAAAATGGTTAAAGAAAGACCATTTTACATATGAACCCAGAGATGTACAAAAAAGGACGGAATTAGTGGGTGAAGAATGGATAATATGGGAAGATTACAGCTTTACCATTGACAAGTTAAAAGAAATTATAAAGTCCTATGAATTAAAACAGGATAATGGCTTAGGATTGGTAATGAACGTAGAAAATTTTAATAAGCCAAATGAATACATTTCAGCCTATTTTACCTTCTTTGATATTCAAACAAGAGAAATATTATGGGCTGGTAAGGTCAAAGGTGAACCAGGTGGTTGGGGAATGAATGGATTTTGGTCCAATGGATTAACCAGGACAATAAAAGTATTCATTAATGAAATTTACAAACCCACCTATGAAGAATATAATTAAAAAATGTTCCCGACAATCTATCAGCGGAACCTGCAATTCCGATTTACTGAATTAGAGCGGTACAGAAATGTTTGATAGATTTATTTGTTCGCTGGAATCACTTTAAAATTGGATCGCCGGCTTCCAGTTGGTGATGGTACAATATAGAAAACTATTTCAAAACCTTAATGAAAAGCCAAAACCCGGGAATTCCAGACCGCCAGTCCCCTGCTAACCGAAATTCCTGCCTGTCGGCAGACAGGTGCAATTCCGACTCCGCTTATCTGGGTGTTGAGCAGTAAAAACCGACGGTTTCGTTGAACGAGTCAAGTAAACTAATCCTGTACGCAACGGACCGAAAACCCAAGCTGATAAATGTAGGCGTATTTACCTACCGTGTTCTCATCGGCACTCAAACCCCTGCTATGGGCGCTTCCGCTACCGAACTCCGAAGCAGTCCACCAGCCACCGATCTCACCAATGCCGTAGAAATGCCCAGGACTATAACGGCAGCCACCCGGAAGGGCGGTAAAACCATAATCGTTTGTTCCGTTTCCATTTTCACCCCAGCCATACGTAGCTTTTAAAGTTGTTCCTTCGCTACCGTTATGCCCGCTAGAAACAATGTACCCCTCTAATGCCATCCACTCATCATAGGTGGGTACATGCCAGCCATCGGGGCACAGATTACCGGTGCTTACAACATTCCAGTTGTACAGCGCTCCATAAGTATCCGCATATTGAGCTTCGTCATTATCGTACCAGCAGTATGCAACAGTGGTATCGCTTTCCCATTCATTATTATCAGTAACCAGGTCTATAGCGGTGCCATCATTGTAAGTAGTGGTTTTCAGGTTTTCGGCCATCCATACCTGATCGTCGATTTGTACCGTTACATAAACGTTGCCCTCGATATCGGTTACGGTTCCTTCTTTAATGGTTTCTTCTGTTTCAGGATCATCATCTTTTTCACATGCCGTGAAAAATAAAAGCGAGCCGATCAAAGCAAGCATTAAAATTGCTAAAAAATGGTGTTTTAAATTCATCTCTTAAATTTTTAATATATCATTCTGTTTGTTTAATTATTTACATGGTATGTTGAGAAACTTTTTTAAAGATAACAAAAATCAATTGATTGACCGGCAGGATGTTAATAAGTAATCAAAAATATTTTATCTTTTGCCCCTACAACCTATTAGCGCTCCCAGGGATGTAATAAAGATTTTTTTATCGCTTTATTATTTCAATCTTACCCTCATCAACCAATCGGTTGTTGTCATATACAAATATTGCTGACCGGTATCAAAAGCACAATTTGCGGTTGCTTTGCCGGTTTTTATTACCGCAAGGTGTTTTCCTTCCGGACTTATCACATGCACTCCGCCGGGCCCTGTTGCAAAAATATGACCGCTTGGATGGACTTTTAATCCGTCGGGTAACCCATGGTTATCTTTGGCAAGTGCCCGGAAATCGAAGATTACTTTCCCGTTTTCAAGCGTACCGTCGGCAGCAATATCATAACGGTATAAAACCGGATTATTGGGATCCGATTGATTGATATACAAGGTTTGCTCATCCGGGGATAATCCAATTCCATTGGGCATGGTCAGGCTGTCAACAAGTAAAGAGACCTCTTTATTCGGGCTCACTTTAAACACCCCGTTTATTCCTATTGCTCCTGTTTTATTTTCCGGCCGTCCATAGGGCGGATCGGTAAAATAAATAGTGCCTGCACGATCCATTGTCAGGTCATTGGGACTGTTAAATTTTTTCCCTTTATATGTATCAGCAATCGTGGTAAATTGCGGTTGAGGGTTTTTTAAATCAGCATCTAACCGGGCAATACGGCGGTCGCCATGCTGGCACAGCAACAATTGGTTCTCCCGGGTAAGAATTAATCCATTGGAGCCTTTGTCCGAATCTCTGTTTTCTTCACCGGTATGTCCGGCAGGTTCGAGGTAAACAGTCAGGCTGTCCTTTTCATTCCATTGGTATATTTTATTGGCAGGTACATCAGAAAATAGTACCGACTGTAATTCATCAACCCAGAGAGGACCCTCGCTCCAGTAGAATCCTTTGGCCAGTATTTCAACAGGGGCATTAGGATCAACGCTATTAAGTGCCATTGAATCAAGTACCTCAATTTTTAATTGCTCTGTAAAAGAATTATTATTAATACTTTCAGCAGAGTTAGCTTTATCTTTCGTATTACAGGAAGCGAATAATAAAAAAGAAACAGCAATGTAAAAAAACCATCGTTTATCCATGATCATAAATTATTTAAATAAACAGCTTAGTGTAAATTGGGATACTGCTTACCAGGCATAAGCCATGGGTGCTTCGCCACCGGGACCGGGAAATATCTCATCCAGTTTTTTGAGAATTTCTTCATCCAGTTGAATACTTGCAGCCCGCACGGCACTTTCCAGCTGTTCAATGGTCCTTGGTCCAACAATGGGTGCTGTAACAACCGGATTATGGAGTAACCAGGCCAGTGCGACCTCAGCAGGCGG
>DATFIZ010000194.1:0-42042 GCA_035269575.1 Bacteroidales bacterium | reverse complement strand
GACGAATTAATTGATGAAAATTATGAAGCCGTTAAACTTTATGGTGGTGGAGACACTATGCAGGAATTAAAAAGATTACTCCCCGGATTATATATTGTTGCGCTTGATAGTCCTAAGTACTATATCTTTACAGGGGGTGGTGCTGTTTTAAAAGCCATTCAGGAAGGAACAACTTTAGGAATAGAACCCGTAAAAGCTTTAACCAAATAAATTTTTTTTGCATTTTTGTATTCAAATTTTTAAAGAAGTCAACCTTTCATTGACTTCTTTTTTTCCTTATTTTAAACACGATAAAACCAATTAAACATGAAAGCATTTAAAGCATACGATATTCGAGGAATTTACAACGAAGATTTTAATAAAGAAGATGTGTACAAAATTGGATACTTTCTTCCGGAGCTTTTACAGGCAGATAATGTTTTAGTGGGCCGCGATGTGCGGAATTCTTCCGATGAAATTTTTGAATATTTAGCACAGGGGATTATTGATAGCGGAGCGAATGTATACAATATTGGTATTTCGACCACTCCAATGGTTTATTATATTACCGCAAAACATAAATTTGCAGCATCGGTTCAAATTACGGCTTCCCATAATCCGAGCGAGTACAACGGAATGAAAATCTCTAAATTTAATGCCCTGCCTGTTGGATATGATACCGGACTAAAACAACTGGAAGAGGTGATTCAAAAACGGGAAGTTACCATAGCTCATAAAAAAGGAAAAATTATTGATTACAAAGTTAAGGATGAATATGTTGAATTCCTGAAGACCTACACTCAGGATTACTCTAATTTAAAAATGGCCATAGACTGCTCCAATGGGATGGCCGGATTTTTAATCAAAAAAGTACTAGGCAAAGATCCTATATACTTATACGATGCATTGGATGGTAGTTTTCCTAACCACGAACCCAATCCGCTCATTGAAGAAAATGTTGCCGATCTTAAAAAAACTGTTGTAGATGAACAATGCGATATTGGCATAATTTTCGACGGGGATGCCGATCGGGTTATGTTTGTTGATGAAAAAGGACAATTTATTTCTCCCGATTTAATTATTGGTTTAATGGGCCATTATTTTCTTGAAAAAGAAAAAGGGAAAGTACTGGAGGATATTCGTACTTCGAAAGCGGTAAAAGAATATGTGGAAGATCTGGGGGGAGAAATGCATACCTGGCGTGTAGGACGGGCTTATGCTGCAATAAAGCTAAGAGAAATAAACGGGATTTATGGCGGCGAGCTGGCAGGCCATTACTATTTTAGAGATTTCTTTTATTCCGATTCAGGAATAATGGCTGCATTAATTGTATTAAATATCTTATCAAGGTTCAAAAACGAAGGCAAAACGATGGCTGAGCTTATTGGCAAAATAAAAAAATATGAAAACTCAGGAGAATTAAACTTTAAAATAGAACAAAAAACAGAGGCTATGGAGGCGCTTAAAGATTATTTTGTTGCTGAAGAAGAGCCTATGGAAATTTTAGATTTTGATGGTTATCGGTTGGAGTTTAAAGAGTGGTGGTTTAATGTACGTCCATCAAACACCGAACCTTATTTGCGTGTTTTAGCCGAAGCCAACAACAAAAAAATCTTAAAAGAAAAAATTAACGAGATAGAAACCATTATCAAAAAATTTAAATAAAAGCTTTACAATTATACTTTTTATACTTCAGTTATACTTTTCCAAAGGTTAAAACTTTGGGAAAGTTTTTTTATATTTCGTTTATATCTCATCGCCATTTTTGAGCAAATCAACTAAAACCTTTAAATGGATTAAACGCAAAATAAAAGCGAGCAGCATTGAAAAAACAAGTATGGCAACAAATTTATAAATCCAGTTAAAGTCTAAATTAACAGATAACAGAGAAAAAAGAAGAACTCCTCCAATAAAAATTAAAAAAGACACGATTTTTTTTAAATCGACAGAAAAATGAAAAATCCTCTTTGCCAGTATAACCTGAAGTATAGCAATAAACGTTTGGGTAACCAGACTGGCAACAGCAGAGCCCAGGGCATAATATCTGGGAATTAAGATTAAATTCAGGGTTATATTTACAACTACCCCTCCTACAGCCATTAAGTTCAATGCACGCAAATTACCATTGGCCGTTAACAAGGTGCCAAAAATATAACTGGTAGCAATCCCCAAAAAACATAAGATCAATACGCCAAATATGATGGACGATGTTTCGACATGCTGATGGTACAGTAAATCAATCAGATCGGTTCTGTAAAAATAAGAAGCAAAAGTAACTCCAACAACCGGAACAATTAAAAGCAAAAATGAAAATAAGGTAAGCTGATGGATAGATTTTTTTTGCTTTATCATTCGTGAAAACATGGGCAAAAGCAAACCGGCATATAAAAAAGCGAACATAGCTGCTGCATCAAGTATCCGGAAACCCTGGGCGTAAATACCGGCCTGTTCTTTTCCGTCAGGAAGCATTCGCTCTAACATCACCGAATCAATGCGATAATAAAAGGCCATAAGCAAAGAAAGCAGAGCAAAAGGATAACTTCTTTTGAGTATAGCAATAAAATAAGTGCGGTCGAATTTAAGTTTTAATAATTGTGCTTTACTGTAAACAATTCCTAGAGACAAAATCAAGGTAAGTAAATAAGCAGCTGTTTGAGCATAAACAAACCATTCAATCTGAAAGGAGTTTTCTGTAACTCCTCCCCATAAAAGCAAACCGCAAATCACAATCATTAAAAAACGGTCGAGAACCGAAATAATGCTGTCCGTCTTAAAATAATGCAACCCACTTAAATTAGACCTTAGATATAAAATAAAGGAAGCCAAAAACTGATTAAAAACTAAAAAAAGCAATAAATAAAACTGGCGACCTTCGTAACCCACAATTAATGCTGCTATAACAGTAACAGAAGCATATACTATGGCTAATAAAAGCCTTAAACTAACAATGCTCGATAAAGATTTACTGAGAAGGTGACTGTTTTGGGCAATGTTACGGTTATTATAGTTGGTAATTCCCAAATCGAGCAACATATTGAGCAGTAAAGAAAAATTAAAAAGCGAGAAATACAATCCATATTCTTCTGCCCCAACTGAATTCTGAACCGTACGATCAATCCCAAAAATCCAAAAAGGCTTGATCATTAAGTTTAAAAACAGTAGTAATGATAAATTGGTAAAAAATTTCCTTCTCAAAACAATGACGATTAATAATACAAATTTAGTAAAGTTTACATGTTATAAACATATAATCCGGGATTAATACGAATACTGTATTTATCAAACAAAAATATCATTTATTTATTTTTTTGCATCTTTGTCAGATAATTATAATCACTTTGTTTTGAAGATAGCTGTAAATACCCGGCTTTTAATCAAAGATAAACTGGAAGGTATCGGCTGGTTTACCTGTGAAACGCTTAAACGCATTACCAGGAATCATCCCGAACATCAATTTTATTTTATTTTTGATCGCCCTTTTGATCAGGAGTTTATTTTTTCGGACAACGTACATCCTGTCGTCATAGGACCTAAGGCACGTCATCCGCTTTTATTTTACTTTTGGTTCGAAATTTCCGTTCCCCGGATTTTAAAAAAAATAAATGCCGACTTGTTCATTTCGCCCGACGGTTACCTCTCCTTAAAAACAAAAACAAAGTCTATCCCGGTTATTCACGATATTAATTTTATGCATTATCCCCAGGGACTGCCTTTTTTTTATCAAAAATATTATCGTTATTTCTTCCCGGAATTTGCAAAAAAAGCTGACCGTATTGTTACCGTATCTGAATTTTCAAAAAAAGATATCAGCAAACAATTTTCTATTTCGGAGGATATAATTGATGTGGTTTACAATGGAGCAAACAGTCTTTATAAACCCATCTCCGATAACGAAAAAGAAAAAACAAAACAAAAATATACGCAAGGCAATGATTTTTTCATCTTTGTCGGGGCGCTAAGCCCGCGTAAAAATATCAACAAGCTGCTTTTGGCCTTCGAAAAATTTAAACGGCAAACCAAAAATAATGTCAAACTGTTAATTGTGGGCGAAAAGATGTTTAAAACGAAAAAAACAAATAACCTTTACAAGAACTTTAAATATAAAAATGATGTTATTTTCTCCGGGAGAATGAGCCCTGAAAATTTAAAATACCTATACGGATCGGCTTTAGCTTTAACATTTGTCCCCTACTTCGAAGGATTTGGAATACCGATTATCGAAGCCATGCATTGCAACACGCCGGTTATTACATCGAATCTAACATCCATGCCCGAAGTAGCAGGCGATGCAGCACTATTGGCTGATCCTTTTTCTACGGATTCAATTGCAAATGCCATGATAACCATTTATAATGATAAAAAATTAAGCAAGCAACTCATTGAAAAAGGCAATATACAGGGTCAGAAATTTAGCTGGGATAAGACAGCCGATAAATTCTGGAAAAGTATAGAAAAGGTACTTTATGAAAAATAATTTATCCTTAATAAGCCATTACAAAGAAGGCGTTTCAGAAGCCGGATGCGACGAAGCAGGACGCGGATGCCTTGCCGGACCGGTAGTGGCTGCAGCCGTGATTCTTCCTGCCGATTTTACTCATCCTTTACTGAACGATTCCAAAATATTAACTGAAAAAAAACGATATCAACTACGGGAAGTAATTGAAAACTCAGCATTAGCATTTGGTATTGGTATTCTTGACAATAAAAAAATAGATGAAATAAACATTCTTAAAAGTTCAATTTTAGCTATGCATAGTGCACTAAATGAACTAAAGACTAAGTTCGAACATATCATTATTGATGGCAACAAGTTTTTGCACTACAAGAATATCCCACATCAGTGTATTATAAAAGGCGATTCAAAATATTACTCCATTGCTGCTGCATCTATCCTTGCTAAAACCTATCGAGATGATATTATGAATGAACTCCACGAATTACATCCGGAATATAACTGGAGAAAAAACAAAGGTTACCCCACAAAACAACACCGTGAAGCCATTAAAAAATTTGGCCCTACCCCTTATCATCGAATGTCGTTTCGATTATTGGATGAACAACTAATTATTGATTTCTGATTTATTTTTTCCCGGCCAATTGTCCGCAAGCAGCATCGATATCCTGTCCCCTGCTTCGTCTGACATTTACAACCAGATTTTTACTTTTCAAAAAAGTAACAAACTGATCAAAAGCTTCGTTCGATGATTTCCTAAATCGCTTATCACGCGTAGCGTTATATTCAATAACATTAATTTTTACCGGAAAATTTTTACAATACTCAGCAAATTCCTGTGCATCCTTCAATGAATCATTAATTCCATCCATCAACAAATACTCAAACGTTATTCGTTGCCCTGTTTTTTGATTAAAATATACCAGGGCATCTCTTAAATCATCTAAAGAATTGTGTTTATTTACCGGCATGAAATCACTTCTTTTTTTGTTATAGGCAGAATGTAACGAGACCGCTAAGCTGAATTTCACCTGGTCGTCGGCCAGTTTTTTTATCATTCTGGGTAAACCAACAGTCGACAATGTGATACGTTGTGGAGACATACCCAGTCCATTTTCGGAAGTAATATGATGGATTGCGCTTAAAACATTATCATAATTTAATAAAGGCTCTCCCATACCCATTAAAACGATATTGGTTAAAGGAAGATCATATTGTTCTTGAGCAAGCTTCATAATTTCTGTAACCTGATGAAAAATTTCTCCTACGGTTAAATTTCTTTTCAACCCCATTTTCCCTGTTGCACAAAACTCACATCCTAAACTACATCCCACTTGTGAGGAAATACAAGCTGTTGCTCTATTATCGACAGGAATTAAGACCCCTTCAACCAGTAAGCCATCCTTTAATTTAAAAGCTATTTTTATAGTTTTATCTTTACTTACCTGCAATTGATCCACCTCTACCCCCTGGAAATAAAAATGTGTTTTAAGCAACACTCTCAGTTCCTTTGAAAGATTTGTCATCTCATCAAAATCAGTAACCGATTTTTTCCATAACCATTCGAAAATTTGTTTCGCCCGAAAAGGTTTTTCATGGTTTTTAGTCAAAAAAACTTTCAAATCATCAAGGGAAAGAGATAACACATCCCTTTTTTGGGGTTCAGTATTCATAGAATAAGATGTTTTTTGAGTATATTTGTTTTGCAAAGGTACACTAACCTAATGAATTCAAAAATTTTATGAATTAATCTTTAATTGATTATTATCTTTTATTAAGGTTAGATGGCACTTTTCATATAAAATTAAAAAATAATATTTTTGAATATAACAATCTTAAATCATAAAATTATGATTTATCTTTAAACCTGTTTTATAAAAACCTATCTAATGAAATTATAATCATTATCGGAAAAGTTAATAATCCATTAAATTTTAAATACTATGAAAAAAGTTGTCATTTTACTACTAACATTTTTACTGTCATTTAGTTCTTTATTAAGAGCTGACGAGGGGATGTGGTTATTACCACTAATCCAACAATTAAATATCGAGAAAATGCAGGAGATGGGGTTAGAACTCTCTGCTGAAGAAATTTACAGCATCAACCAGTCAAGTTTAAAAGATGCCATCGTCATTTTTGGGCGCGGTTGTACTGGTGAAGTGATTTCCGAAGAAGGCCTTATCTTAACCAATCACCATTGCGGTTATGGAGCTATACAGCAACACAGTACTACAGAACACGATTATCTTAAGGATGGTTTCTGGGCTATGAGCAATGAAGAAGAAATTCCAACGCCCGGACTTACGGTAACTTTTCTGGTAAAAATCGAAGATGTTACAGATAATATTGCACCTGAATTAACGGATGAAATGTCTGAGTCAGAGCGTCAGAAGAAAGCTTATGAGCAGGGACAAAAAATTGCCAATGAGGCTACCGAAGGAACTCACTATGATGCACGAGTACAAAGCTTTTATGGTGGGAATAAATATTATCTGATGGTTTATGAAACCTTTAGGGATGTTCGAATGGTAGGTGCCCCACCTTCATCCATTGGTAAATTTGGTGCTGATACCGACAACTGGATGTGGCCTCGCCATACCGGTGATTTTTCGCTATTTAGAGTGTATGCCGATAAAGACAATCAACCCGCCGAATATTCAGAAGACAATGTTCCATATCAACCAAAACATCATCTGCCCATTTCTTTAAAAGGAGTTGAAAAAAATGACTTTGCCATGATTTTAGGATACCCGGGAGGAACTCAACGATATATGACTTCGTGGGAAGTTGACGAACGTATAAATGTTACCAATGAAAATCGTATTTATGTCCGAGGGATCAGACAGGAACTTATTTTAGAAGATATGCTGGAAGATGATGAGGTAAGGATTAAATATTCTTCTAAATATTCAGGGTCTACCAACTATTGGAAGAATTCGATTGGAATGAATAAAGCGCTGAAACAGTTAAAAATATATGATCAAAAGGTAGAAGAAGAAAAAACGTTTTTAGAATGGGTAAACGAAACACCAGAGCGTAAAGAAAAATATGGAGAAGCTTTATCACTAATCGAAAATTCAATAAATAACCGAAAAGATTATATGCACGTTAGGCAATATATTAGCGAAGCACTTCTAAGAGGGACTGAGTTAATGGCTTTTGCGTCAAGATTTTCGAGATACGAAGATGTTTTTGACTCTAAAGATGAAGAGAAACTAAACAAAGCGGTTGAAGAAATAAAAAATATGGCCAGAGGATTTTATAAAAATTACAATGCTCCTACAGATCAAAAAGTAGCCAAAGCCATGTTTAAAACTTTTGCACAAAACATAGACCAGAAATATCAACCCGATATTTTTAATACTATTGAATCAAAATATAAAAACGACTACGCAAAATTTATCGATAAGATGTTTAGCAAGTCGTTCTTAACCGATTCAACCGAATTATGGGACTTTTTAGAAAAACCATCGGCCAAGAAGCTGAAAAAAGATCCGGCATATATTGCTGCTCAATCTATTTACAGTAAATATCGTGAATTATCCCAAAAGCTAAATCCTCTGTATAATGATTTTGATAAAGGTCACAGGCTTTATGTACAAGGTATTATGGAAATGAAAGAGGGCGAAGCACTTTATCCTGACGCTAACTTCACCATGCGATTAACCTATGGCGAAGTGTTGGATTATTATCCAAGAGATGCTGTTCATTATGAATACATTACAACCTTAACCGGTGTAATGGAAAAAGAAGATCCTGACAACTGGGAATTTGTGGTACATGATAAATTAAAAGAGCTTTACAAAACCAAAGATTATGGCCGCTATGCCATGGAAACAGGAGAAATGCCGGTGGCATTTATTAGTACCAACGACATTACCGGAGGAAATTCAGGTAGCCCGGTAATTAATGGGAAAGGACATTTAATCGGCACTGCTTTCGACGGTAACTGGGAAGCAATGAGCGGTGATATTGTTTTTGAACCCGAACTACAACGCTGTATCAATGTGGATGCTCGCTATATCTTATTTGTTATCGATAAATTTGCAGGAGCAACCAACCTTATCGAAGAGATGACTATTATAGAATAAGATTCTAATTGATTACTATAACAGGCTCAGACCATTCCTGAGCCTGTTTTTTATTTCTGTCAGGTTTACTATCTTTAGCAAAAAAACCAAATGCCAACAAAAATTATAATATATACTGATGGTTCAGCAAGAGGAAATCCGGGTCCGGGAGGTTACGGTGTTGTCTTAATGTCAGGTAAACACAGAAAAGAACTGTCAGAAGGTTTTCGGAAAACAACAAATAACCGGATGGAGCTTCTGGCGGTAATTATTGCTCTCGAAACTTTAAAGCATGACGGTTGTAAAGTGGATATTTATACAGACTCAAAATATGTGGCTGATGCCGTGGAAAAAGGATGGGTATTTGATTGGGAGAAAAAACAATTTAAAAAGAAAAAAAACCCCGATTTATGGATCCGCTTTCTTAAGGCTTATCGAAAACACCAGGTAACTTTCCATTGGGTTAAAGGACACGCTAACAATAAAGAAAATGAACGGTGCGATCGCCTCGCAGTTGAAGCATCCTATAACATATCGCTTAAAATTGATGAAGCATACGAAAATACGGATAAAAAACTTCTCTAATTCAATATTTATAACAACTTCTTTCTCCTTTTTTATTATCTTTAGTATTCAGTTGAATAATATGGATTACCTGTTATGAATGATTTATTGAAGCAAAAAAGACTATTGCAGCTTTTAAAGGACGACAATCAGCTATTTAATGAACTCCTCGATAATACTAAAGAAAGTATTATCTTAATCGATGCTAATTATCAAATAGTTGAGTGGAATACCGGAAGCGAAACAATTACTGAAATCGCAAAAGAAAAAGCGATTGGTAAAAATTTTTTAGAAATTATTGAAACGGTCTTGCCTAAACTTAAACAGAATACTCAACTCAAAAGTTTTATCCATGAAACGATTCAAAAAATATTTGAAGAAAAAGATTCAAGGCTCCTAAACAAAACCCTTCAGGTTGGAATAAGCAATCAGAAGAACGAAAAAAAATATATCCATACCTTAATTACAAATTTCCCCAAGAACAAACAATCGCTTATAGGCATTATTTCAAAGGATGTTACTGAAGAAAAACTATTTCAGCGAACGGTATATCAAAACGAAAAACATCTAAAACTACTTTTTAATAATGATGCTATAGGTATAGCTATTGCAAAACCTGATGGTGATCTATATAAGGTTAACCAGAAATTTTTAGACATTGTTGATTTCTCCTTTAACGAACTAAAAAATTTCAAGGTTATAGATATCATCCACCCTGATGATAAGCAAAAAGAAATGGAGTTATTCGAACAAACAAAAAACGAAAAAGGCAAAAAATACAGTTTTAAAAAAAGGATAATCCAAAAAAACAGAGACCCGTTATGGGTACGATCGCATGTTAACTTCCAATGGTCTGCAGATAAACAATTAGAGTTGTTTGTTGTTTTTCTTGAAGATATTAGTTCACAGAAAAAAGCTGAAGATGCATTACGTGATAGTGAACGAAAATATCGCTTTATTGCCGAAAAAGCTTCGGATATCATTTACAGCATATCACTTGACAGAAAAATCACCTTTTATAACAGAGCCGCAGAACGGATATTTGAAGTGCCGATTGAAGAACTTGCCAAAAATGAGTATAGCCACCTTATGCTCCCTAAAGACAAAGAATTTGCAAAAAAATTACATCAGGAACGGTTGGCTGGTAAAAAACCACCCATTTTCAGACATGCATTTGAAACACCGAAAGGGAAAATCGTATACCTGGAATTTTCCGTTAATCCTTTATTAGATGATAACAACAAGGTCATTGGCTCATTAGGAATTGCAAGAGATATAACAGACCGGGTAAAGGCAGAAGAAAAAATAACCAAAAAAAATAATCAACTGCAAGAGTTGGTTAAAACAAAAGATAAACTACTCTCTATTATTGCTCACGATTTAAGAGACCCCTTTAATACCCTGATGGGGTTTTCGGATATTCTGCTTGAACAATATCAAGAACTAACGGAAGAAGAAAAACTAAAATATCTGCAACAAATAAACTCTGCATCAAATAACGGATTTAATTTATTAACCAATCTTTTAGATTGGTCAAGAACCCAGTCTGATAAAATAAAAACAATACCTGAAGAAATTAATTTAAACAAAATTATCCAACGTGTCATTCTTAACCTTAAGAATACAGCATCTATAAAAAATATTAAAATAAATGTTGACCCATTCAAAGATACTATCGTATTTGTTGATGAAAACATGCTCAGAACAGTATTGCGAAATCTTTTAAACAATGCTATCAAATTTTCTTATAAAAATGACAAAATAAATATTACAACCGTTGAAACCCCGGATAAAATTATAATATCCATAAAGGATTATGGTACGGGTATAAGCAAAGATGAAATTGAACAAATACTTAACAAAGACATCAATTTTACGAAGCCGGGAACTGAATATGAAAAAGGTACCGGCCTCGGATTAATTATTTGTAAAGAATTTATTCAACAGTGGGGAGGCACGTTAAATATTGATTCAGAATTGGGCAAAGGAAGTACTTTCTCTTTTAGCATACCTAAAAGCTAACTTAACAAAATAATTTTTAAATCATTCTTTTTTAGCATTTTCTCAATTTTTTTGTTTTTAACTTTATTAAACTAACATTAAATATTATTAATTTTTATATTGATAATGTTAATATAATTTTATAATATTATAAAAAAACACAAAACATGAATAAGAAACTTCCGGTTTTATGTCCAAGCTGTAGTTCTGAGCTAAAAGTTCAAAGTCTCCATTGTGATAATTGCGAAACAACCATTAATGGATTATATCACTTACCCTTATTACTTAAACTTGATCAGAAAGAACAGTATTTTATTATTTTATTTATACAAAGTAGTGGCAGCTTAAAAATTATGGCCCAGAAATTAAAATTCAGCTATCCGACGGTAAGAAATATGTTAGATGATTTGATTAAAAAAATAAATAAACTACAAACAGAAATATCATGATTAAAAAATTGTTAAATCCCTTTGTTTATATAGCAGGGAGCTATTCCTTATTAATCGGCTTACTTATTATCTTCTGCACTTCAGTTATAGGTTATTACAGTAGTATCCATTTCCCTGATATACTATCTGTAAAAACAGGTCCGGACTACCCTGTTATGTATCACATCCTCCAAAGCATAGCAAACTGGTTGGTTATATCTGCTATCTTATATCTTTTTGCTGTGGTTTTCTCAAAATCAAGAATACGTTTAATCGATATATTTGGCACTCAGGCATTAGCCCGTTTCCCCTATTTATTTGCAGCGTTAATCGGATTCTCAAACGCAATGGACAAATTCGGTAGATATATCCTCCGGCAATTGCTGGAACAAGGCGACCCTGTGGTTATGAGTGCAGGTGCTATTACGATTGCCATTGTTCTTATTGTTGTTACACTCTTTTTAACAGTATGGATGGTGGCATTGATGTTTAATGCTTATAAAATAGCGGCAAATTTAAAACGTGGCAAATTAATTATAACCTTTATTACCAGCTTAATACTGGCAATCGTTCTTTCTGCATTCATAAACAATAAACTCATTCAAATTTTTTAACCAGATGAAAAAACAAGTACTATCCATTTTAGCAATTTTGATAATGCCATCGATTTTACGGGCAGAATTACCAAAGATAAAGACAGATACATTAACTATTCAATCGGAAAATTTGTCAATTCAAGCTGTTTTATCTGAGCCACAAAACAGCAAACAACCGCCTGTTGCATTAATTATTGGAGGCTCCGGACCAACAGATTTAAACGGGAACCAGCCTTTGATGCAAAATAACAGCTTGAAATTTCTTTCCAATGCGTTGGTTAATGAAGGCATTGCTACGTTACGATTTGACAAAAGAGGAGTTGGAAAAAGTACTTATCCCGAATTTAAAGAATCCAAGCTAACAATTGTTCAATATGCAAAAGATGTAAAAAAGCTTATTCTATATATGCAAAACAAATCATTTTCAGAAATCTATGTAATCGGGCATAGCGAAGGTTCTTTAATAGGACTAATAGCATTACAGGACATAGATGTTGATGGTTTTATTTCTATCGCCGGAGCCGGATATTCGGCCGACAACCTCTTGAAAAAGCAGTTAAAACCCAAATTATCCTTAAGTTTATATAATTCTGTTGAGCTTATAATTGACAGCCTGAAAAACGGGAACTACGTTAAAAATATTCCTCAACAATTAAATGCTTTATTCAGGCCATCAATACAACCCTATTTAATTAGCTGGTTTAATTATAACCCGGGAACATTGATTAAAGACTTAAATTGCTCGTCTTTAATTATACAGGGAAATAAAGATATCCAAACAGACATGGATGAGGCACAAAAGCTCGCAAATGCTACACAAAAAGCAAAGCTGGTAAAAGTTAAAAACATGAATCATGTTTTAAAAACCATTGATGGAGGCCTGCAGGAGAATATTCAATCGTATACAAACCCTGAACTAAAAATAAACAGCGAACTTATTGATGCAATTGTTAATTTTATAAACAAATAATATGGACACAAATTTTGACAGAGAGCTGAACAATCCGGACAATTATAAACTTCGTATTTTCTATTATAATCCAAAAGATAAAAGAATAATAGTTCCAAAATTGGATAAATGGCGAGGATGGACCCTAAATTTTGGAAATATTTATAGCTATTTGGTTATCCTTTTACTGATATTAATTATGGTACTTGCCTCATTGTTTTTATAAAAGCTCTTTTTTATATTTTTAATTTTTAGTTCTTTTGTATGATTAAATTAAGCGTCATGGAAATCCTCAACACCGATTATGGTGTATTTTTTCTTTTAACTACCTTAGGGATTTTCTTAGGGAAAATTAAAATTAAAGGGATTTCTCTCGATACCTCTGCTATTTTTTTTATTGCCCTTGTTTTTGGTTATTTTGAGTTAGATGTCCCGGATATCATCCAACAGATTGGCCTAATCTTTTTTATGTACAGTGTGGGTGTTCAGGCCGGACCCGGTTTTTTTGAATCATTTAAAAGAAAAGGATTGCAATTATTATCCCTGGCGATTCTGTTAAGTTTTTCCGGAGGAGTTATTACCATTGTATTGGCTAATCTTTTCGATGTAGATAAAAATATGGCGGTAGGTTTATTTACAGGCTCATTAACCAGCGCATCGAGTTTAGCTGTTACCATCGAGAATACCCAATCTTCGCTCCCCGGAATAGGTTTTGGTATCGCTTTTCCCTTTGGAGTTATTGGTGTAGTTTTAATTACAAGGCTTTCGCCCAGAATATTTAAGATTGATATTAAAAAAGAAGAAGAAAATTATTTAAAAGAAATAAATGCACAATACCCTAAATTGATTAATAAAAATTTTATTGCCGAAAATAAAAATATCTTTGGCAAAACCATTGGAGATCTCAACCTACGCTATACAACAAATACAAATATCTCAAAAGTTTATCAAAAATATTCAACCATTAACCCTAAGGCATCTACTGTCATTCGAGAGGGCGATATAATACGGGCATGTGGTACATCCGAAGACCTTCATAAATTAGAGGAAATTATAGGAAGTGAAACAACAAAGCAAATTCCCGCAACCAAAAAAATTGTTATCCGTCATTTTCTGGTAACGGCTAATAAAGCTTTAAATATCCCTTTTGGAGAGCTTGCATTACTTCAGAACTATAATGCTACGGTTACTTCAATCCGGAGAAGTGGTATTGATATTACACCAAATGCCAACAGCCGCTTTCGGTTTGGAGATAAAATAACGGTAGCCGCACCTGAAGAAAATATGAAAAGAATTGGCAGACTGATTGGCGATGATCGAAAAAAACTCGATGAGCTCGATTTTCTTCCTGTTGTAACCGGCGTTGTTTTAGGTATACTTATTGGCTTTATCAGAATACCTGTTTATAAAGACTTTTCATTTAGTATTGGGTTGACAGGGGGCGTTTTAATCGCCGGATTGATTCTAAGTAAAATAGGAAAAACCGGAAAAATAATTTGGAACATTTCAGGCTCCTCAAATCAGTTTCTCCGCAAACTGGGATTAATCTTTTTCCTCTCCGGCGTAGGAACCGATGCCGGAGCCTTAATCATTGATGCCATAAAAACGAATGGAATCAGCCTTTTTTTAATGGGGGCAGCCATAACAGTAATTCCAATGTTTATTGTACTCTATGTGGGTAAGTATCTATTAAAGATTAACTTTTTAAGATTGCTGGGTGCACTCACCGGAAGTATGACAAGTACACCTGCACTGTCGGCTGTTGAACCACTAACCAAAACCAATGCTCCACAGGTTACTTATGCCATGATTTACCCCATCGCACTTATCATAATTATTATTACAAGTCAGCTTATCACCCTATTTTAACGACAATTATGGTAAACTGTTTTTAAAACTCAGGTATCTTGTAGCATATAATTCACCTTCGGGCGACCCAATACTTTGCCAAACCTCTTCAATATTAGTTAGTCTGTTCCCGGGATTTGGGTGTGTACTTAAAAATTCCGGAGGCGAAGATTGTCCTTCCATTTTTTCGAAAAAGGCAGAAATCCCCTGAGGATCATAATTTCTGTCACCCGTTCCATCATCTGTATAATATACTGCATACTCATCGGCTTCATACTCATGATCGCGGCTAAAAGCAAGATAACCAAGACCCTGAGCAAGGTCGGCAGCAATTTCTGCTAAAGTAGATGGATCTTCTCCAAGCAAAATCGACAGAAGAATGGAAAATCCATACTGTTTCGTCATGATCTTTGTCGTATGCCTTTTGTCGGCATGAGCCATTTCATGGGCCATAACACCGGCAAACTCTGCTTCGTTATCCAGAAATTTAATGATGCCGGTATAGAAATACATTTTCCCTCCGGGCACACAAAAAGCATTTAATACCTCGTCATTATCAATAATATACACATCCCAGGAAAATTCATCGGCATATCGTAAATCATCCGATTGCAACAATTCATCACGAATGGCTTCCAGATGATTATAAGCTTCAGCATAAGCTATTGGACTTAAAAGGGGATACTCTTCAGGATTATTTAATAATTGAGTATGGAATTCTTCTCCAAATTCAACATCTTGCTGCAAGGAAAAAAAGTTAAGACTCCCATCCTCGTCACAGGAAATGAAAACGACCATTATAAAAATGGATGCTAATAAAATAAAATACGCTTTTCTTTTCATGGATCACGATTATTAGGTAATTATTATGCCAACCGATTATCAGCTAAATTAGTTTCATTTTTTAAAAAAGTAAAAAAAATGACAATATTTTAATCAAAAATAAAATACATTATTATATTGCATAAATTTTAGAGGAAAAAAGAAACTCCCTGACTTATGAAAAGAACCATCATTAATATCGTCTTTTTACTCTTTTTTACCATAAATAGTTTTGCACAATTTGGGCAAAATAAGGTAATGTACGACCGATTTGATTTTGAAGTTTACCATACCCCTCATTTTGATATTTATAATTATTTAAAAAATGATTCGCTGCTTTTTGACTTAGGGCAGTTATCCGAACGTTGGTATACAAGACATATGGCAATTTTTGCCGACACACTGGACAACAGCCCCATTATTCTTTACAACAACACGGCTGATTTTAAACAAACCACGGTCATATCGGGTATAATTGGCGTTGGTACAGGTGGTGTAACCGAAGGTTTGAGAGGAAGAGTGGTAATTCCTGTTATGGTTTCAAACAAAGAAACCGATCATGTGCTCGGGCATGAGATGGTTCATGTTTTTCAGTACAATTTAGTTAGGGAAAACGACAGCCTTTCCTTTAATTCATTAGGGAATACTCCATTGTGGATGATTGAAGGCATGGCCGAATTTTTATCCATTGGAACTCAGGACAATCGCACCTCGATGTGGATGCGTGATGCAGTAATTCATGATAAGTTACCGACCATAAAAGATATGACCAGAAAACCGGGTGAATATTTTCCATACCGATACGGACATGCATTTTGGGCATTTGTTACAGGTGTTTGGGGCGACAACATCATGCAACCTCTTTTTTATAAAACGTTACAGTACGGAATGAATTATGCTTTTCAGGACGTTCTTCATATGAAACCCGATAGTTTATCAAAAGTATGGGCTAATGCAACCAAAGAATATTATACATCACAACTTAAAGATACTATTCCGCCGATAGGAAAAGTTCTGTTTAATCTTGAAAATGGAGGAGAAATTAACCTGTCGCCGGTGGTAAGCCCTGACGGAAAGTATGTAACTTTTCTTTCCAATAAAAATGTTATTGATGTAGATCTTCTTTTAGCAGAAACTGAAACAGGGGAGATAAAGTCAACGCTGACTTCATCATTAAAAAAATCTCATATCGACGATTTCAATTATATCGAAGAGGCAGGATCATGGTCGCCCGACGGGAAGCAATATATTATGACAACCTTTACCAAAGGAAAAAACAAATTTTTAATCGTCTCTTTAGAAAATACCAAAATTAAAGATACGCGGGAAATAGAGATTGAAGGAGTAGAGACCCTGGTAAACCCCGAATGGTCTCCCAACGGAGAAAACATTGTTTTTAACGGGTTAGTAAATGGGAAAAGCGATTTATATTTATATAATATTATAACAGGAGAAACAGAACAGTTAACAGACGATTATTATTCTGATTTACAACCCAGCTGGTCGGCTGATGGAAGTGAAATTGTTTTTATTTCAGACAGAGGTAACGATACAAATCTGGAAAAACAAATTTACGGGAGTTATAAACTTTGCATTATTAAAAGAAAAACCAAAGAGGTTCTTGTATATGACTTATTCCCGGGAGCCGATATTTTTAGCCCACAATACTCGCCTTACGATTCCTCATTATATTTTTTATCCAATGCTGATGGATACAGAAATTTATACAAATACGAACTACAAAAGGGAGAAATCTTTAAGCTTACCCGATTTGCTACGGGTATTACCGGAATTACAGATCTTGCTCCATCTTTCAGTATTTCGCGTGAAACAGGGCAAATAGCATATACATATTATACCCATGGGAACTATGAAATTTATCTTGCAAAGCCTGAAGAATTCTTAAATATCCCGGTCAGCTCAGGATCGGTTAATAGAAGTGCCGAATTTTTACCTCCGGGCAAAGGCAGACTGTATGATATGGTTAATTACAACTTAAGCTACCATAATTCATTCCCGGAAGATTCGTTTAAAATTCAGGAATACGATCCCCGGTTCCAGTTGGAATATATTGGCTCCAACGGGGTTGGTGCAGGTACAAGCACTTATGGTACGTTCATCTCCGGGGGTATAAGCATGTTGTTTAGCGATATGTTAAAGTACCACCAGATTTACACTATGCTCAATATTAATGGCGAGGTATATGATTTTGGGGGACAAGTGGCTTATATCAATTCTAAAAAAAGAATAACCTGGGGAGGATCATTCTCACATTTCCCATATCGCGGAATGTATTATTCCTATAAATATGATTCTCTGGCCGACGGCACACGAACTTTCGTAGAAAACTACAATTTGGTCCGTATATTTGAAGAAAACTTTTCGTTGTTATCTCACTTCCCCATCTCATCCAAATTAAGGATAGAAGGAGGATTTTCATATGCCAGGTATAGCTATCGGATTGACAGTATTAATTATTATTACCTGGCCGATGAAGAAACAGGTTACCCGATGGGATACATTGGACAAAATAAACAAAAAGTAGATGATGTCCCCGATCCTTACAATATTGGGAGTGTATATTTTGCTTTTGTGGGCGACAACTCAAATTTTGGAATAACATCACCACTAAGCGGTTACAGATACAGGTTTCAGGCAGGACAAATGTTTGACCATTACCTAATTACAAATTTAAACTTTGATGTAAGAAAATACTTTTTTGCCAAACCATTTAGTTTTGCATTTAGAGCTCTACATTATGGTAGATATGGAAAAAGTGCAAACAAATTATATCCTATCTTTTTAGGCAATGAGTATATTATCCGGGGGTATAATTACAATGCTTTTTATAAACGAGATAACTTGTACACCGAAAACTATTTAGATGCTAATAGGCTCAGCGGAAGCAAAATATTTGCATTTAATGCCGAAATTCGATTCCCATTTACCGGGATAGAAAGATTATCATTAATAAAATCAAAATACCTTTATTCAGACCTGAACCTGTTTTTCGATGCAGGTGTTGCATGGACAAAAGATAAGCTTCCATGGGTATCTTCAAGTGATGTGAGGTTTAAATGGGAACCCGACCCTAACTATTATACCCCGATTACCAGTTTAGGAGCTTCGCTAAGAATAAACCTCTTTGGATATGCTGTTTTAGAACCCTATATTGCTGTTCCTTTTCAGCTGGAAGATGTTTCCTTTTCAACAGGCTTTGTGATTTCTGGGGGAGGATGGTAACCGCCTAATCATCGTCTACCTCCTCGTAGTCAACGTAATCACCTATATCATCATCAATTTTCTTATCTCCTTTTTCTGAAGACTTTATGGTTACATCACCTTCTCTTTTTTGATAATATTGCTGCTGTTTATCCTCATACCGTTTCTGCATATTCTTAACATACTTTTTAAAAATAAAACGGGTAACTACGCGAATTAAAAAAAATATGATGAAAAATATTAATATAAAACGTGCCAGTGCCATTCAACTACTTCCTTTCTTTTTTGACAACCACATAGTTGTTTTTAAATTCGGGTGCATTCTTAAATATCATGTCAACAAATTTAAACGGTTCACTTCTATCGTCTCGCAATTTAACATTAAAATGATTTACAAAATCAAAACCATGAACCTTTTCTGTGTTAATGTTTTTTAAGGGGTCGATAAAAGATATAATACGGTTTAAAGCATCCAGATAAATATCCTCTTCATTAGCATCAACCTTTAATTTCGATTTTTGTGCGATAGTATGTAACGTATTTTTATCTATCATAAAATCTATAAATCGTATTACGAAAATAAATATATTAGTAAACATTTCTTACTTTTGCAAAAGTAAAATAATCATAATATATATTAAATAATTCTTTATGGAAAAGGTTGTTAGTGGTATAAGATCGACAGGAAACCTGCATTTAGGCAACTATTTTGGAGCATTAAAAAATTTTATTAAAATGCAGCACGAAAATCATTGCTATTTTTTTATTGCTGACTATCACTCGTTAACCACACATCCAACACCTGAAGATTTACATGGAAGTGTAAAACAGGTTTTGTCAGAATATTTAGCCTGCGGTCTTGATCCTGAAGCAGCAACCATTTATTTACAAAGTGATGTACCGGAAGTAACCGAATTGTATTTGCTGTTAAATATGAATGCTTATGTAGGTGAGCTGGAAAGAACCACATCGTTTAAAGATAAAGTAAGAAAACAACCTGAAAATGTAAATGCCGGCCTGTTAACTTACCCCGTATTAATGGCTGCCGATATCATTATCCATAATGCTTCAAAGGTGCCCGTTGGGAAAGATCAGGAACAAAACCTTGAGATGGCCCGTAAATTTGCCCGACGATTTAACAACATATACCATGTGGATTATTTTACCGAGCCGCAACCCTATAATTTTGGACAGGCATTGGTTAAAGTGCCGGGGTTAGACGGAACCGGCAAGATGGGAAAATCGGAAGGAAACGGTATTTATCTGTTTGATGATGCTAAAGCGATTAGAAAAAAAGTAATGCGTGCTGTTACCGATAGCGGTCCTACAGAAAAGAATCAGGAAATGCCGGAACCTATTCAGAATCTTTTTACCATCATGGATATTGTATCGGAAAAAGAAACCCTTGATTTTTTCAGAGAAAAGTACAATCAGTGTGAAATCCGCTACGGGGATATGAAAAAGCAACTGGCCGAAGATATTATTAATTTTACGACCCCTATCCGCGAAAGGATTCTTGAAATTTCATCGGATGATCAATATCTAAGCAACGTAGTTAAAAGAGGTGCAGAAAAAGCTCGTGCCAGTGCTTCGAAAACACTCAAAGAAATTAGAGAGATCATCGGGTTTAAACCTTTCTAAACAAACAACAATAAACTTACGGCCATAACAATCATACCAAGTATTAAACCATAAATGGACAAATGATGCTCACCATATTCTCTGGCAGCGGGCAACAGCTCATCGATAGAAATAAACACCATAATACCTGCCACTGACGCAAATAATACGCCAAAAAGAGCGGGGGTTAAAAAAGGCATTAAAATTAAATATCCAATAATAGCTCCTATGGGTTCTGATAATCCGGAAGCAAAAGAATGCCAAAATGCTTTTCTTTTGCTTCCTGTAGCATAATATATCGGAACAGAAACAGCAATTCCCTCAGGAATATTATGAATAGCAATAGCTACGGCAATGGCAATACCCAGACTGGGATCGGATAAAGCAGCGGTAAATGTGGCTAATCCTTCGGGAAAATTATGGATTGCAATAGCCAGTGCAGTAAATAACCCCATCTTTTTCAACTTTTTATTCTTATGCTCAATTTTAGCCTTTTCATCCATTTCTTCAATCATCCTTATTTCATGAGGATTTTCAGAAGAAGGGATTAACTTATCGATAAGCGCAATAATAAAAATGCCACCAAAAAATGAAATTACCGTAATCCACGAACCTGTTTTTTCACCTAGATCCGCTATTAATGATTCTTTCGCTTTAAAAAAAATCTCTACCATAGATACATAAATCATTACTCCGGCAGAAAATCCCAGAGAAATAGATAAAAATTTTGTGTTGGTTGTTTTGGTAAAAAAAGCTAAGACGCTGCCAATACCTGTGGCCAACCCGGCAAAAAGTGTCAGTGCAAAAGCTGTCAATACATTTTGTTCAATCATATGAATCAGAGATTTATAAATTATTCCTTTTAAAATTACGTGAAAAAATAAACAATACACGCTGGGTTATTATTCCTGAAAAGGTTTCCAGGTTTTTGCCAGTCCGCCAATTCCGGTTTCCCGATAAGCACTCTGAATATCGCGTCCGGTTTCTTCCATCGTGCGTACAGCATCATCGAATGAAATCTTATGGCCCCCATCGGAAAACAATGCATATACAGCACATTCAAGTGCTTTTCCCACTGCAATAGCGTTGCGTTCGATACAAGGTATTTGTACATAGCCCAAAACCGGATCACAAGTTAATCCCAGGTTATGTTCAAAGCCCATCTCTGCTGCATATTCAATCTGGCGCAAGGAACCTCCCATTACTTGTGCTGCAGCCCCGGCAGCCATAGCACAAGCCGTGCCAATCTCTCCCTGGCAACCCACTTCGGCTCCCGAAATGGAAGCATTTCGTTTCACAATATTACCAATAAGCCCCGCGGTAGCCAACGCTCTTAATATTTTTGATTCGTTAATATGTTCTTCACGCTGTAAATAAAATAACATGGCCGGCAAAACACCTGATGACCCACAGGTAGGTGCTGTTACAATCTTCCCTCCGGCTGCATTCTCTTCCGAAACCGCTAAAGCAAAAGAAAACAGTAGTCCCTGATCTTGCATGGCTCCTCTTGAATTCTGAGATTTAGTATAATAATTGTTTGCTTTTCGCGGAAGTCTTATTTCCCCGGGCAAAACTCCTTCACTATCTAAACCATTGGTAATGGTATCTTTCATAATAGACCATACCTCTTTTAAAAAATCCCAAACCTCTTCGCCCTCATTATCTTCAACATATTCCCAGAATGTTTTTCCCCGATCATTGCACCACGTAAGAATATCGGATAACGATTTATGCTGATAGATCTTTTCGTTATTTAAAATACCACGGTCATCTCTTAAATCGCCTCCTCCAATACTGTATACCGTCCATTCATCCGTTACCTGATCCTCATCATCTAGTGCTTCGAAAAGGAGCCCGTTAGGATGAAGGGATAATTCTTCCTCTGCTTTCCAAACTATTTCAACATCACGAGGTAACAACGATTTTTTCAAAGCCAGATCAGTGTTATGTCCCTTACCTGTAGCTGCCAGGCTACCATACAAAGTAACCTTGAAATATTTCGCATTTGGATTTTTCAACTGAAAAATATCTGCTGCCCTTACTGGTCCGATGGTATGGCTACTCGAAGGGCCATATCCTATTTTATATAATTCTCGTATTGATTGCATATCTTCTTCTTTTGAGTGAGCAAATATAAAAAAATGCCTTCTAAAAACTGCACAGTAAAAAACATCTCTGATATTTACATATAAATGAAACATGAACACACTGTGTCCTGCCGATGAATAAAGAACAATATCTAAAAAATAACTTTGTTTTGTCTACTCATATTTTATGTATTACAAATACTATTAAATGAAACAAATTTCATGATAATCAGAGGTAAAGTTAAAATAACATTCGCCCAGAAATGCACAAAAAAAGCAGGATAAATACTCTTTGTTTTTTGCCGGTAATAAGCAGCTAACAAGCCAATAACAGTAGTATTTGTAACAATGAAAGATATAAACCAGACATCCATATTAATGTTTAATAAAGAGAGATGCATCAATCCGAAAAACAATCCCGAGATCCATACCGGAAGGCTAAGTTTAAGAAAACGAATATTAATGTGTTTATTCATAAATCCCTGAATAAATCCACGGGTCAGTACTTCCTCGCATATACTCGACCAGATCCAAATCGTCAATATTCTTTGTAGTAAAGATTGAGTCTCCGGGAATCCTGCTTTTCCACTCCCGGGAGGGAAAATATTTCTTAAAATTCCATTAAAAATTAAGTTGGCAAAAATGAATGCACCAATAAGTATTCCTGTTGAGATTAGAAAGAATCTAACATATCTTAATTTTTCTGGTTTCGTAAATCCATAGTTTCTGAGTGAGCCCTTGTTAACCAGTAATATTAACAACAATGAAAACAAAAGCATATAGCCTTTCATAAAAACATTAGCGGTATAAAAGTTGAGTGCTACAAATTGCTTAATCCAACAATTTGTCAGGCTTCCAAGATAACTGCTCAAATAAAAAACTACACCTCCTGAAAACACGGCAAAAATTAAACTTAACCAGGGATTTTTTCTTACTTGTTGGATAAATGATTGCATAAACTAAATTTATTTTAACTTATTTGGTTTGATATTTACTTTTTTAGCTCTCTCAAATGGTTTGTTCCGGTCGAAAAGAAAACGATAAGTAACATGGGTTTTTAAAATATGGGCCCCCACCTGATCGACTACTTTCATCATGGCGGGATTAAAATCACCAATCCAATTAAATTGGAGATGTTTGTACGGGAAACTTTTTTTTAAGGCTACGTCAGCAAATGCCATTACAATGCCTCCTTCAACACCCTTGCCTTGATGTTCAGGCACTACTCCAAAAATTAATCCCAAAACCGTATCACATTCGCCTTTTTTCTTGTAGTATAAAAATTTCAGTTTACTCCATAAATTCATTTTACCATTTAAATGCCTTACAATTTTATTTATTTCGGGCACCTGAAGAAAAAAAGCAATGGGCTCGCCATCGTAATAAGCAAACCACATAATTCGTTCGTCCAGTATGGGTTTCAAACTTTTCATTAACCCTCTTGAATGGACTTTTGTCATTTCGGTAACGCCGGGAAATCGAGCCCATGCGTTGTTAAAGACTGTTCTAAAATCTTCGGTATAATTCTCAAGCTTATTCTTTTCCAGATGCCGAAACTGATACCTTGGATTTTTTTCCAGTCTTTTGGCTTTTTCTTTAATGGAATCACTCAATCCTTCCAACTCTACTTTCCGATAATAAGTATATTGATTGAAATAATTTTTAAACCCGTAAGCTTCGAATAAATCTTTATAATAGGGAAAATTATAGGGCATACAGTAGTTGGGTGGATATTCAAAACCATCGACTAAACAACCCCACCAGCGATCACGGTCGCCAAAGTTTACAGGCCCGTCCATGGCTTCCATTCCTTTGGATTGTAGCCAGCTTTTACAAGCATCAAACAATATAAATGCTGCTTCCTTGTCATGAATACAATCAAAAAATCCCATCCCTCCGGTGGGCTGATCGTTTTTTTGGGCCGATTTTTTATCATAAAAAGCCGCTACACGACCTGTCACTTTATTGTTTTCGTCTTTTAAAATCCAACGGATGGCTTCGCCATGCCTGAAAAGTTTATTTTTCTGCGAATCAAAGACACTTTCAATATCTTCATCCAGCGGCCTTATCCAGTTTTTTTCATTTTTATTTAAGGAAACCGGAAATAGTAAGAATTCTTTTATAGTATTTTTGTCTTTTACTTCCACTAATTGATAACTGCTCATAGAAAATTTATTTTTTATTTACCTAGTGATAAAAATAATCATTAAAAACGACATTGAAAACTATGTTTATCTCGCCCATTTAAGTAAGATCCTTGCAATATTTGTAGCATGACCGTTTATCGCCCGAAGATTGGTCATTAGTTCAACATGTGTTTTACTGCTGGCAACAGACTGTTCCACATCATCGCGCAAACGCTCAAAATGTTGTTTCTCCAAATCAAACTCCATATTGCGATATTGCTTATACTTTTGTTTCATGGCTTTTGCCTTTTCCAGATTAACCTCAGCAAATACTTCAATCGCACGACTTAACTGTTTTTGTGTACGGGTGTGGTAATCAACAATCTCTTTTTTTCCCTCCTCAGAGAATTCATAATCCCTTTCGCACCAACGCTTTGCTTTAGGTATGAGATTCGTAGATATAATATCTGCCATTTGCTCAAATTCTTTAACGGTGTACAACAATTGAAATGCTTCATTTATCCTGTCTTCATTAATATTTTCTTTTGTAATTTTCAAAATATAATTGTTAACCTCGTCGCGTAAGAAATTTATTTCTTCTTCGTTTTCCCGGATATTTTCTAAAACTCCTTCACCCTTAATTAAAAAAGGAATAATAATATCAGAGGTCATATCCTGGGTTAATCGTCCCATTCTGATTACCTCCTGTTTAGCCAGATTAAGGGCCAGCGAAGAACTTTTTAACATCCCCTGATCCAGATAATGCGTTTTAAAAGCAGGTTTTTCGTCGGGTTTTAAGGGGAGTAACTTTTCGATTAATTTTGCAAATTGATGCGTAAAGGGAAGGACAAGAACCGTAAGAATAGTGTTAAAAACAGTATGTGCGTTAGCAATTTGCCGTGGTAAAAATTCACCCATTGAACCAAAATTGTCAGATACATCTGCTGATGGAGGAGAAATAACCCTTACGATATCAGCAAACTGAGGAATCCAGAACAAAAAAACCAACACACCAAAAATTTTAAAAAATGTGTGGGCCAGCGCAACCTGTTTTGCTTCCCGATTGGTTTTAATACTGGCTAAAACTGCTGTTACAGCCGTACCTATATTTGCTCCTAACAGTAAAGGGATAGAGGCCTCAAGTGTTAAAAATCCCTGAGTGGCAAAAATTATCATGATTCCAATAAAAGCAGCACTACTTTGAATTAAAGCAGTGAATAAAGCACCGACAAGAATTCCCAGTAAAGGATTCTCAAAGCTAATGAGCAAATCTAAAAATGGAGAAAAAGATCGAAGTGGTGACATGGAATCGGACATAATATGCATGCCAAAAAATAAAATGCCAAAACCAAGAATCGTTTTCCCGATATTTTTAATTAAAGCATGATTAAAAAAGGTATTGAAGATAAATCCAACTCCAATCATTAATAACGAATAATCGGTTAGTTTAAAAGCAATAAGTTGTGCCGTGATGGTAGTGCCTATTCCGGCACCCAGGATAACGCCAATGGTTTGCCTGAATTTCATTAGTTTGGATTGCACAAAACTCACCAGCATAACGGTGGTGGCACTACTGCTTTGCACAATCATGGTAATAAAGGATCCCACACCAATGGCTATTAACCGATTGTTGGTGAGCTGACTGAGTATTGCCCGCATTTTATCGCCGGCAGCATTCTGCATCCCATCGCTCATCATACTCATTCCCAATAAGAACAAGCCTAAACCACCTACTAATCCGGCAATTAACAAAAATACCCAGTTTGATTTCCGGGCAAAAACCCGGTAAATTAAAATCTCATCCGAAGGGAAATTACTGAATCTGGCCGCAACCTGGTATTCTCCCTCAACTGACCCTAACACTACCTTTGTTTCTGCAATCCCTGAGCTGTCGGTACAAGAAACCGTATCAACAATCGTAAATTTTTCATCCTTTTCGGGAGTAATCAGTGGTTTAAAGTGGATACAAACTCCTTCAACCGGTTTGTTTTGTTCATCCAATACCAAAACGCGCAAAGGTTTTTCTGCCGTTAAACGAGCGGTTTGCGTTTGCTTATCACCCGAGAAATTTGGAATTTTCTCTGAAACAGGTTTGATTAAATAGTATGGATGACTGATGCTATCGACCTTAGCCATTTTAACGCTATCGGTTACCGATGCTGAAAGGCCAACCTGGAAATCAAGCAATAGAAAAAGCAACGTCAAATACGAAAAAACTTTCATCTTTTATAATCCTACCTGAACAACAATTAAATAAAATATATACTATCCAATACAAATATAAGCTATTGATTAGTTTTACCTGTAAAATCCAGGTACAGATCATTCTCAATCATCTTAAAGTCTTGCAATTCAAAGAAAATATTGTTTTTGGATACCGTTCGGACGAACATCTCACTTTTTAAGGTATAAAAATCATTGGAGTTTTTTACGGCTCCGGAAAGTTGTTTTGACAACCAGGTGATATTAGATAATACACCGGTTATATAAGCATTCCAAAGCCCTTTGTTTAAACGGAAATATTTGAATTCCGAATCAGCACTGTCTTTCTTAAATTCAAGTTCTGTCCGGTAGTTATAAGTTCTGGGCTCAAAATCAATAGTATCTGGTCCAACAAACGAAGTAATCTCATAACTTCGGTATGCCTTTCTAAAACTGTATTGAAGGTTCAATGACCCAGAATCATTATTCGTATGACTGTTAATGATAAAATCAAAAAACTCGAGTTTTTCACTCTTATAATTTCGCTCAATAAAAACCTGCAAATGCTCACCTGTTACATGAATTGTATCTATCCTGGAAAAAGATTCCAGCGCATTATTCATTCTTAACTTAACAATGGCTTCATTATACTTGGTAAAAAAAGTATCAACCACCTCAATAGCAGACAAATCGCATACTATTTTTGATTTTGTTAACACAAAATCCTGAAATTTAGTCGAGTATAAAGCATATCCTTCTCCTTCGCGTAGGTTCGTATAATCATCGGTAATATTACTTACCGTAGATGAATGGATAATTGCATAAAGCGCCAAAGCTCTTAACTCAGCCTGCTTTTTGGCTTCTTCCCACTCCATTCCGGGATCGGAAACTCCTATGACTTCAGCAGGAGTAATATTTTGTATAACCGGGAAAAACCAATCGGGCAGTTGCTCGGGAATTAAGTCATATCTTTTTTGGTAATTCAGACTGTCGTTAATCTCTTCAAATGCTTTATCGAAAACATTTTTTTCATAATTTTCCTTATCCTTATCAATGATTTCCTGGGAAAAACCTCCGGCAGAGATTAGTATCAATAATACAAGCAAAATAACCCGGGTCATATTTTTTGTTGTTTGATAAAAAGAATAGTTAAAAATAGCAATAAATATTTTCTTTACAATCTTTACGCCAAAAAGGTAGAAATATTAAAAATTAGCCCTTAACCCAATAATAAAATTTCTGCCGGGAGCTACAATGCCGGATGAATAAGGGCGGTAGCGGGTATCTAAAACATTTTCGATACCAAAGTTCAGGGTTCCCCACTCTTTAAACCGGTAAGATGCTTTTACATTTAATGTCCACCAGGCTGGTGAATATGGATTTCCATTACTATCGGTTGCATACATATGTGTTTTCTCCTGCTCGCTGGGCGCCATGTCTTCATAAGCAATCTCCCCGTTATAATCGGCATAAAGAGATATTTGCAAATCTTTTTGTTCATAATTTAACCGGGTACTTCCAAAAAGAGGGGCTACATGCCGCAGGGGAATTCCATCCTGATCCTCTCCGTAAGTATAGTTGATCACCGACTCCAGATAAAATTGATACGGCAATTGCACTTCTGCAGAGGCATTCAAACCATAAATATATGCTTTGTCGGCATTGACAATGGCCAGCACTTTGCTCATTTCGCCATCGTACAGAATCGAATCCTGCCCGTTAAAGGTAAAGTCACGGCGCACCATTGCGTTTGTCAGATAAGTATAGAATCCTGTTATTCCTAATTTTACAGCTTCACCAAACTCTTTATGCACACCTAAATCAGCATTGTAAGCATATTCTGGTTTTAAACCTTCGTTAGGAACTACCACGCTTCCTGGTTCTGAGTCAAAAACTTTGGCCATATCGTCAATATTAGGTGCATGAAAACCGGTGGACAAATTAAGATTTACCTGCCACGACTTTTCCGGGCGATAAACCAATCCCACAGAACCATTGACTGCAGTATTGTTAACCGAAATATTATCGTACGGAAAATTAAAAAAGGTAGTGTCGTTTAAGGTGGAATAAATACTGGTATAGTTGAACCGAATCCCTGAAATGGCTGTCCATTTTTTGTTTAAATTTTCTTTATATCCTGCATAAGCTGCTAAGGTGGTATAATCATTTATCCCATCAGGATAGCGGGTTGATTCCGGCGATAACTCACCGGTTATAATGTTTTTACTGTGCGCGGTTGAATATACCGAATTATAAACCGCTTCCAGGCCATAATATAATTCATTATCGCGGTTCAGATTTTTATCAAAGTCCATATTTAACGAGTAAGCTTTCACCTTTTCGGTTCGTTGCCGCAAATTATCCTGTCGGAACTTCCGGTCATGCCGGCTTTCTTCATAATCCTGGTATGCCAGGGTAAGTTTTGCGTCATCAAAAAATATATTTGCTTTCCGGTAGTTAACATTTAAAGCATGCATCATCCATATTTGTGGACCGTAGTACCATTCACCATACTTAAGGGTTTCGTCGCTATACTGAATTAAACGGTCATACCTCGGCACATCCGATAATTTGGAGTAATGAAATGCATAATTCATATCCAGGTCTTCTGAAGGCCTGAACCTGACTTTTTGCATCAAATTTAGCTGGTTATATCTCGTAGGAACCTGCAAGTTCGGATTACTATTCTGAATTACAGAATCCATACCATGTATCCGCACCACATATTCGTGCCTTTGATATTCGGAATGGTTTCGGCTTCCCATTTTCAAATCACCATAATCGCTGTAAGTAATACTTGATAGAAAACCCCATTTAGGAGTCCCGATATTAAAATCAATATGTCCTGTTTTTTCATTATTTGCTGATGAGTAACGAGTCATTGCGTTTCCTGAAAACTGTACTTTCGTACCGGTTGACAATTTGGCTTTTAACGTATGAAAATCCATTACACCCCCAAGTGCATCGCTACCATAGGTAACCGATCCGGGCCCGAAAATCACCTCACTGCTTTCAATGGCATTGGCATCGAGCGATATTACATTTTGCAAATTCCCTTCGCGATAAATAGCATTGTTCATCCGTACCCCATCCACAACCAGCAGTACCGAGCTGGTTGCAAAGCCACGAATCATAGGACTTCCACCTCCCATCTGGCTTTTTTGTACAAACACCTCGTTGGTATGTGATAACAGGTCGGCTGTTGTTTGCGGATTATTAAAAACAATCTCTTTTTGTTGCACCCGGGTAATTTTATTTGGTATTTCCCTGGGATTTTGCTCCCACCGGTAGGCTGATATTACAAATTCGTCAATTGCATAAGTCTCACGCTCTAAAAAAACAACAAAATTTTTCTGTTCGATTTCCTGTTTTAAGTAGCTTACCGGTTTAAAGGATGGATGTTGAAAATAAATTCGTTCATTCAAATTAAAAATATCAAGATTAACCATTCCATTTTTATCTGTTAAACCTGACTTGTGTTTTGAGTCGTTGTAAACAGCCACATCTTCGACGGGTTGCGTCGTTTCAATATCCTTAACAACAAGGTTCTGTCCGGAAACCAGCATCCCGGTGCTAAAAAGTAATGAAAAAAGAAAGCAGGTCTTAAGATTCATCTTAAGCATTATCATATTCTTATTCTTTTTAATATTTAACAAATTTACTGATTAGATGATATAAACCTTATCTGGTTTAATCAAATTTAAGTATGTTTGTCTGTAGAAACGTTACCATTATAAATTTTAATTTAATATTTTTGAACCAAAATCTTCTAAAAAAGAATCTACACATATGTTAAAAAAAATTTTAACAGCAGTTGTACTTATTATAATTATTTCAGCAGGTTTTTGGGGTTACCGGTATATTAAAAGCCAGCGTCTACCTGATTTCAATATGCTCAGAGCGGTTCCGCTTGATGCTGCGTTTATTATTGACAGTGATAACTTTATTGACAAGATCACTACGTTTAGCAAAAACAATGAAATTTACCAGGAGTTAAAGCAATTAAAAAAAGTAAAACATTTTAATGATGATGTGTCTTTCTTAATAGAGCTTTATAATGATAATAAATTTATGAAAGAGCTCATTGATGATAATCGAATGGTTCTGTCAGCTCACCGTTCCGGTAAAGAAAACATTGCATTTCTTTTTTTAATGCAAATGAATACATTGCGTGATAAAAAGATTATTCTTCAGTACATTGAACAGTTATTAAGTCAGCAAGGAGCAATAAAAAAAAGAACATATAATAATACCCTGATTTATCAGATCGAATTTCAGGAAAGGGAGCTATATTTTTCATTCAAAGAGGGAATGCTAATGCTTAGTCCTTCATCGATAATTTTGGAAGCATCATTAAGGCAATCAGAAGTTAATGAGTCCATTCTGAATGATAACGGATTTAAAACCGTACAAAAAACTGCAGGAAAAAATGTGGATGCAAACGTTTATATTAACTTAAACCAGTTTCCTGAAATTATCTCCTATCTGTTAAATGATAAGTATAAAAATAAAATTGCTACCCTTAAAAACATTGGTTCCTGGATAGAGTTGGATGTTAATTTAAAAAATGATGCCGTATTACTCAATGGGTTTTCTTTTAACGAACCTACGGTTAATAATTATCTGAACATATTTTCTCAGCAGGAGGCTGTTGAGCATCAATTAAATCAAATTTTACCGGCCAATTCATCCGTTTTTATTTCATTAGGTATAAGTGATAATAGCCGATATTTTGAACAATACAGGAATTATCTGGATACACAAAATAAGCTGAGTGATTACACAGAGTTTATACGGTATTATCAACAAAAATTTACGGTAAACTTTGAAGAAGTAATCAAAAACAATCTGGATGAAGAAATTGGTTTGGTAATAACAGATAACCCTAATCAAAACACGAAGCAAAACTCATTTATCATCATGAGAACAAAAAGCAAAAGCCTTTTTGAAAGTCAAATGCAAAATGTTTTATCCAAGATCGCACAAAATGAGAAGATTAAGGAGAAAGATCTTATTTTTGATGCAAGGATCGATAAAGAAACGGTTTATAAAATTTATCATCTGCCCGTAGAAGGGCTCTTTAAAACGCTCTTTGGGGATATATATTCCGGATTTGAAAATCCTTATTTTACTTTCATCGATAATTTCATGGTTGTGGGCAACTCACAAAAATCGCTGGTTAATTTTATCCATTCAACCATCTTGCACAAAACCCTTAACCATGACCTGAAATTTGACCATTTTACCAATAATCTATCCTCCAAATCTAACTTTTATTTTTATACAAATTTATCCCGATCTCAAGACGTTATTTCCGAATACTTAAGCCCCAATTTAAGGTCCGGACTAAAAACCAATATCGACCTGATTAAAAAATTTCAGGCTTTTGCTGTACAGTTCAGGAACAATAACAGTATGATCTTTAATAATATTTACTTAAAATACATTCCTGTGATAAAAGAGGATGCGGTTACCATTTGGGAAAGCAGGCTGGATACGGCAACTCATTTTAAACCCTCATTGGTAACCAATCATTATTCCCAGGAAAATGAAATATTTGTTCAGGATCTAAATCATAAAATTTATCTGATTAATAAAGTAGGAAGAATATTATGGCGCTTACAACTAAACGAAAAAATTAATAGTGAAGTTTACCAGGTTGATTATTACAAGAACGGAAAGTTACAATTGCTTTTTAGCACAAAAGATCAAATTCACCTAATCGACCGCAACGGTAATTATGTTGAACGATACCCGATCGAGCTAAGATCGCCCTCAACAGCGGGTATTGCACTAGTCGATTACGAGAAGAACCTTGACTACAGGATATTTGTTCCCTGCGAAAATAAGAACATTTACCTCTATGGGTTAGATGGAAAATTAATCAATGGATGGGAGTTCCAACAAACAGATACGCGGGTTAACACACCTGTTCAACACTTTAGAGTAAATACCCGGGATTTTATTATTCTTGCTGATGAGCACCGCATTTACATTCTTAACCGTCGTGGCCATGAAAGAATACGTGTAAATAAACAATTTGCCCAATCCAAAAATAATTCATTTATTTTAAAACATGCCGACCAGGAAACAAACACACGTTTTGTAACTACTGATATTACCGGGATGATAAAGATGATAGACCTTAACGGAGAGGTAACAGAAAAAAGAATTAAAACGTATTCTGCCGATCATTTCTTTGATTATCAAGATATAGATGCCGATGGATACAAAGATTATATTTTTGCAGATAACAATAAACTGGAAGTATTCAATAATAATGGGGACAAACTGTTTGATTATACCTTTAAAGAAGCAATCTCCTACCCTCCGGTTTATTACTACTTTTCATACGATGACCGGAAGTTAGGGGTTGTAACAAAATCATCCGGACAAATTTATTTATTCAACAGCAGTGGTGAAATTTACAAAGGGTTTCCTCTAAAAGGGGCATCTCCCTTTAGCATTGGTTATTTAGAAGAATCACATAATCAATTTAACTTAATTGTTGGGTCTCAATATAACTTTTTATATAATTATTCCGTAAATTAGTATACAAATTTAATATCTAAAGATATGAGTTGGTTAAAGAATTTTCGAGTTACAAAAATATTTATCGCGTTAATTATAATCTTTACTTTTTCACACTGCATGCAGGATGAGTATGAGTTTGATAAATTAAGCGATGAAATGGAAGTTAAATTAAAATTTTTATCTCCATTAGCCTACGGTTCACTTTCCCTTGATGATATTATCAGTGAATTCGACACTACAAGTACTATTGATGCAGATGAAGAAGGGTTGCTTTTTATAACATATGAAGACTCCCTTTTTTCATTTCTTGCCGATGAACTAGTGGAGATCCCTAATCAAAATTTTCCTGAATATTTTATTGAATCAGATGAAGACTTCCCGGTAAGCTGGGGTGATACAGTAGTAGTTGAAAGAACCGAACATTACGAATTTTCCTTTTCCAACGGTGAAAATCCCGATAGTTTGTATATTAACACTGCCGACCTCAACTTTCAGATAAGTTCTTCCTTCCAGCACACGGGCAAATTAATCATCTCAAGCAACTATATTCGAAATAATAACCAGGCATTCAGTGACACTATTCTCATCGATAATAACAGTGGCAGTTTTTCTGTAAACAAAACACTTTCGTTAAACAATTATGTTATTGAGTTTATCGATACAACAATTACAGATACATCTTTTTTACCTATTGACTTTACACTTGAATTCTACAATTCCGGCTTAGGCGTAAATGCAGGCGACCAGGTAGCCGTCGAACTTACCGTTTCCAATATTGATTTCACATCTATTTTTGGATACATTGGTAATTATGAATTAATGGCAGATTCCGGTGAGTTTGAGCTCGACTTTTTCGAATCGTTAAACGACGGATATATCGAATTTGAAGATCCTCAAATAAACTTTAACATCAGTAACTCGTTTGGAGTACCTGCAGAAATTAATATTGAAAGATTCACCGGATTTAAAGATGAAACCGATTCTATCACGTTGAATCTGGACCCCGAAGTTAACCCCTCAAATTATGCATTCCCCAGAATTGGTGACTATGGAGAAACAAAAGATACCACAATATCCATCAACAGAAACAACTCAAATATTTCAAGTTTCTTAGCCTATATGCCTAACTACCTTCAATACAATATTAAAGCCCTGTCAAATCCCGAAGGACCAGGTGGTGCTTACAACTTTGTTACCAAAAACAGTAAAATAGATATTGGCTTAGAATTTATCCTTCCTCTTTGGTTTAAAGCCAATAATATTGCATTAGAAGATACGGTTGAGATGGATCTTACGGATATTAACGAAGATGCCGGAATGATTGAAAAAATTAACCTGGTACTTGAAGTTTTTAACGGACTCCCTGTAGATATTGACTTTCAGCTATACTTCCTGGATGAATCATACAATCCGGTAGATACCCTTTTCGATCCTGGAGCACAACCGGTGATTGTTGCAGGGCAACTCGACTCAGAATATAGAGTAACTCAGCCTACTGAAAAAACATCCGTCGTTGAATACCTGAAACAGGATATTGAAAAGCTTGAAGTTGTTCGATTTGCGTATATTAAAGCCGGACTTAAAACATCTGAATTTGACAATGATATTTCAGTAAAATTTTACGATTATTATACGGTAGATTTTAATTTAAGCATAGATGTTGATGCTTTAATAAATACAAACGATTTATAATATCCATACCATGAAACTTTATAACAAGATTATCATCATCTTAATTTCAGCTATATTTTTTATTATGCTTTCATTTACGGGAAAGGGCCAGAGTAGCCAGACACTTTATTTTATGAACAGAATTCCCCAGTCGAACCATATGAACCCGGCCATCCAACCTAAATGCAACTTCTTTATAGGTTTACCTGTAGTATCCTCTGTACAAATTAGTACCGGAAACAACAGATATGTTTTATCAGATATCATCATGCCTCATCCTTCCCAGGATTCTTTGGTAACATTTCTTCATCCCGAGGCAGATTTTGATAAGACTGATTTTTTATCCAAGCTGGGAAATAATAATTCCTTTTACCAGGAGTTTCAAACCGACCTGTTATCATTTGGCTTTAGAGCTAACAGTTGGTACTTCTCATTTAACCTATCCGAAAAACAGTCGGTGGCCCTTAACTATCCAACAGACTTAATGGATTTTGCACTCAATGGAAACCAAAACTTCATTCACCAAACCGCTGATTTTAACGCTTTAAGAGCAAATGCCAATTTTTACAGAGAATATGGTATTGGTGTATCCAAAGAGATAAACAGCAACCTATTTATAGGTGTTCGTGGGAAAATTTTATTTGGCCATGCAAACATTAACACGGGAAATGATAATACGTTAGGTTTTTATTCAAGCAGCGATTCAATATTTATTAATGCAAATGCTGTAGTTAACACATCCTCCCCGTTAATTGCAACAACGAATATTGATGGTGATTTTGACGGATTTGAAGTCCCTGCTTATATTGAAGATGCAGATAATGATTCTTTAATCGATTTAGCCTTACGGCATCAAAATATGGGAATGGGAATTGATGTAGGTGTATATTACAGCCCCATGGATAATCTGTCTCTTTCACTTAGTATTATCGATTTAGGCTATATCAAATGGGACAAAGAAGTTACAAACCTCGAGTTAAAAGGAGAATATTCCTTTAAAGGAGTTGATCTTAGCGACGAAATTGGCGCTGAAGAATCCGAAGAAGATCCTTTCGATCAGGTTCTGGACTCGTTGGAAAACAGTTTTACTGTATCCAATGAATCAAGCAGTTATACTACCGGACTGGGAACAAAGGTATATATAGGTGCATCATATTTTGTTTCCCCGAAATTTGATGTAAGCTTTTTATCCCGCTCTTACATTTATAACAACTACTTTAACCAGGCTTTTACTTTTTCAGCCAATGTTCGGCCCGTTCATGGAATTTCTGCCAGCTTAAGCTATTCTATCATGAACGGTACCTATAACAACATTGGATTAGGCTTGGTACTTGGAGGTGCACCATTACAGTTTTATGTGGTTACCGATAATGTTTCTGCCGCATTTTGGGGTCATAAAACATCTACCTTTAATCTACGTGTTGGGTTAAATATTGCTTTTGGCTGTAAAAATCAAAAAGTTAAAGATAAACCATTGCTTAAGTCAACTTTTTGATTAGAATAATCTTTTATGATTATACCCTGTAAGGGGCTGTCCAGAAAGTTTTCGTTTATTGCCTCAACAACTTTTGCCCCTCTTGTACTCGTAAGATATTGATTACGAGAATTATAGAAACGCCTTGCTAAGCTCCCTAAGAGGAAATTGATGAAAATCAGGCTCCCTTCAGGGTCGGGGTGATCCTGATTTTCATCAACTATACGTTTAATTTACTTTCTGTACAGCTCCTTTTTCGACTAAAAAATCCAAACGGTCGATATTTTAAAAATATAAATACAAAAAAACAACACCCCTAAACTCTCTGTATACAAACTAATTATGCAGGACAAATTGTATAAGGTCGAAATTTATAAAACTTTAGTCGACATTTTTACTTTAAATTTTTAAGAAAACTTTATCTTTAGCAGGATAATCAAAAATAACTCATTATGAAAAGAATAACCCTATTATTTATTGGAATACTTATTGTTCCTCTCTTTTCCTATTCAGGAGGTATTGTAACCAACCAGAACCAAAGTGCGGCTTATATCCGTATGTTTGCCCGCGATGCATCAACAGATATTGATGCCGTATTTTTTAATCCTGCTGGTTTAACCAAACTAAGTGATGGCTTTCACTTTTCGTTAAACAACCAGTACATCTTACAAAACAAATATGTTACGTCACATTATCCCTATTTAAACAACAATCCCGTTGAATATCAGGGAGAAGTAAGTGTACCATTATTCCCGGGCATTTATGGAGCTTATAAAAAAGGAAACTTCACTTTGTCTCTCGGAATAAATCCGGTAGGAGGGGGAGGAAGTGCTACTTTTAATAATGGATTACCCTCATTTGAAGTTCCTGTTTCAAATTTAGTTCCTACACTAAGTGCCCAGGGTCAACCTGTTTCCGACTATGGATTAAATGCTTATTTCGAAGGTTCATCTGTTTATTGGGGTTACCAATTCGGGGCTTCCTATGCTTTCAATGACATGTTTTCAGCATATCTAGGGATAAGGTATGTTTCAGCTAAAAATACTTATAATGGTTATTTAAAAGATATAACTATTACCCTTGGGGGAACAGAAACTCCGGCTGCAGCGTATTTTGAATCAACAGCAGCAGCAATACAACCCTTAAATGATGGATTAAACAATTTATCAGACGGAGGCGCAGGTAGTTTTACATTAGATGAGGCATATGGTGCATCGATTATAGATACAGAAACCTACAATCAATTGTCAGCAGGTTATAATAATTTTGGACTTGACCCTTCGGTACATACTATTGACCAGGGTTATAGTGTAGTTAACGACACGTATAATGAAACCAGAACAGCTGCATATGTATTACAAGATCAAGATAATGTTGAGGTAGAACAAACAGGTTCTGGTTTTGCACCAATCATTGGTGTTAACATAAGTCCATCAGACAGATTAAACATTGGATTAAAGTATGAGTTCAAAACTAAACTTGAACTAGAAAATAATACAACGAAAGATTTTATTATCGACTATGATCCTGTTAACGATATAGAAACAGGGATGTTCCCCGATGGCGAAAAGATAAGAAACGATATGCCTGCCATGTTTTCTGCCGGTTTCGATTATCAGATTACTGACAGATTATCGGTAGCCAGTGGTTTCCACATGTATTTTGACAAAAATGCGAACTATGGTAAAAAAGTAAATGGTATTTATGTTGATAATGACGAAGTAATTGACAGAAACTCAACCGAATTTGCCTTAGGAATAGAATATAATGTTTCTGAAAAACTATTATTAAGCATTGGATATTTACATACAGAAACAGGCGTAACCGAAGACTATCAAACAGATTTAAGCTATAGCAACCATTCCAATTCTATTGGTATAGGTGGAGGATACGCTATCAAGCCGGGAATTAATTTAAATTTAGGCATTGGATACACTACTTATAACGATGCCCGTAAAATATATTCTGCTCAAGATCCTTTAGGTGGAACATTAACGACAATGGAAGAATATGATAAGGATAATTTATTCGTTGCATTGGGTATGGATTTTAAATTTGGAAAATAATAAACGAATTAAGCATTCTATAAAAAAAGCCGGTCTCCAAATTATGGACCGGCTTTTTGATTAATCATATTAAACCGTACTAGGTAAAAATAATTTGCGAACCTTCGCCACCAGCCATTGCATAAAATTCACCAATCGTAATAATATCAATCACATGATCGCTTAGATCCTCTTTTTTTAATTTAAACATATCTACGGCAAGCTTGCAGGCAAATATTTCGCCACCACCTGCTGTTATCATGTCCAAAAATTCATCTACCGGAGGAATGTCTAACTGATCCATTTGTTTACGCATCATTGAGGATACTCCTGCTTCCACTCCGGGGATTGCTCCCAGAAGCGTTGGAAAAGGCAGTCCCCCCGGCATCCGCATTCCCGGATTACCAACGGTTGCAGTATGCAACTTATTCATATGCTTTTTTGTAATCGCATCAAGCCCGAAGAAAGTAAAGAAAACCTTTGCTTCCATACCTTCCATCACCGCTCCGTTTGCCATTACTAATGCAGCATAAACATCCTCAAGAGACGCTTTTGCACAAATAATGGCAACTTTTTTAACCTGTGTATCTTTTTTTTCAGCCATAGCTTATAAATTTTTTAATTACACACAACTTGTAGGTTTCTTAATACCTGCAATTTTCGAGGAAATTTTCAAGGGGCCGCCAGGAAATAGCTCATAAAAACCCTTTATATCAACAATTCCTGACTTTCCTACTTTGCGGATAGTTAATCCGGATTCAGCATTTTCACGAATAAATTTAATTACTTCGAAATGTTTATCCGTTAATTCTATACCCTCTTCTTTTGCTATCTCTTTGGCAATTTCTTCATTCCATTTGGTAGGATCTTCTAAGTATCCATCTTCAGTTACTTCAAGGTTAACCCCTGCTATTGTTTTTTGTGCCATAATGTTCTTTTTTAATGATTATTAATTTATTTGTTTAAATGAGTCTCTTTCGATACATTTTTTAAAAATTCAAGCATAAACCCTAAGGTCTGTTTAATTTCAGGGCTATTAATTTCACGTATAATTTTAAACAGTGAATATTTTTTATTGGGATCAAAATCGGTTTTCTGAAAAGCAACTACCGAATGATCAATAAGTGTGGTCATTTGTTTAAATAATTCAAAATACCCCTTCTGTTCAAATTCCTGTAATTTATAAGCGAAATCAATGCCCATTTCGCTTACCATAGGTCCAGCATCCTTTAATAAATCGGAAATGCTTTCGAACATATCCATTACCTGAGAGAAATTATTTACATTTCTTACCAGTTTATAAACCAGTGTTTTGATATCATCTACATTAAGCTCTATACCCTGCTTGTCCAGCTCGTATACAACGCTTGAAAAAGCATCTTTGCTTATTATTGAAACGTCAGCTACCAAATCTTCAATCGTTTCGCTTTTTAATCGCTGCTCATTGACATAATTTAGCAATAAATCAAGCTTTTGATTGATTTCGTTTATTTGTACCTGAACATCTTCTGTTTTGGTTTCCATCATTCGAAAATTTTACAATTATTATTTTTTCTTTCCGGCCATCGACATTTCATTCTCAATAGGCAGTTCTTTTCCCCTGAGTAACATATGCCAATATATCCATCGGAAAATTACTTTACCATAATGGTTCATTTTTGTATTTTGCAATAATCCAAACGGCCCAATTCCGGGAAGAGGATAGGTTCCTGCAAGAGGCTCTGTTTCATAATTAAAGTCAATTAAAGACCCTTTGCCAAAACCTGTTTCGATATAACAGTTCGCATGACCGTCGAATTTAGCTCTCAGTCTGCGCCCTTTTATTGCACAAAGTAAATTATCATGTACTACTTCTGCTGCAAAGTGAACTACAGAACCTGCTTTTGATGTTGGTATATTTGATGCATCACCTAAAACAAAAATGTTGTCATGTTTTTCGGATTGCAGTGTATATTTATCTGTAGGAATAAAATTCAGATCATCACCCAAACCGCTTCTTTCTACCATCTCATCACCTTTATTAACCGGAACAATAGTAAGCACATCAAATGGAATTTCTTTTCCATCGTATGATTTAATTTTTTTCTCTTTATTGTCCACGCTCTCTAGATAAAAATCCGGAATAACTTCTATATTCTTTTCTTTTAAAAGAGCACCCAGCATCTTGGTAGCCTTAGGTTTGGTAAAAGCTCCGGGCAAAGGAGTTACATAGGTAATATCTACCTTATCCCGGATACCAACTTTTGTAAAGTACTCATCAGCTAAAAATACAAATTCGAGAGGAGCAACCGGACACTTAAATGGCAACTCAGCAATATTCATTACCAAACGTCCGCCCTGCCATGTTTCAAAAAATTCTTTTAAGGCAACAGCCCCTTCAACGGTGTAAAAATCAAAAATTTCTTTATGCCATAAATCTCCCTTTAATCCGGGAGTTTCATCAGGATCAACTCTTGTTCCTGTGGCTATAATTAAAAAATCATAATTTAAAACTTTCCCGCCAGTTAAATGAACCTTATTTTCTTGGGCAATAATCTTATCAATATCATTATAAATAATATTAACTCCGGAAGGAATAAAGTTAGCCTTGGGTTTAATTACATCATGCTTACTATATATCCCAAAAGGAATAAATAAAAAACCAGGTTGATAATAATGCGTTTTATGTTTATCGACAACGGTAATGTCCCATTCGTCCCTGTCGAGAGATTTTCGAAGTTTATTTGCCATAATTGTCCCACCGGTACCGGCACCTAATATCAGAATCTTTTTCATTTTCGCTATTTTTTATGTTATTTTTATACACTATAAATTTAACTGTTACAAAAATAACAGATATTAACATATTAATATAAATATATATTATGATATATATCACAAATGATATATATCAGTTACAAGAGTTAAATCATATGGAAATAATAAAGAATGTAAGTAATTGTAGGAATTGCGCTTATCGAACATGGGCTTTTAAAAACCTTTCTCAGGAAGAGCTCAATTTGATTAATGAGAAAAAGGTTGAAAAATTTTATCGTAAAGGAGAAAATATTTACACCGAAGGAGACCCTGTAAACTCATTCTTATATTTACAAAACGGATTAGTGAAATTATATAAAACAGAATCTAACCATAAAGAACATATTATTAGTATAGCAAAACCAAAAGATTTTATCGGACTGTTAAGCATTTTTTCTAACAAAGAGCACAACTATTCAGTTGCAGCCATTGAAGATTCTATTATTTGTTTTGTTGATTTGGATTTGTTGAAGAAATTTATAAAAACCAATGGCGACTTTGCCCTTGATTTCTTTGAGAAAATAAGCTCATTATCAGATTCAATTATAAAAA
>DATFIZ010000193.1:0-28571 GCA_035269575.1 Bacteroidales bacterium | reverse complement strand
GATAATCCTGTTTTAGACGCTAAACTGTCTAACTGTTCATTATCGGTATTAAAAGTAAACAGGGTAGATTTTAAAATAGTATCATTTTGCTGTTTAATAAAGCTAATTAATTGCCCCTTGTTAGATATTGAAAATTCGGTGATGTTTTTGAATTGATACTTTTTGTTAAGCATCGGATTCATAATCGTTAGTGTATATTGTTCAGGAGCTTTTTTATCATATTTTTTTTCTTTCTCTTTTTTGGTTGTATCATCTGCTTCGTTCTTTTTATGTGAAAAAGCAAACCAGGATGATTCTTTATTAGCTAATTTAAATGATTCAATATTTTCGAAAGTAATTGTTTCATTATTTTCCAACACCAGAATGCCTAAAGAGTCTTTGGGTAATTCTTTTTTATCTGTTTTTTTGAGTTTTAAGGTTCTTACAGTATCGGTGTAAGGATAAATTTTATAAACCAGATAATCTGAGTTTGGAGAAAACCGTGCATCCTTTGCCCTGCTTATAGTTGTCTTTTGTTCAGTTTGGGTGTTGTATACAACCGTTTTTCCATCGCCATAATAGGGGTTCGATTCATAGAATACCCATTTCCCATCATTTGATATCCCCTCGTTTTCAATATATTTCCAGTTATCGTAAACAGAAAAATCAAGCGGTTTTTTTTCTTCCTGTGCGTAGCCGGATACCGAAAAAATAAATAATGTGAATAATAAAATTTTAATTTTCATAGATAATGTTTTTTGTTTTATAGTATTAGTTATTTCTCATTTAGTTTTATACTCATAATTAAGATGCTTTTCTCTTCAAAAAGTTTAAAAACATTTGCTGCCAAATGCAATAAAGATATGTCAATTTTACAGTTTGTTTGAAGAAAATTTCAATTGGCACAAAAAATGATATGAAGATATATAAATAATTAAATTTTTAAAAATGGAGTTCATACGAATCGAATCTTATCCTGCATTGCAGCAAGCATTAAAAAGTAGCCATAGAAGCTATTTACTTATTTATAAATCAGGAGCGAAGCAAAGTGATTGTGCTTTTGACAGTTTGCAAAAAGTAGAGATCAATCCTAAGGATATACAATTTTTTGTGGTTGATGTAACCAAAACCCCTGATATACATCAGCAATATGAAATCACAACAGCTCCTGTTTTGCTTGAATTTTTTGGTGACAACCTTAAACAGGTAATTAAGGGCTGTCATGAACCGGGATTTTTTAAATCCTTTATTGAAAATTCATTGTATTCGGCAGTAAAGGATAACGGAGAGAAAAAAACAAAACATGTGGTTGTTTATTCAACACCCACCTGTGCGCATTGTAATACATTGAAAAATTATTTAAAAGAACAAAAAATTCCTTTTCGGGACATTGATGTTTCTCACGACCAGAAGATGGCGCAGGAGATGGTGAAGAGGAGTGGACAGCAGGGAGTGCCTCAAATCGATATTAACGGGCGGTTGATTGTTGGTTTTAATAAACCTAAAATAGACGAATTGTTAGAATTAAAATAATGTTTAACCTGTTTGCTTTTGCAAACCATAAAATTAATTAAAAATGAAAGAGTTACAACCATTAAACGATCATGTTTTATTGGACATTACCGAGGAGAAGGAGGAGCAAAAAACAGCATCCGGAATAATCATCCCTGACTCGGTGAAGGAGAAAAAGAAAATTGCCAAAGTAGTAGCGGTGAGTACTATCGAAAATTCAGCGATTAATGTTGGTGATAGTGTGCTTTATAAAGAATTTTCAGGAACCGAGGCCGAAATTGAGGGGAAAAAGTTTTTACTTATTCCTTATGCCGATATTCTGGCAAAGGTAGTTGAAACAGACTCGATTTAAAATATTTTTAACTTATTACTTATTTTCTGACATCAAAAAGGGCGCTCAAATGATTGGGCGCCCTTTCAATTTATCTTCCATCAACATGTAATATCTTTGTTTTTTTCTTCAGGGTTCTTAAGATAATAAATAGTAAAAAAGTTATGATTAAGGTATATAACCAAAAGTCGGTTATCTTTAATTCTTGATTTTTGATGTAATTTTTTAAAACATTTAAATAAGCGAATGAAATACCTATGGCAAAAAGCCCGTTGTATTCTCTTTTTAAAACATTGCGTACCGAAAATTCAAGATCTGCTTTTTCCCATCCTCTTAATTTTGGGAAAAAGGGAGGTGCTGTTAACGACCATTTTAAGTATTGTTCCCCAAATTTCCCTTTTAGAAACTGCTCTTCGGCAAACATTATTCTTTCATAATAGAGCCAAAAGAGTAGGGTACAAACAATAGCAAACCAAATATTATTTACATAAAGAATAATACCAAACCACATTAAAAAATTACCTAAATACAGCGGATGTCTTACTACAGAATAAATCCCTTTAGTATTAAGTTTTTCGGCAACCTGCTTTGCTGTATTCCTGCCTGAGGTTCCTTTGGGGGTAAATCCAATTACCAGAATACGGATTAATAGTCCAAACAGAGAAATGCTTAAACATATAACAGACCAGGTTAATTCCGGAAGTTTGATATCTTGCTTGAAGTTTAATACTAATACTAAGGTTGCCAGGGGGTATAAAATGACAGGCAAATAACTTCGGTATTTAAAAAACCGGTTTCCGGTTTTATCAAATTCTTCAACTAGTGACATATTTTGGTTTGGTTAAATTTATTGGCGAAAAGTAGTAAAATTTATCGGAATAGCATAAATTCTGATTTTTTTTAGAATAAATATATTATACTTAAAGTAAAATATAAATTAAAAAAAGCTGCCTTTCATCAAAGGCAGCTTTAAATTATTTCCCAGCTTTGGGTTATTCCGGATGAATAGCTTCTACCGGGCAAACATCTGCGCATGCACCACAATCTGTGCATAATTCAGGATCAATTTTATAGATATCACCTTCAGATATAGCTTCAACCGGGCATTCATCTATACAAGTACCACAAGCTGTGCAGTCATCAGTTATTACGTAAGCCATGATTTTTTGATTTTAGTTTAAATTTTTAATTAATTCATTTACAAAATTATTCCCAAAATTTAAATAGAAAAACAAAACGTGATATAAATAACCCTACATTTTAAATTTAGAACGATTCTAAATAATGTTTGTTTAATTGATTTTTCAAGCGTTATAACAATATTTTTATCCTTGTAAAAACCGGATAGCCATATAGGCCATGGTTCCCATTCCGGTTTCCAGAGCCTGTTCGTTCATGTTAAAATTTGCCGAATGTAACGATGAACATTCTTTGTCATTTTGGGATGAAACGCCCAATCGATAAAAAATGGATGGTTTCTGTTGTGAATAATAGGCAAAATCTTCGGATGTCATTCGGTAATCTAAATCAACAACATTTTGTTCTCCTAAAAATTGAATTGCGGCTTTCTTGGCTTGGAGGGTAATGGTTTCATCATTGATTAAAACCGGATACCCTGATTTAATGTTAACTTCTGCTTTCGCTCCCATACCTTGTGCAATTCCTTTTGTAATATCTTTAATTTTTTGATGTGCTTTTGTTCTCCATGTTTCGTTCATTGTTCTGAAGGTTCCCTCTATGTTAACTTCATCGGGAATAACATTGGTTGCGCCATGAGCTATAACTTTACCAAAAGATAAAACGGTAGGTATTCCTGCCGGTGCTAACCTGCTTGTAAGTTGCTGTAAAGCAACAATTATGTGTGAGGTAATGAGCACTGTATCGTTAATTTGCCAGGGCATGGCACCATGGCCTCCTTTGCCTTTAACGGTAATATAAATTTCGTCGCTCGATGCCATGTAAGCACCACTCTTTATGCCAATTTTTCCTGCCGGTAATTCAGGATAAACATGTTGACCAATCATAATTTCGGGTTCGGGATTTTTTAAAACCCCTTGTTGAATCATTAATTTAGCTCCGCCGGGGAGTAATTCTTCACCGGGTTGAAAAATGCATTTTACCGTTCCTTCAAATTCATCCTTTAGTTCGCTTAAAATAAGTATTACGCCAAGTAATGAAGCTGTATGCGCGTCGTGTCCGCAAGCATGCATTACTCCTTTGTTTTTTGATTTGTAGGGAATATTATTTTTCTCTTCAATGGGTAAAGCATCTATATCGGCTCGTAAAGCAATTGTTTTTCTTCCCGGATTTTTTCCTTTAATACAGACCACAATTCCGTTTTCTGTAATACCCGATTCAAATTCAATACCCCATTCCTTAAGCAAAGAAGCGATATATTCTGAGGTTCTATATTCTTGAAAAGATAATTCAGGAAACTGATGGATGTGTCTTCTGATATCAACAACCTGTGAAAAATATTTGTTAGACAGCTTTTTTATTTTTTGTTCTAGGGTCATGGTTATTTATCTAAAATCATTTTTATGGAAACAACAAGCATGAAAACACCAAATAATTTTTTTAGTGTTTTGGCAGGTAAATGGATTGAGATTACGGAGCCCAGATAACTTCCTAAAATAAAGGCAATAATTAATACCAGGGCAAATTTAAAGTTTACATACCCATTTTTTGCATAATTCAACACAGCGAGTATTCCTATAGGAAATAATAATACTGCCAGACTGGTGCCTTGCGCCTGATGTTGTGTAAATCCCAGGATGAAAACCAGGGCAGGTACGATTATTATTCCTCCACCAATGCCCATGGACCCTCCAACGATACCGGCTAAAAATCCTATAATAATGAGTATTAAAATCTCATGTACACTCATGACAATTGGCTTTAAAAATCCAAACTTAATGAAAAATAAAATATTCCGGGTGTAATTTCTTGATTTTCTATACCCCAGGCCCAATCGAATCGGGCAAAATAACCAAATAACATGGTTCTTAATCCGAATCCGTATCCTGCAACGATCGGATCTCGATCTGTATCAAGGGTAATTGTAATTGGTCCACGGTTAATGATTTCTTTGTCATAGGCATTTTCTTTGGCATAAGGACTTATCCCAGTCCAGGCAGTTCCCATATCAAAAAAACCTACCAGCTGGAGATTGTTCCAAAAAGAAGAATTGAGCGGATAACCTGAGAAGTATCTCACAAAGGGCCATCTTATCTCGGTATTGATTAACGCAAAGCTGTTTCCGTTTCTTATATTTTGTGGAAATCCCCGCAAGTTTGTAGCTACTGCCTGATATGCATAGTCCTCGTTATTGTTTATTGGTATTTCTCCGAGTGGGATAAACGTGGGGGTTTGTTGCGAGAAATTGGTCCAGTTATCTACACCCCCCAGATAATAGATTAGTTTATTGTTTCCGAATGATGTGCTTGCTGCAAACCGGGAAGCAAAAATTAAATCGCGGTGAATTTTTTGATAATGCCTGAAATCGGCTCCGACAACAAATAAATCTGTTTTTGTTTTATTGACCTGATTATAGTATTCGGCAAAGATTTTATATCGCGTGCCGTTGTAAAGATTTATACCTGTATTTATGGTATTGTCAAAGATATAGTCGAATTTTATTCCTCCCCAGAGTTTATGAATATCAGGAACTTGCAGCGTATTGTGGTCGGTAGCCATATAAATTTGTTTGTCGTGTCGAAAGGTTACGGTCCCTTTTAATGCATCAATCTGGCTGAAAGGAATGGTTCGGATATACATCAGTTTATGCGTTTTTGTTTTGGAAACAAAATCCGGGGTGATATTTTTAAAGCTCTGACGATGAAAAACAAACTGTTCGTCTATCTTTCGTTTAAGATTTTCGAAACTTACCAGATATTCGTTGCTGTTAAAATCTGCCGAAAACCTTACTCCTGTAATTATTTTGTAATCTTCGAGTAAATCAAAAGCACCAATCTTTAGTAAAGCATTGAACCCGGGATTAAAATATACTGCACCGCCGGTAAAGGCCTGGTAGGTGTTGTGTAAGAAGCCAAAGTCAACCTGGCTTACGATGTGATCGGTATAAAAAGTTCTTTCGTAAATATGTATTTTCGGAAACGGACGTTGAAGCTTGCTGGTATCTGCTCTTTCTTTGTTGTATTTGTAATTGTAATAGGGTTTTTCAATTTCAAAGGTATACTGATTAATGTCTGCATAATTATCTTCAGGTGATTGCATTTTTAACGTGTCGGTTATCGCTTTATCGTTTATTTTTAATGTTTGGAGGCTGTCAATATTTTTTTGTTTATACAGTGTTTGGTGTAATTGATCTTTGGGACTAAACATTGAATCGTCCAATGATGATTTATAAAGATGGTATTTCCCTTTTGTAAAATATACAAAAGTGTAGGCTGACTTGTTGGTGCTTAAATCATGGTTGAGTATATTAAAACGAAAGTTGGTTAAAGGCTTTTGGCTCATAAAATACCGGTAATGGATAGTTGTATCAATATAGGTTATGGTGCTGTCAAAATTCCCCTGATATAAATTATAAACTCCATTTTGGTTGCTCAGGTAAAGGTAATTATCGGGCTTTAAACCCTCTGGTAAGTGCTCATTTGTATCATTTGTTTGGGTTAAATTTTGGGGTTTATCGTTTTTTTTATTTAAATCATACAGGTAGATATCCCGGTTAAGACTAAAATTTTTATTCGATAATGTATCCGTTGGTTGATTTGTACTAAATACAATTTTTGTTGCATTTTGAATAACGCGCGGATTAAAATTATCAGCCGAATTATGGGTTAATTGTTTGCTTGTTGAAGAAGCCATGGTAAAAATAAACAAATTGGTTTTGCCTTCTTTAACCGCAGAAAATACCATTTTAGATCCATCATTAGCATAATTAAAATCTAAAATTTTATCGAAATGTAACAGATTCCTAGAGGTAAGTTCATCTTTTTCAAGATTGTACTGAATTAGTTTAATGCCTCCTTTTTGTTCGGTGATAATGGTTAAATAATTCCCCGACGGGTGCCAGCCGATAATTGGATAAGTGTAATCGGTTATTTGTTTTATTTTATGACCATGTTTGTATATTTTTTGATGTTTATCAGAATTTTCATCATAAATAAAAATTTTATATTTCCCTCGTTCATTTGTAACATATGCCAGTTTATTTCCATTAGGGTTTAACTTTACTTGTGTAATTTTTTGTTGAGGATTACTGGTAAGTATAATATTTTGCTGCACGTTTATGGTGTCGGTTGCCAGGGATTGGTTTTCAAAATACGATTCGTAATAATCGACCCATTGTTGAACGATTTCTTTAAAAGGCAAACCTAAAACATCAAGTATTGCACTGTTAACTCCCTTTTTTATCCGGGTAAGATAAATGATATCGGTAATAACCGTAGGGCCATAGAAATCATTAATGTATTTCCAGAATGAATGTCCGGCATATGTTGCCTCCTCGCCGGTTAACCACGTAAGTTTTTGGTATCGATTGTGACCCAATCCATCTTTCACGCGGTTTTCTGTTTTTTCGTCCCATTCCCGGGATAAGTATGAGGTTAATCCGTTTAAATACCATTCGGGTAAATCAAGCATCGTAGCATTGGCAAAATTATCCGATAAACGATTCCCGTAAAGCATTTCCATAATTATGACCTGGGCAATAGCTTTTCTTAATTGTTGGTTATAAGCGATATGATCGCCCTGGAAAAATAGGGTGACTTTATTGTCCCGTATTTTTGTTATTCCTCCCGTATTATATGCTTCTTTCCCGGTCACCAGTCCAATATTGCTTTGCCTGAAATCTGTAAACCGGTTGTAAACAATAAAGATTAACTTTTTTTTAAGGGTATGATTTAGTCGTTGCTCCATTTGACCGATTTCATCGCGGGCAATTTCCCCGGTATATCTGGCAATGGTTTCTCCTTCCTGGTTAAAATAAACATCGTAATCATCGAATTGAAAATAAGACCAGTAAAATTCATTATATTGGACTCTGTTTTTGCCAAAATTCATTTGATGCCCATTGTAGAATTGGGCTAATACAGGTTTGTTTATGAAAACAAAAAATAAAATAAATAGGGTAAAATAGCTTTTTTTCAAAACTTATTTATTGAGTTTTCGTTTTAATAGGAACAGCTCTTTAATTTGGCATGAATTTAGCATTTTATTATCAAAAGTTAAAGTTTGTTAACCTTAATGACAAAAATTAAAATATTATTATTTTTGATATTTATACCATTCAAAGTTATTTATTTTTATAAAAATATGATTACATGATGAAAAAGAGAGGATTATTTATTTTATTTTTTTGCCTAATCACTGTTTTTACTTTTGGCCAACAGCGGGGGGCCAGCATATCTTTTGAAAAAGATGTACATGATTTTGGGAAAATAAAAGAAGATGGTGGATCGGTTGAATATGAGTTTATGTTTACCAATACAGGAAGCGAGCCTCTTGTCATTACAAATGTTAGAGCAACCTGTGGCTGTACAACCCCTACGTGGACACAAAAACCCTTAATGCCCGGTGAGAAAGGTTTTGTTAAAGCCGCTTTTGACCCGAGAAATCGGCCCGGTAATTTTAATAAAAGTATTATTATTACCACCAACACAATCAATAAAAGTAGAGTAATTTTAAGAATAATAGGTGAAGTACAGCCCAGAGAAAAGACGATTGAAGATTATTATCCTAAAACTATTGGAGCGTTGAGGCTGCAATCAAATCATATGCCTTTCACCAGGGTTTATAATAATCAGGTAAAAACCGATACCTTAAAAATTTACAATGGATCTGACCAGATGTTAAATCTTAGTTTCCGCAATGTTCCGGATTATTTGACCCTTGATGTCTATCCTGATGAATTGCGGCCTAAAGAAAAAGGGTTTATCATTGGCGAATACGATGGACGGAAGGTTAACGATTGGGGATTTATTGTGGGTAGAGTTTCTTTATTAATGAATGGCGAAAATAGTAGAGGAAATTATATTACCATTAGCGCTAAGGTTGAAGAAGATTTTTCGCATCTTACCGATAAAGAAAGAGAAAATGCACCTAAAATAGAAATCGAAGAAAGAAATCATAATTTTGGAAAAGTTCCAAGGGACCAGAAAGAGATAGAAACGGATTTTCATTTTAAAAATACCGGTAAAAGCGATTTAATCATTCGAAAAATAAGGACTACCTGTGGTTGCACCACGGCAAATCTGGAGAAAAAAGTATTAAAACCCGGTGAAACGAGTTCTTTCCGGGCCGTTTTTACTCCGGGCTCGCGTAAAGGAATACAACGAAAATCTATTTATATCATTTCGAATGATCCAAAAAACCCGGAAGTGAGACTCATGATTACCGGAGAAATTGTTGATTAATTAATCGGTTAAGGATAAAAGATTAATAAAGGAGGCAGTTTTATCCTGTTTCCTTTGTTTTGTTAGATTAAAAAGGGTGCTATGAAAAATAGCATTATATTTTATTTCTATTGCAGGATGTTTTAATTTCGCAGAAAATAGTATGAGCATGTCGGATAAAGAAAATAAAAAAGATAGAAAAGAATATAAATCAGCATTAAATGTACAGCGTGGTATTGAACAGCCTGACTCAATCAATCCGGAGGTAATAAAAAAATTCAGGAAAAATAAAAAGATATCACGTCCGGTAGAGGAATATGTAGATGGTATTATTAATGGGAACAGAACCATTCTGGGGCAAGCTATAACACTGATCGAGAGTTCTTTGCCCGATCATAACCGGATTGCACAGGAGATTATTGAGAAATGCCTTCCATACGCAGGGAATTCGATACGTATAGGTATTACCGGTGTTCCCGGAGTAGGAAAAAGTACATTTATCGAATCGATGGGAAAGTATATTACTTCAAAAGGTAATAAGCTTGCGGTATTGGCTGTTGACCCCAGCAGTGAAAGGTCTAAAGGAAGTATTTTGGGCGATAAAACACGAATGGAAGAGTTGTCAAACGATCCCGGTGCATTCATCAGACCCTCTCCTTCAGCAGGTTCGTTAGGCGGAGTAGCCCGAAAAACCCGAGAAACGATTATTTTATGCGAGGCGGCCGGGTTTAACACTATTTTTATCGAAACGGTAGGAGTGGGGCAGTCTGAAACTGCTGTACACTCCATGGTCGATTTTTTTCTACTCTTGATGCTTGCCGGTGCCGGAGATGAATTGCAGGGAATTAAACGTGGAATAATGGAGATGGCCGATGCCATTGTGATAAATAAAGCCGATGGTGAAAATATCCAAAAAGCTGAATTGGCAAAAAACGAATATCAAAATGCACTTCATCTTTTTCCACCTACTTCGTCCGGATGGATTCCGAAGGTTTTAACCTGTTCTTCGCTTGTGAAAACCGGAATTGATGAGGTGTGGAATGTGATTAATGAATTTATTGAAAAACAAAAATTAAATCATTTTTTTGCGCTAAAACGTAAAGAACAAGCAAAATATTGGATGTACGAAACAATAAACGAATCATTAAAAAACAGTTTTTATCAAAAAGAAAGAATTAAAAATAAGCTAAAACTCTTTGAGGATAATGTTTTACAAGGGAAAATGAATTCATTCCTTGCGGCCCGTATGCTTTTAAACGAATATTTTAATGAAAAATAATTCATATTTACATATATTAAATTCTGATTATATAGAATTTTTTGTATGTTTATCGATTAATTAATTTTATAAATTTTAAAAATAGATCATAATGAGAAAGTTATTTTACAGCCTGTTGGCTATTGCATTTTTGTTTTCATGTTCAACAGAAACAAAGTATAATATTGAGGGACAAATTGAAGGGTTGAATTCAGGTTCAGCAGTACTTCAAAAAGTAAAAGATGGTAATCTGGTAACTGTTGATTCTGTTGCTTTACAAAATGGGAAGTTTAGTTTTAAAGGCGCTGTTGATATGCCTGAATATCATGTTATTAGGTTTGCCGACACCCTGGATGCTATTCCTTTATTTTTAGAAAATACTACCGTTAAAGTTGTGGCTCATGTCGATAGTATTCCAAAGGCAGAAATTGAAGGTTCTGAAGTTACCACATTATATAGAACGTTTGAAGAACAGTTGATGAATTACAATATGCAATTCAGATCATTGTATAATGAATACATGCAAGCCAATATGGGTGGCGATATGGAGAAAGTAAAACAAATTGAAGCGGAATATACTAAAGTTGAGGAACAACAACAGCAATATATCAAAGATTTTATTCATGAAAATTCTTCGACCGTTCTGTCTCCCTTTATCACTTTAAATTATATGATGCCTTATTTGTCCATAGAAGAGCTTGAAACGATTGTTGGAAATTTTAGCGCAGAGGTTGCAGAATCTGAATATGCTAAAGATTTAAACGAAAGACTTGATGTTTTAAAAAGTGTAGCTATTGGCCAACCATATATCGATTTTACCATGGACGATCCCGACGGAAATCCGGTTTCGCTTTCATCCTATGTTGGCGACCAGTATGTTCTGATTGACTTTTGGGCAGGATGGTGTAACCCTTGCCGACAGGAAAATCCTGTCCTTGTTGAAAATTATGAAAAATATAAAGATAAAGGGTTTGAGATTTTTGGGGTTTCATTAGACAGAACCCGCGAATCATGGGTGAATGCCATTGAAGCGGATGGCATTACCTGGCCTCAGGTTTCTGAACTAAATTATTGGGATTGTTCTGCCCGTGACCTTTATGGTTTTAATTCAATTCCTCATAATGTTTTAATTGATCCCGACGGAATTATTATTGCCAAAGATTTACGTGGTGAAGAGTTAAGTAAAAAATTAGCTGAATTGCTGGATTAAAAATCTGCTAATTTTAACAATAAAAAAAAGGGAGTGGTTGAATTATCGGCCACTCTTTTTTTGACAAATTTATATTGAGGTAGAACAATATTGCTTATGCAAGTGGTTTTTGTAAAATTACATAAACGTTAAACAATAAAATCAGGTTAATTCTTTACCTAAAATTATTTTATTTCTTTTATTTTTGCTATTTTTAATGATTCTAAATAAAAAAGCTATGAACATAAGATTCTCTCTGCTACTAATGATTTTAGGGTTGTTTTTGGGATGTTCTAATGAATCCAACAATAATAAACCCACTGTCACGGTTAGTATTTTACCACAGCAATATTTTGTAGAAAAATTAACAGGAGATCATTTTGCTGTAAATGTAATGATTCCCCCCGGAGCAAGTCCGGTTACTTATGAACCTACCCCAAAACAAATGCAGAATCTCACTCATTCGAAGGTTTATTTTCGAATAGGTCATATCGAGTTTGAAAAGTCCTGGATACCTAACATCAAGGATATTCATCCCAAAATGAAGGTAGTTGATTTATCAGAAAATGCACATCTAATAAGTCCTCAGGAAACAGATCATGAACACCATGCACACGACGGCCACCATCACCATGGAACGGATCCTCACATTTGGGTATCACCCAAAGAAGTTAAAAAGCAAGTGGAAATTATCTATCAGTATTTTATAAAAAATTATCCTGAACTGGATAGTTCAATTACTGCAAATTATCAGATTTTAATGAATGAGGTTGAGCAGTTGGATCAATATGCTACACATAAATTAGAACCTTTTAAAGGAGAAAAGTTTTTAATTTTTCATCCTGCACTGAGCTATTTAGCACGTGATTATGGGTTAGAGCAGATATCTATCGAGATTGATGGTAAAGAACCCACTCCTTCAAATATGCAGGAGATCATAAAAACTGCCCGGTCGGAAAATATAAGGATTGTCTTTGTTCAAAAGCAATTTAGTAAGCACAATGCCGAGGTGATTGCAAAAGAAATCGAAGGAACGGTTGTGCAAATAAACCCTTTGGATTATCATTGGGATAAAAGTATACGGTTTATTGTTGACAGAATAGTAGAATCTTATACCCTGTAAGTAATTATTATGACAAAGTTAGTTGAGTTAAAATCGGTGTATGCCGGATACAATGATGAGGTTATTTTAACCGATGTATCCCTGGATATTTATGACAACGATTTTATTGGAGTCATTGGTCCGAATGGAGGAGGGAAAACAACCTTGCTGAAAGTCATTCTTGGATTAATAAAACCTTTTAAAGGAACGGTAAAGGTTTTTCGCGCTGAAAGCGACAAACGAAATGCCATTGGATATTTACCTCAGTTTAACAAGATTGATCAAAAATTCCCGATTAAAGTAATTGATATTGTTTTGTCAGGATTAATGTTTGGGAATAAGTTGTTTTTTAAATATTCAAAATCTGATCATACGAAAGCTTGTGATACACTTAAGCAGATTGGAATTAGCGATTTGAAAAATTATCCTGTTGGCGAACTTTCCGGCGGACAATTGCAAAAAGTTTTGTTGGCCAGAGCTATCGTCTCTTCTCCACGATTATTGATATTAGATGAACCAAATACTTATGTTGATAATCAGTTTGAAGGTGAATTGTATGAAATTTTAAATGAGCTGAATAAGGAAATGGCAATCATTATTGTGTCGCACGATTTAGGAACTATTGCAGCGTATATTAAAACGATTGCCTGTATTAACCGGGGGGTTCATTATCATAAATCCAATAAAATTACAGAAGCACAACTGGCTTCATATAATTGTCCAATTAAGTTAATCACGCATGGCGAAGTGCCTCATACCGTATTAAGTAAACACAATCATTAGTTATGTTAGCAGAATTATTTGAATATAAATTTATCGTCAATTCGTTATTAGCTGGTATATTGGCCAGCATAAGCTGTGGAATCATCGGTACCTATATTGTAACCCGGCGAATGGTATTTCTTAGTGGAGGCATTACGCATGCTTCTTTTGGAGGGATTGGTATGGGATATTTTTTTGGCTTTAATCCGGTAATTGCAGCCGCTGTGTTTGCTGTTTTTTCAGCATTAGGTATTGAGTTTCTATCCAAAAAATCGAATGTGCGTGAAGACTCTGTGATTGGAATCTTATGGTCGCTTGGGATGGCTATAGGGATAATTTTTGTATTTATTACACCCGGTTATGCCCCTAATTTAATGACCTATCTTTTTGGTAGCATTCTTACTGTTTCCACTTTAGATATTATATTTATGACTGTTGTAAGTGTGGTTATTATTTTAATATTTATATTCTTTTACCGTACCATCTTATTTGTTGCTTATGATCAGGAATTTGCTCAAACACATAAATTACCGGTAAGTTTTATAAATAATTTATTGATTTCTTTGGTTGCATTAACCATTGTGCTTAATATTAAGGTGGTTGGAATTATATTGGTTATTTCATTATTAACCATTCCTCAGTCCATTGCTAATTTATTTACCAACGAATTTAAAAACATAATTATCCTTTCTATTGTTATTGGTTTAATAGGAGCACTAATGGGATTATTGATCTCTTATCAAGTGAATATACCTTCTGGTGCATCGATTATTTTTTCATTGGTCATATTTTTTATTTTAGCTAAAATGGTTCAGATAATAAAACATAAAATTTTATTAAAAATAAATGCATAAAAATTTTTAATTTTATAGAATAAATCATAGTATCATTCATTTTAATAAATTATAAATCTATAAATAAACATCTGAATAATGAAATACGATATAATAATTATTGGAAGTGGTCCTGGTGGTTATGTAGCTGCAATCAGAGCTTCTCAATTAGGACTGAAAGTTGGAGTAGTAGAAAAAGCTGAACTGGGTGGAATTTGTTTAAACTGGGGATGTATCCCAACCAAATCGTTGTTGAAAAGTGCCCAGGTATATACTTACATGCAACATGCTGGTGATTACGGAATTAAAATCGAAGGTGAAATAAAACCTGATTTTGAAGCCATCGTAAAAAGAAGCAGAGGTGTTGCCGAAGGGATGAGTAAAGGAATACAGTTCCTTTTTAAAAAGAATAAGATTGAAACCATTCCCGGTTTGGGTAAAGTTAAAGAAAATAAAAAGGTTGAAGTGAAAGATGCCGACGGCAACGTGAAGGAATATGAAGCTGAACACATTATTTTGGCTACCGGAGCACGCTCAAAAGAATTGCCTAATCTTAAACAGGATGGAAAGAAAATTATCGGATACCGGGAAGCAATGACTTTGTCTAAACAACCCGAATCGATGATTGTTGTTGGTTCAGGAGCTATAGGTAGTGAGTTTGCAAATTTTTATAATGCATTAGGGACGAAAGTCTATTTAGTGGAGTTTCTACCCAACGTGGTACCTAATGAAGACGAAGAAGTTTCTAAACAACTGGCTCGTTCGTTTAAAAAAGCCGGAATGAAAGTGATGGTTAATTCGAGCGTTGAATCAGTTGATACTTCAGGAAAGTTGTGTAAGGCCGTTGTAAAAACAAAGAAAGGGGAAGAGACCATTGAAGCAGACATTGTTCTTTCGGCAATAGGTGTAACTCCTAACCTTGAAAATCTTGGACTGGAAGAGTTAGGTGTAGAAATTGAGAAAGGAAAAATAAAAGTTAACAATTATTACCAGACCAATATCGAAGGTATTTATGCTATTGGAGATATTGTACATGGACCGGCACTTGCTCATGTAGCTTCGGCCGAAGGAATTGCCTGTGTGGAAAAAATAGCCGGACTAAATCCCGAACCTATCAATTATGGTAATATTCCGGCTTGTACTTATACTTCTCCTGAAGTTGCTTCGGTTGGATTGACCGAAAAAGCAGCTAAAGATGCCGGTTATGAGATAAAAGTTGGCAAATTCCCATTTACAGCCTCGGGTAAAGCAAGTGCTGCAGGCGAAAAAGACGGATTCGTTAAATTGATTTTTGATAAAGAATACGGCGAATTGTTAGGAGCTCATTTAATTGGTGCCAACGTTACCGAAATGATTGCCGAACTGGTTGTTGCGAAAAAGTTAGAAACAACAGGACATGAAATTATAAAATCAATACATCCGCACCCAACCATGTCCGAAGCGGTTATGGAAGCTGCAGCTGCTGCTTACGATGAAGTAATTCATATGTAATGACTATTAATGATGAAAAAGAAAGTGGATGCGTTTTATAGCCATCCACTTTTTTTGTTAAAACTAAACTTTAAAATCTTTCTTAAAGGTTTAGAAAGAAATGCACAAGATATGTCTGAGTAATTCTTGCTACTTTACAATCTCAGTATTCTGTGTAAATAAATCCTTGCTATAGTTACTTTTTGTTAATGAAACCAGGAATACCAAGGTTACAATAATAAAAATTATTATCACACCCATATTAAAATCTGTATGATAAAATTTTTTCCTCTGTTTTATTTTAAGTTGCATTTTATACAATATTTAGTTCGTTAAAAAAATAACTGTATACATGCAATAGATGTTAAAATATATAGGAAGGTTGCGTAAATAAAAAAATATTCTAAACGCAACCAAATTTGATTTATTCCCATCTTAAAATTACGATAGAAAAAAGAGGCAAGCTTTTTGTTCGATAAAATTATTCAATAAATTTGTATAAATACAAAACCTGAAAACCTGTTGAATAATTATATTGAAATAGTCAAAGCTTGCATTAAAGGCAATCGCAAAGCACAAAAACAGTTGTATCAACTTTTTGCAGATAAAATGTTTGGTGTGTGTATGCGATATGCTGATGATGTAGATGAAGCAAAAGATATTTTACAGGATGGATTTATTAAAGTTTTTATGAATCTTGAACAATTTAATCATAAAGGTTCTTTTGAAGGTTGGGTTAGAAGAATTATGGTAAATACAGCACTTGAAAAGTTTAGAGATAAGAATTATTTGTTTGCCGTAAATATGGAACAGGGATATGAATCCCGGGACAAAGAATATGACCATATTCTTTCCGAACTGGCTGCAAAAGATTTGCTGAAAATGGTTCAGGAGCTGTCTCCACAATACAGAATGGTGTTTAACCTTTATGCTATTGAAGGGTATTCGCATAAAGAAATTTGTGAAATGCTGAATATTAAAGAAGGGACATCAAAATCTAACCTTTCACGAGCGCGAGAGATTCTGAAAGAAAAGATAAAAAAAAACAGTGATGTAAAAATAAAATATATTTGATGAAAGTACATTTAAGTAATATGGATCAGGTATTTAGAGATAAGTTAGAGAATTTCCAACATAAGCCCCCTGATGAGGTATGGAATAATATTGAACAAAAACTGGATGGGAAGAAATCATCAAATATCCTGATTTATAAAATTGCAGCTTCATTAGCCATCTTAACTTTCATTGCATCATTATATTTTAATTTAAACAGAACTTCTTATCCATATTCTTACAAGATCACTCCCAGATATACAGAAACAGCTAAAGACCATAAGTTACCTGATAAATCATTTAAGTATTCAGCAATATCAATGGCTGATATTAATCTTGAGAATGAAAACAGTAAAGGTTGGTCTTTTCTGCAGGAAGAAAAAATCGTTGTTCATCCGGCAGAGCGGATAAATAACGAGGAAATAGCCTCTCTTACAACACTTCCTGTAGCCATAGACGAGCATAGAAACCGTCCTGATATTTTGATTAAAAAGATACCCCCCAAACAAAGTCTTTTTGCCGATATTTTTCCTGAATTCTCTGCAGTCAATTATGAAGAATATAATATTAATCATTCAAACGCCAGCAAAAAATGGATGATAGGAGGTGCTATTGCTCCATCTTACTCATACAGGCATATACCAGAATCGAATATTTTAACCGGAAACAGCTATTATAATAACCTTGAAAGCCCTGTTTTTACTTACTCCGGAGGACTTAATATTCAATTTAAAGCTCAAAAAAGATTTTCTATACAAGCGGGAATATACTATTCAACAATGGGACAGGATATGAATTATATTTCTGTTTATGCGAATCAATTATACCAAATTGCTGGTGATAAAACGCGTGATAACTATATTAATACTTACGAAATAATTAATTCTGCAGGAGATATAAAGTTTAATTCACCTTTGGTTTTTTTCGATGAAACAGCTACTGCCAGAGTTAGAAATTTGAGTGTCTCAAAAAATGATATTATGTTATCCGAAACTTTCTTAGATAATGTTCATGCTAATATCCGGCAAAGTTTTGAATATATTGAAGTTCCTTTGATTTTTAGATATAAAGTGTTGGATAAAACCCTTGGAATCAATATTCTTGGGGGAGTTGGTGCTAATTTTCTGGTAGGAAATAATGTGTATCTAATTTATGATAATAACAAAGATGTCATAGGGAAAACCAACGGGGTTAATAATATTAATTATAGTGGTTTGCTGGGTCTCGGATTGGAATACCCAATAATGAATAACCTGAACATACTTATCGAACCCTCGCTTAAATATTATCTGAACCCAATTAATTCTAATTTAGAGATAGAATCGCATCCTTATTCTTTAGGTATTTATACAGGGGTAAGTTATTCCTTTTAATTTTCTTTTCAGCATAAAAAATATTTATTTTTGTAACCTTTATCCAAAAATATTGTTAACTAATTTTGGATATTGTTTTTTTAAAATAAAAATATGAAATACTTATATACATTCGCTACAATACTTATATTAGGATCTTTTGTTTTACTATTTTCGTATTTCAGACAGGGAAGAGAATCTGTTGACTATGATTATCAGGAAGCTTTTGAAAAGAAATATTCAATTTTTGCCTTATCGATACCCGAGAAATTGACATTCGCCGGCGAAGAAGTCCCGCTTAGTTACTTTGACGTCCGCGAAGCACTGGATCAGGAGCTTCTGATCAATACTTACTGGCAGTCTCAAACGGTATTGTTTATAAAAAGAGCGAATCGGTATTTTCCACGCATTGAAAAAGTTTTAAAAGATAATGGTATTCCCGATGACTTTAAATATCTGGTATTGGCCGAAAGTGATTTAAAAAACAGCGTATCACCCGCTGGAGCTGTTGGTATCTGGCAATTATTAAAAGGGACTGCAAGAGATTACGGACTGGAAGTGAACAACGAAGTAGATGAACGATATCATCTGGAAAAATCTACCCAGGCAGCAGCTGAGTTTTTAAAGGATGCACATGATTTATTTGGTAGTTGGACAATGGCTGCTGCAGCATATAATATGGGAAGAACCGGACTATTACGTCAGGTTAATCGACAAAAAGAAAAAAACTACTACAACTTATTACTAAATACTGAAACAGCTCGTTATATTTACCGTGTGCTGGCCATAAAATTAATTCAGGAAAATCCTGAAGAATATGGATTTCATATACGCCAGAAAGATTATTATTATGAGATACCTACTAATACGGTTAAGATAGATTCATCCGTCAAAGATTTTGCTGATTTTGCACAAAAACACGAAACGAATTATAAAATCTTGAAATATTTTAACCCCTGGTTAAGAGATTCATTTCTTTCGAACCCAAATGGTAAGGAGTATTTAATTAAAATTCCTGAAAAAGGGTATCGGAATTATTCATTAATTAATGATCTGTATCAAACTGATTCAACTCATGTTGTTAAGTAACACAAAATTTTTGTACGATTGGGAAAAGATAAATTAACTTCTATTGATGTGGTAGCGAATAAGACCTCTGAAGTTCGAGTACTTGGAGCAAGAGTCCATAACCTTAAAAATATTGATGTTTCCATTCCCCGTGATAAGCTGACCGTAATTACCGGATTAAGCGGTAGTGGAAAGTCTTCTCTTGCATTCGATACTATATATGCAGAAGGACAACGAAGATATATCGAAACTTTATCTGCTTATGCCCGGCAGTTTCTGGGCAACATGGAGCGACCTGATGTGGATCAGATTACCGGATTAAGCCCGGTGATTTCTATCGAGCAAAAATCAACCAATAAAAATCCACGATCAACCGTAGGTACAGTCACTGAAATCTATGATTTCTTACGACTGCTTTTTGCCCGGGCATCAGATGCATACTCGTATGTTACTGGCGAGAAAATGGTGAAATATACCGATGACCAGATTTTACAATTAATTATACAAAAGTTTGCAGGTAAAAATGTTTTTATTCTTGCGCCACAGGTTACAGGCAGGAAAGGACATTATAAAGAGCTCTTTGAACAAACCCGTAAAAAAGGATTTTTATATGCTCGTATAAATGGTGAAATAAAAGAGTTAACTCATGGTTTAAAACTTGACCGGTATAAAACTCATTTTATAGAAACGGTTATTGATAAATTAAAAATAAGTGCTGACGATCCCAAAAGAATTAAACGAACGGTTAAAACAGCATTAAATCATGGCAAGGGAGTCCTGATGGTGTTAGAAAAAGATTCCAACAATGTTCATTATTTTAGTCGTAAATTAATGTGCCCCGTCAGTGGGATCTCATATAATGAACCGGCGCCGCATACTTTTTCATTTAATTCGCCCCAGGGTGCCTGCCCTAAATGTAGTGGGTTAGGAGTGGTAAGTGAAATTGACATAAAAAAAATTATTCCCGACCCGTCGTTAAGTATTAAAAAAGGTGGTATTGTTCCTTTAGGAAAATACAAAAACATATTGATATTTTGGCAGCTGGATGCTATTGCTGCAAAATATAAATTTACACTCGATACACCTATTAAAGATATTCCAGGGGATGCATTAAATATTATCCTTTATGGTTCTGATGAGTCCTTTAAGTTATTAAATACCCCACTGGGTCATTCTTCAAATTATTTCTTGAGTTTTGAAGGGATTGTCAATTATATCAATAATTATCAGCAGGAAAAATTTTCAGGCAGTAGTAAAAAAAGAACCGAACAGTTTGTAAAAAAAGTGGTTTGTCCAACTTGTAATGGGAATCGCTTAAAAGAAGAATCATTACATTTTAAAGTAGTTGATAAGAATATTGCCGAATTGTCAAACAAGGATATTGAAGAGCTTTATACCTGGTTTAAAGAACTACCGCCGCAGTTAACCGAAAAACAAAATATAATTGCCCGGGAGATTATTAAAGAGATATCCGAACGATTATCTTTTTTACTCGATGTGGGTTTAAATTATTTATCATTAAACCGCCCTGCACGAAGTTTGTCAGGTGGGGAGAGTCAACGTATTCGTTTAGCTACTCAGGTTGGTTCTAAGCTTGTAAATGTACTGTATATCCTTGATGAACCAAGTATTGGGTTGCATCAACGCGATAACCAGAAGTTAATTCATTCATTAAAACAACTACGTGACTCGGGAAACTCAATTATTGTAGTTGAGCATGATAAAGAAATGATTTTATCGGCCGATCATATCGTTGATATGGGACCTAAAGCCGGTCTTCATGGAGGTGAGGTGGTGGCTGAAGGCACGCCTAAAGAAATTCTAAAGTCTGCTTCATTAACTGCAGATTATCTGAATCGTCGGAAGAAAATCGAAGTGCCCTCAATAAGACGTAAAGGTAATTTAAGGAAAATCATTCTAAAGGGGGCTAAAGGACATAATTTGAAAGATGTAGATCTTGAAATCCCTTTAGGACAATTTATTTGTGTAACAGGCGTTTCAGGGAGTGGCAAATCTTCACTGATTAATGAAACCTTACATCCCATTTTAAGCCGACATTTTTATCGTTCCAATAAACAACCCCTGCCGTATGATACTATTGAGGGGGTTAAGCATATCGATAAGGTGATAGAAGTTGATCAATCTCCCTTGGGACGCACACCCCGCTCAAACCCTGTAACATATACGGGAGTGTTTTCTGATATCAGAAAGTTGTTTGAGCAAACGCCCGAAGCAAAAATTCGTGGATATAAAGCAGGGCGCTTTTCGTTTAACGTCAAAGGGGGGAGATGCGAAACATGCCAGGGAGCAGGGTTGCAAACGATTGAAATGAATTTTTTGCCTGATGTATATGTTCATTGTAAAGACTGTAACGGCAAGCGGTATAATCGTGAAACCCTGGAAGTTAAATATAAAGGGAAATCGATAAGTGATGTGCTGGACATGACCATTAACCAGGCCGTTGAATTTTTTAATGCTGTACCCTCCATTAAGCAAAAGTTAAAAGCTTTGCAACAGGTTGGTTTAGGGTACATCACCCTTGGACAACCTTCTACGACACTTTCCGGAGGTGAATCGCAACGGGTTAAGTTGTCGGCCGAACTTGCCAAACGAAATACAGGAAATACGTTGTACATTCTTGATGAGCCAACGACAGGTTTGCATTTTGAAGATATCCGGGTACTGTTACACGTGCTCAATAATATTGTTGACAAAGGCAATACAGTTATTGTTATTGAGCATAACCTGGATGTGATTAAAATGGCCGATCATATCATTGATCTTGGAAAGGATGGCGGGGCGAAAGGAGGGTATATTATTGCCGAAGGTGCTCCTGAGAGTCTTAGCCAGCATAAAGATAGCTACACTGCAGCATATCTTAAAGAGGAGTTGAAGCGTTAAAATTATAGCTTTCAAAATTTCCTTTCGCATAGAATTATTCAAAAAAAAGTTTAATTTAGTATGGTTGTATTAAAAGATATTATCCTATGAGTAATGATGATTTGATAAAAAATGCTTTTGAAGATAGAGATTGGAATGAAATTCAAACATCCGATTCCTGGTCCATTTTTAAAGTTATGGCTGAATTTGTAGAGGGTTATTCAAAGATGTCTCGTATAGGCCCTTGTGTATCCATTTTTGGATCTGCCCGTACAAAACCTGATAATAAGTATTTTAAAATTGCAGAAGATATTGCCTATAAACTCACCCAGCATGGATATGGTGTGATTACCGGCGGTGGACCGGGAATTATGGAGGCCGGAAATATGGGGGCAAAAAAGGGTAAAGGGAAATCCGTGGGTTTAAATATTGATCTTCCCTTTGAGCAATCTGCAAACCTGTTTATCGATCCTGATAAGCTGATTAGCTTTGAACATTTTTTTGTGCGAAAAGTGATGTTTGTTAAATATGCTCAGGGTTTTATTGTTTTGCCCGGAGGATTTGGCACTCTTGATGAACTTTTTGAGGCGGTTACGCTTATCCAGACAGAAAAAATCGGACGTTTTCCTATAATCCTTGTTGGCTCTGAATATTGGGAAGGATTGATGGATTGGGTTAAAAATGTAATGCTAAAAGAAGAAAATATTGCCGAGAAAGATCTGGATTTAATTCAAATTGTAGATAGTCCGGAAGAAGCTGTTGATAAAATTAATGAGTTTTATGCCAAATACCTATTGAGTCCAAACTTTTAATTTTTAACTTTAGGTTATCATTTTTTTATACGCATTACAGAGCCCTTTTGCACCATCATTTATGATTGGTGTATTTGTGAAATAATAAAGTACAGGAATAAATCTTAAAAATATTGTTCTTGAAGAAAAACTTGGTTATAAACAAAAATCACTATTTATTAACAATTGTTGATAACTTATGTTGATATTTTGTTATTATTGTATTAAATAGCTATTTTTATTGAGTTATAGAAAATTAACACGAATTGTATATGATAAAACATTTATTGCTTCTTATATACACATGGATTGTTCTGGCATTGAATTTTATTTTCTCTGATGTTGGCCTAACAATGAATGCAACGGAACAAGTGGAAGCAGGAAATGAAATAACCGTTGAGGTTACCTTAAATAAGTTGGATTTTGAAAGCTTTGCAAGATTTCAACAGGATATTCCTGCTGGTTTAACTCCCGTTCCTGTTCAAACGGCAAATGCAGATTTTAGTTTTAAAGACCAGAAAGTTAAATTTATCTGGCTAAGATTACCCGCCCAGGAAGAAATTACCTTATCCTATAAATTAGAAGTTGATCAACGGTTAAAAGGTAATTTTGATTTAAAAGGTACCTTTTCTTATATTGCTGATAACGAAAGAAAATCGGTTGATGTACCTGCTCAGAATATTAACATTACTCCCTCATCAACTATCGACCCCAATCTAATTGTTGATATTCAGGATTTCAAAAATCTGGTGGCCCCAACCACAGCCGAAAAGCATCCAATGGCTCAGGTTAAATGTATTCGTCAAATACCTTACACAGGAGTTGAAGATAACGAATACATGGTGAATCTGTTGGTTAATAAGGGCGATAAAGAAAAATTTGCAAAAATTCAGGAAACAGTTCCCGATGGATATAAGGCCGTAAGTGTTGAAAATAAAAATGCTATTTTTACCTTTAAAGATCAGACGGTAAAATTTTTATGGATGAATTTGCCTTCCGATCCATACTTTGTTGTTTCTTATAAACTGGTACCTGATAACGGGGTTACGGAAAAACCAAATCTTAATGGTACTTTCTCTTATATTCAGGATGATAATACGGTTAGTATCCGGGTAGTTGAAAAAGATGTTAACCTGGAAAATACATCCCCCGGGAATTTAATGGCAGCTATAGCCTCAGTTGAAGAACCTCCATCGAGATCCGTTACATTAAAACAACCCGGAGACTACAGCGGTAAAGTTAAAATTGAAATCGCAGAGAGTGCTCTACAGGCAATGCGTGAAGATACAAAGATTACCCATGTGCTCGAACCCGAATCAGGAGTATATTACCGGGTACAAATTGCTGCCGGTCATCGTCCAATCAATATTGAAAGATATTTTAAAAAATACAACCTGGACAAAGAAGTACGGACAGAGTTTCATGAAGGATGGAGAAAATATTCGGTCGGATCATTCTATGTTTATAAAGCAGCTCGCGATTACAGGGTACATATTTGGAATACAACAACCATTGATGATGCTTTTGTTTCGGCCTATAACAACGGAAAACGTATTACCGTGCAGGAAGCATTAATGATTTCAAATCATGAATGGTATCGTTAATTTTAAATGAACGTATTAAATGAGAATACATAAATTATTACTTGCTTTTGTTATTGTTCTTCTGGGATTTCAATTCTCATTCGCTCAAGGCGGATATGAAGATTTATTGTTTCAGGAGGTTGAAGTTGAAAATCCAGTGTATATGCCTGTATTAGGTATTGGCGGAGGGGTAATAAATTATTACGGCGAGTTAAAGAATGATATGAAAGGCCTTACCCAGGGGACACCCAGTATAAGAATTAATTTATTCCAGTATCTTGATAACAGACATCATTGGAAAGCAAATGCTAATGTGCTTGTCGGAAAAATTACCGGACATGAACGATCGTATACCGAACCGGATAAAAACTGGAATTTCTCTTCTGAAATTTTTAGTTTGGGATTAAATGTAGAATACGGTTTTGGTAATATATATCAGGGAAAGAAAAAAATTCGACCATTTATCTCTTTGGGAGGTGAATATATTGAATTTGATTCAAAAACGGATTTAAAAAATGATTTAGGAGAATACGTCTATTATCCTGATGGCACCATTCGTGTTGGAGACCAGATTGTTACCCGTGATTACAATTATGAAACCAATATTCAGGGAGAGGATTTCTATGATCGCGGAGATTATTCTCCCAGCACATTCGCTATTGTTGCAGATGCAGGGCTCGATTTTAAAGTAAGTGACCGCGTGGCGCTCCGTGTGGCTTCCTCGTTACACTATACATTTAGCGATGACCTTGATGGTATTAGTTATAAAAATAAATCGGGGCGTATTGGCGATGATATGAACGATATGTTCTCGTTAACTTATGTCTCACTGAATATTGATCTGTTTTCCGAAGCAAAAACAAAGGTAATTGAAAACCTGTTTGCCGATGTTACCGGGGATTTTGATTATACTTTAATTGCTGATACCGATGGAGACGGAGTCCTTGACCTGAGAGATGACTGTCCTGATACACCTGCAGGTGTTAATGTAGACTCTGTTGGATGCGCGTTAGATGATGACAAAGATGGCGTTCCGAATTATATCGATAAAGAACAGTTCTCTAATAAACGGGCGATTGTTGATGAATACGGTGTGGAAATGAGCAGTAATAAAATACGGGATATGTTATTTTATGATACGCCTGCCGTTAACCGGGATGAGGTGTATATGATTCCTATTGGATACGGTGAATGGTCTGGTGATAGAGAATATGATGAAATACCCGAAAAATTTAAAAAGCTTGATAAGGATGGTGATAACTACATCTCCTTTGATGAATTGCTGGATGCAATTGACCGTTTCTTTGATTTTGATTCGGAATTTACTGCAGAAGATATTTATGAGTTGAATAATTTCTTCTTTGCCCAGTAAATAATATAAATTTCTGGTTTAAAATTTCCTGATTCGTTCCATATCACGTTTCAGGTCTTTTCTTTTGATAACTTCGCGTTTATCATACTCTTTTTTCCCTTTGGCAAGTGCTATTTCAACCTTGGCCCAGCCATTCTCGTTAATAAACAGGCGGGTAGCCACAATGGTCAACCCTTTTTCGGTAGATTTTCGCTCAATTTTTTTAAGCTCTTTTTTGTTCAATAGTAATTTGCGGTCACGCTTTGGTTCGTGATTGTTATGGGTCCCAAAAGCGTATTCAGAAATATTTAATCCTTTAATATATAGTTCATGCTCATGAAAAAAACAATATGTATCCACCAGGCTGGCCTTTCCTAACCGGATGGATTTTATCTCGGTACCCGTTAGCCTTAAGCCCGCTGTATATTTATCAATGAGTTCAAAATCAAATGCTGCTTTTTTATTTCTTATGTTGATTTTATTTTGCATAAAAACTTTCTTTTTACAATCTACAAAGGTATTGATTTATTATTTAGTACAAAAAACAGGTGTAAACGTTTAATATACTGAAAAATAAATAATGACACTCATAATAACCGAGCTGATTATCATGAGCAAAGCACCAATAATCAGTAAGGAGATTAATACAAAGCCGGTTATTTTGTCTTCCGATAACCCTAACAAAGGCTGAACACCTTTCCAATAAAGAACAATCGAATATAATGAAAAGAAATTGATGAATCCCATTTGTGGATGAAAAGAAGATATCCCATAAGCAACCAGTACAGGTAACGAAGAAAAGATCATTAACTTAAATGTACGGTTTAGGTTTTTGTTGGTATCAAATTTGGGTAATAGCTCATTTATAATAAATGCTGAAAGGTAGATGGTCAAAAAAGTAACCAGAAGAAACGAAAGCACCGCAAGCGTTCCATTCACAACTGAGTGATCTTCCCAGTTGAGGATTCTTCCTGCGAAAATAATTATTGAACTGAAAAGAACAACGGGGACAATATAAGTTAAAACTAACTCTTTGTTGGTCTCTTTTTCATTTGCTGTATTTTCCCACTCCTGTGCAGGTGTTATGATAAAAAAACGAATACGGTTCAATATTCTTTTTAAATCCATAGCTAAAATTTGTGTGTACAAAATTAAACGAATCGCGAAAATTAGAACTATATCAACATAGAATTTTAAAAAATATTATCAACAATCCTTATCTTTACATGGATTATTACAAAAAGGAATCATTTATGTCCGAGGATTACAATTTATTAACCATATTAGGCCCTACCGCCGGAGGGAAGACATCCGTTGCTACACGTATGGCTTATATTTTAAAGGGCGAAGTAATAAGCGCCGATTCTCGCCAGGTTTACCGCGGAATGGATTTAGGTACCGGTAAAGATTTGGATGATTATGTGGTTGAGGACCAGAAAATTCCCTACCATTTGATTGATATTGTGAATGCCGGAGCTAAATATAATGTTTATGCCTATCAAAAAGATTTTATCAACGTCTTCGAAGATCTTCAAAAACGTAATAAATTCCCGGTTTTATGTGGTGGCTCAGGAATGTATATCGAAGCTGTATTAAAAGGTTATAAATTGATTCATGTTCCGGTGAATGATCCGTTAAGAGACGAATTGGAACAAAAATCAACCGAAGAGCTTATAACCATTTTATCATCGTATAAAAAGCTGCATAATAAAACCGATACCGATACCCGCAAACGGATGATACGGGCCATTGAAATAGAAAAATATTATACGGAAAACCCGCAACCTGATGATGTGTTTCCTGAGATTAAACCTTTACTGGTGGGGGTTAAATTCGACCGTCCATCGCAGCGTAGAAGAATTACACAGCGTTTAAAACAGCGTTTGGATGAGGGCCTGGTTGATGAAGTACAACGATTAATTGATCAGGGAATTACGGTGGAAAATTTGTTGTATTATGGACTGGAATACAAATTTATCACACAGCATATTACCGGAGAGCTTAGCTTTGAACAAATGTTTAAAAAACTCGAAACGGCCATTCATCAGTTTGCCAAAAGACAAATGACCTGGTTTCGGCGCATGGAGCGCAACGGGTTTAAGATTCACTGGCTCGACGGCTATGCTCCTATGCCCGAAAAAACCAGACGTATTTTAGAGCTTCTGGGAGAAAATCGAACTACGTAAAGGATGAATCTATGTGAAGCAAGAGACCTGCTTAACATTTATCCAATCATTTTATTGAGCGAATGTACTTTTAAAGTTAAAAGGGAATTTATATTCAAAGTTTATAGGCTTGCCATCTTTGTATCCCGGAATCCGGATTTTTAATTTTTTCAATACCCGGATGGCTTCAGCATCTAAGTCCGGGTTAACGCTTTTACTACCTCTATCTCTTTAATTCTCCCATCTTTTTCAATTAAAAATTTCAAGATAACGATACCCTGTATGCCTTTTTTATAAGCATTTGGGGGATAAATTAAATGTTTTGAAATATGTTTAAGCATTCCTTTCATACCATTAGGGTACATTGGATATTGATCGGGGATAACTGTATCGGTTGATTGAGACTTGGGTCCAATTACTTCCTGATAATTTCTGTTTCGAATTTGCTTTGTCGTTAATTTACTCTGACTAAACACTGAATTCGTAATCATTATAAGTAATCCCAGGGCTAATAAGATATTTTTCATTGGGTAT
>DATFIZ010000192.1:0-17028 GCA_035269575.1 Bacteroidales bacterium | reverse complement strand
ATATTAAATCTTCCTCAGGAACTTCCGGACCGAGATAACGGGATTTAGGTCCCATATCGCGATGTACCAGCTTAAACCATGCCCGGGCAAAGGCATCGGCAAATTCATCCGGATTTTCATAGAAGTGCCTGGATATTTTTTTATATTCAGGATCTACTTTCAACGCGAGGTCAGTGGTAAGCATCATCGGAGGGTTTTTCTTTCCCTTAATATGTGCATCCGGCACCAACTCCTGGGCAGCCTTCTCTTTCGGCGTCCACTGGTACTTGCCCGCCGGGCTTTTCGTCAGCTCCCAATGGTATTCAAAAAGGTTTTCAAAGAAACCCATATCCCATTCGGTGGGTTTGTTGGTCCATGCCCCTTCAAGTCCACTGGTAATTGTATCTGCTCCTTTTCCGGTGCCATAGCTGTTTTTCCATCCCAGGCCCTGCTGATGGATAGGAGCTGATTCCGGATCGGGACCGTTGTGATCTTCGGGAGCGGCACCATGCACCTTACCGAATGTGTGTCCACCGGCGATTAGTGCAACCGTTTCATAATCATTCATGGCCATGCGTTTAAACGACTGGCGAATGAATTTTGCCGATTTTGCAGGATCCGGTTCGCCGTTGGGCCCTTCGGGATTGACATATATTAGTCCCATATGGTCGGCAGCGAGGCGCCCTTCCAGGTTTCCCTGATCGTCATGGCGTTCGTCAGCCAGCCATTCGTGTTCCGGTCCCCAGTTAATATCTTTTTCCGGTTCCCATACATCTTCGCGCCCTCCACCAAAACCGAAGGTTTTAAAGCCCATGGATTCCAGGGCAACATTACCGGTCAGGATCATCAAATCGGCCCATGAAAGCTTTTTTCCATACTTTTGTTTAACAGGCCATAGCAGGCGTCTTGCTTTATCCAGACTCACATTGTCGGGCCAGCTGTTTACCGGTGCAAAGCGCTGATTGGCGGTACCTCCACCTCCACGGCCATCGGCCATGCGATATGTTCCTGCGCTGTGCCAAGCCATGCGGATAAAGAGTCCGCCATAGTGGCCCCAGTCTGCCGGCCACCAGTCTTTGGAGTCGGTCATTATTGCATGGATATCTTTTTTTACGGATTTCAAATCCAGTTTTTTAAATTCTTCGGCATAGTTAAATTCTTTACCCATTGGATTGGATAAGGATGAGTGCTGACGCAAAATATCCAGGTTTAACCGATGAGGTCCCGCATCCTGATTTTGTACATCACTGTCAGGAGCTTGGGGTCCACCCGCTCCGGTAACCGGACATTTGTTGCTGTTTGAAAAGTTTTTCATAATTGCTTATTTTTTAGGTTATTTATTTTGATTATCTAATGTTTTTTTAGGTTGAAGCATGCGCGGTTCACTTTTACACCCTTCCACTCTTTTTTTCAGGGATTGTTTGATGGTTGTTTCCCACGAATCTTTCATAAGTTATAATTATACTGAATAATTAACAAATGATGGGTCAAAATGTTTAAGCACAGGAAGGCATAGTATAACAACGATTGACCGGTAAAACAGGTCTTTTAAGGGTTTTCCCTTTGGGGTCAGTCTGCTGTTTATAATAATTTTAAATAATACTTAGCCAAACGGCCTGAGAAAAGGTAAAAGGAGGAAAAATTACGTATTTTTTGAAAAAATAACCGGAATTGCCCCTGTAGGCAAACAGGCAGGAATTTCGTTGAGCAGGGGAAATGGGGGTGCCATTTGGCAATAACAAAAGCAGATCATTTCAAGGCTTCTGGATGTCAGTTTATCCTGCTGTTATTAAAGTTATTTTCGTTTAAAAAGACCTCCCTTTGCCCGATGTTTTTTATTGCGTGTTGGCGGTTGGCATTGTTCCTGTATTTTAATCATTTCATCTGCATATCTTAACCCCAAATTTTTATAAGAATCTGAATTAAAATGAAGTTTATCACCTTTGTGATTCAAACTATCACTTTTAACAAGTCCAATACAATTATTTTCAAGAGATATTTCTTTTAAAACATCATTCAAATCTTTAGCTAATGGTCTTTTGTCGTATAAAAAATCTCCAATCTCTCCAATTATAATCGGTATGTTTTGTAAGTCTAAATCTTTTTCCAGGCTATCATTAAATGCAAGAAATTTTTCTTTATATACCGTAACATCATCTTCCACCTTGCAATCTGACTCGCCTTGATGCCACAAAATACCTTTAATAACCCCACGATTCATTCCTTTTTTAATTCTGCCAATAGCTTCATTATATGGATAACTATTAGTCAGTTCATGATAAGTATCAATATACCAATGTTTAATTGATGTACCTCCTTTAGCACAAGGAATTAAACCGATGTTGACAAGAGTATCATGTTCAGCCATTTTTTCCCCAAAAGACAATCCTAATCCCATTCCAACGGCTTTAGGTTTATCAAAGTGTAAAGGGTTTTTGGCAAGAGTCCAAATTGTATCTTCAGTGAGCATATATACACGAGGATGTACAAGTGTATCAATTTCTTCAACTTCCCCTCTTCCTGCCATATTGGATTGACCTAAAAGAAGGTATATATGGAAATTTTCTTTTAGGTTTTGTTGTTTCTTCCTTTCCTGAAAATTTCTTAAAGTTGAACAAGAAGATAAAATTAACACAATAAATATCAGGTAAAATAATCGTTTCATAGTTTTTAGATGAATGTTTCTTGTATTGTTTCCCGCTAACGGACCCAGCTCAGAAATAGTGGGGAGTTGCCGGCTTAGTTACCGGTCAACCCATTCGTATTGTATTCGTATTTAATTTCAATTAATAAAGATATAAATGATTCTATAAATCTTTCTTTTTTTGTCATATTTTTTGTTAGACATAGGGTTTATGAAAAGAAATTATAATTGGATTGAGGCACGTTACCATTGCGTTGTGTCAGCATGCATTTCTATTGCGGCATGTTCCTTTTCTGTTAGGTTCATTTCAAATTCTTTATGTCACATTACAATCCGATAAAGGCACGTTACCTTTGCATGGTGCCAACTTTGTTCTATTCCTTGAAGGCTTGCAGATGTGCGGTAAGACATTATGGCTCTGAGTCGATTTTGGATGGGGAAAGGTAAGATGTTGAAAAAGCCCCTTTTTATTTTAAAACATAAGCAGAATTGTAAATTCCGCTTAGCAAAGGAAATTTAAAACAAATAACCCTGTCGGGGTTTATTATTTTAAGCACAAAGCCAATTCTGCAAGGTTTTAGAAAACTAACAGGATTAAAAATTAATAGAAAAAACCGTATCTTCATTAAAAAAATTTATGGAGATTTTTAAATCAGGATTTTATTATCACATTTATAACCGTGGAGTTAATTCATGTAATTTATACGAAGAAAGTTCTAACTATGTACATTTTCTGCGTTTATACGAAAAATATATATTACCTGTTGCCGATACCTATGCCTATTGCTTAATGCCTAATCATTTTCATTTTTTAATTCGAATTAAGGAGGATAAAGAAATAGGTTATTATAAGAATCTCAACGCTGACAGGTCTAACGACTCTGTCAGGTTTCAAACAAATCCAGAAAAAAACGAAGACCTGTCAGAGTCCGAAGTTCCTGACATTGTCAATACTCAAAAAAGACCAAACCCATCAAGGCATTTTTCACACCTGTTTAATGCATATTCCAAATATTTTAACAAACGCTACACACGAACAGGACCTCTATTTGAACGACTTTTTAAAAGAATTCTGATTGAGAACGAATCTTATCTGAAATATTTAGTTTACTATATTCACCATAATCCTGTAAAACACGGTTTTGTTGAAGATATGACAGAGTACCCCTGGAGTTCGTATTTAACAGTTTCTTCGCCTAAAAAAACAAACCTGAAAAGAAACCAGGTTATTGAATGGTTTGATGATTTGCAAAACCTAAAGTATTTTCATAAGAAAACGCACGACCTGGATAGAATAAAAGATTTGATTTAAATTTTTATTCAATATAAAAAAACAACCTGTTTTTCGAAAAAAAAGCGGAATAACACCTGTCTGCATGCCTAACGGCACTGCTTGCCTGCCGAAGGCATGGTAAACCGACAGGCAGGAATTCCGCCTGACAGGGGGTATTATTTTAAACTACGTAAACAGGAAGGTTGATGATTACAGAATAACTCAGTATGGTCTGTTCCGACATTTTTCGTCGGGGAAACCCCAACCCTTAAGTACGGTGGTCATTCCTTTATTTCATTGCGGCAGAAAAACGGGAGAGCGCATTGGCGGTTAACAGACTGTCAACCGTCTTCTCGATTGTATTCGGTTGTGTTTAGAGCATCTACCATCCAATGGTTAACTGACCGCTAATGTTCCTAAACAGAATATATTTTCCTCTAAATCTATTTTCTTTCTCTCCTTGTATTTGACCTTTCTTGTATGGATAATGTGAATTATGAAAAATTTTCATCTCATTTATATCTGCATTCTCAGGAGGATAGAATCGTACGGTTGCATTTTCAAGTCCTTTTATTCCGATTCTCCTTTTTATACCTTTTTCTCCTGAATGAATTTCAAAACATGATATTATCCCTTCTTCCTGTTCAATAAAAAACCGGCATTCCTTAAAATAAGATTTAGGCATGTTGTATGTTGAATAGCCATTTGTAATGCGGGTTTCCAATCCGATAAAAACAGGGGCCCCCATGGGGAATTTAAACTTTTGTTTCACTGTGGTATTGGGTACAAAACCTGAAAAGTAGTAAGCATTATCGTTTCTTGATATCGTGTTTACAGGATTCTTCGTTAATGGAGATTCTTTTTCGAACAACAATTCATACCCCAGCTCTAACAGTGCATATCTCATCAGGATATTTCCCGAATACCATTTTCTTTTGTCCAATGGTCTTAAAAGCCTTCCGCCTTTATTTCCGACCGAATTTGTTCCTCGTATATAACATATAGCTCCTCCTTTCCCATTCTCTTCATGTCGTACAAGAGCCACATCACGTTTTTCAACTCCCTGTTTAACTGTGGTTAAAACTTTTGAATTATTTTTGTTTGAAAGTCTTTGTGTGTTAATTGGACCCCCTGAATAAAAAGCATCATGATAAATGGAATCAGGCAGGTCCATTTTTATATCATCAGATTTTGTTTTCAGCTGAATTTCGAATACTCCTTCTAAAGGCCGGACCAATTTAATATTCATGAATTCCAGGAAACGATCCGAACATCTTGTTACAGGGCCATATACCATTGCCTTTCCTCCCTGTTGGACAAAATCAATTAATTTAGCCTCCAGGGGAGTATTTGCTTCCGGTGCAATAGTCACCAAAACGGATTGACTAAATACTTCAGGTTTCTTTTGGTAAACGGAAACGAAGTTTTTTGTTGAAATACAAGTATTTAATGGAAAACCTTCATTAATAGCCTGTCTGATAAACCAATCACCGTAATATATTTCTTTTAACCTTTCAGGATGATTAAATGCCCAATCATGATATTCGTCAAAAGGATACACCCAAAGCAATACCCCGGCCTTATCAGGCGCATATCTCCTGGCTTGTAAAATGTGGGGGATAACTTCGTCGGGTACTTGTTTAGGCATGTTGCCATACGAATCGTCAATTGTAAGAAAGTTGAGGTGCGTAGGATTTTCTGTTTGTCCCTGGCTGTTGATTGTAGCCACAGCCATAGGCAGATAAATATCATGCGGTTCTCTTCCATACCGGTCAAGCCAGGGACTATTAAGCCACCAGGGATCATGAGTATAGTATCTGAAAAGAAACCTGTTGTCGGGTTTTTCACAAATTCTGGACATATAACCGGCCATCTCCAGGCCAAAATCTCCATTAATTGCAGCCCATGGTGAATTGGGAGGAGGAAGAATGTTATAATTGCCTTCATAGATACTTTTAAGGTCAACCCCGTCAGCTGCTAAATCAATGCTTGTCGATAAATTGGTCCCTCTGGTCTCAATTCTTATTTCCGGACATTCCTCACGGAAAAGCGTCCAGAAATCTAAGATTTTAGCTTTAATATCATCAAGCTTTTCAGCATGAAATTTTTCTCCATCAAAGATAGCTCCAGTACTACTCCAGGTTTCCATTCCAAATCCAAAGCCATTTGACAGCCATAAACAATCAAACCCCAGATCACGTAAAAAATGTTTGGATTGCCGGCCAAAGAATGAGCCAAAAGGTGTTCCCTGTTTTATCCCATGAGGATAACCGGCATATTTTTCTTTATCCTTGTTTAGAACCGCATAACAAGTTACAAATGATTTAGCACCCATTGTGTTAGACATGCAAACCTCGGGGTGCTTTTTATATTTGAAATCAGACCGGGCAAATTCCGGCCCCGGGTCAAAAGTTGCACATACTCTAATCGGCTTCCCCGTCATGCGATCACCTGTTTCTTTAAGTGTAGTGACTATGAGCTTTAAATCTTTGTAAGTAAATTTAGGCGGTTTTTTCATATAGGTAAATGCCCGCTCATGTAAAGTTAAATTTGAATCAGGATAAGAATTTACCTCATTCGAGGTATTGGGATTACCCATATATTTCGCCCATTCCAGTTTCTGATTCAGATTACCACTATAGTCTAAAATTTCTGAACCGTCCGAAGTCCAAAGCATTATGGATATGGTGTCGGCGTGACGTAATAATGAAGCCCATTGCGTAAATACTTCTTTACATACGGCTTGTATATAATCGGTATTGTTCTTCTTAAAGGGCTTTAAAGACATTTCGAGGGTAATATTGTTAAAGGATTTCAAAGAAGAACTGTAAATAGATAAATTTTCTTTTTGCTCATGATTTAACTCTGTATTCTTGGTATTACAGCCATAAAGAAGAATAGCAAAAACAATCCATATTGTATTTTTCATTTAATTATTCATTATTTAAAATATTTATAAATCAATTAACTTTTCTACATTTATTGTTCAAAACCCGGCCCTGCTAATGGAACGCAACTGTGAATGTATGATTATGTATGGGGTTTCGGGCTTTCAACGTATCAATTTACACCCCGGTTTAATGCGGGAGATAACGCTCTGAAAACCTTATAAATTATACATTTTGTTGTGCTTAGTGGTTCTCTGTTCTATATAATTCAGACCAGGACCCATTTTGTTCAAACCTCTTCATTCGTAAGCCATTTTTTTTAATCGTTTCATATGCATTCTTGTCTAATTCATTTGAACTAATAATTGCAAACTCTGTTTCATCAGTAAATTTATTTTGGACATTGGTAAAAACTCCTTTATCCTTGCTTAAATACCCTAAGTCAGGATTTGTAAGATTGTTATACATAAGAAAGTGAGTATAAATTGTGTTATCATGAATCTCTAGTTTCTCGCAATATTCGATAATCCCGGAATGAACAGAAATTAAGTCCCTATATCCTATGGTATGGTCATTACCCCCTCTTTTATTTAATGTAAAATGGATGTTGTTTGCTGCAATAACAATAAACAGCAGCATTGCAAAAGCTTTATGATACTTCTCGGTTACCCTTACTAAAAAATACACCCAAATGATTATCACAAAAGGCAAAATCGATAATAAGTATCTGGGTGAATAGAAGTTTGCTGATGAAAACAATAAATAACTTACTACAAAGAAACAAAGGATTAACAAGGGGCGTTGTTTTTCTTTTAACTGACTATCTTTTTTAATTATCAACCATATCATAGCAATTAAACCAAAAAATGTAAGTAAGTTTCTTCCCATAAAGATAAAAAGATAGGACGAATAGCCACTAAGTCTGCCAACGAATTCTTCAGGGTCTAAATAAGAAAGATGTTCCGGGAAGAAGTACCATCCGACCATTAGTTTCTGAACCAGGAAGAAGATGAAAATCAATATCAGAGGCAAGAGGAAAAGAAATAATCTTTTAGACTTTTCAATAATGCTTACACCTGATGTTTTGTAGATCTCAACAGACCTGAAAAATGTAATTACGCCCCAAATTACAATTGCACTTTCTTTAGTATATAAAGCAAAAGTCAGCCAAATAACTGTTGAGATATATTTCTTGTCCAGATATGATTTTAAGCTTAATACAGTGAAGAGTGCGAGGAGAATCTCAGGTAATAAGAATGTTGATTGTGCGAAAAATACGGATTGGATCATTAAAAAAAACAAGGTAACAATCGCGGTTAAGTAATTGAAATTCTTTTTTGTAAATAAAAATGATGCATATAGAAAGAATAAAGAAATTATTAAGGGAAAGAGCCTGGTAATCCAGCTATTGGTTCCCCATAGATTCATCCATAATGAGCTCAGGAAATAAAAAAGTAAAGGATGTCCCCTGTACAAATCTGGCGAAATTGAGTCAGGGAGTAAAGAGGGTCCTTTTAAGGCCATTTCTTTTATAGCAGGAACATATGACCATGCTTCATCCCAAAAGTACGGTAAAAACAAATCCTGAATTTTAAATACAACAAAACCTAACATTAACAGGAAAGGGATGTATTTTTTCAGGGTATTATTAGTAATTTTCATTTTTACATTTTTAATTAGTTAATTTTCTGTCTGAGTATCCTTGTGATCTTTAAGCAAAAACGGTTCCCGGGGACGAAGAGAGCGGGATCGTCGCCCGGTTTCTCACGCCAGCTATCGGGTGTCTCCCGCTGAACAACCTAACGAAGATAACACTCCTGGCTTCCTGTTTACCTTCCGAAAGGCATGCAGGCAGGTTGTCAGCAAACCGCCCGATAATTATCGGAACCCCGCATTCAGGATGATGTGTTGATAACATTCGTTATTTTTCCCTATTTGATTCAATCTTTTTTGTTCTCTCTTTGTGCTTTTTAACATTCCAATTTATACCAACCTTTTTTACATATTCTTCAATAGAACCAAGTCCCACTTCTGCACGTCTTTCATTTACTTTTTCCGGTTCAATTAATGGATAAACATAAAACGTTCCTGTTTCATCATCAATTATAATCTGACTTCCATAAATCTGTCTGTTTCCCTGGCCCATTGCTATCCTGTCTTCTAATAGTGCAAAATCATCGCTTTTAATATTTCCAACCTTTAATGCTTCTCGCATCATCGGCAAATATTTACGTTGAGTTTCAAGGTCTGAATGTTGAATCACAAGGAATAATGTGGCGTTTCCTTGTTCTCCTATGACATCTTTTCCAAGCCAACCATATTCATTTAGTATCTTTTCAATGTTGAGAAGGTTTATCGAATCTTGTTTATTCATTAATTCATGCAGTTTTATTAATTCTATATTCTCAGTCTCCGAGCGTGACTTTCTTAGTAGTTCATCAATTCGTAATCGGTATTTTTGGTCTTCTTGATGAATGGTATCAAGCTGAGCTATTAGCTCTTTGTTAAAATCTGTTTTGTTTTGAACCTGCCCAAAAACAAGGTTGACAATTATAAGGCCAACCATTAACACGATTATTTTTTTCATTTTATGTTCTGCTCGTTTCTTGTATTTTAATGCATGCTAAGGGTTTTATACCAACCCGTTTTGTTTTTATTATTATGCCAATGGGTGGGTAATACCCACTAAACCGGGATTTTATTTTTTAAAAGTAATTATTTATTCAATAAAACAAAAAGAAAGGATGCTGTAAAAGGGGGTACCAACAGGTTTGTATTGACTTATCATCGATTATTCAATGATTCTTTCACGGCTTTTCTGTAACTGCGCCCTATGGTTAAGAGCACATCATTTACCATGACTTCATCACAGGAAATATTTTTTATTTTTTCTGTATTGATGATAAACGAACGGTGGATACGTAAAAAAATATCCGGTAAACGGGAAGCCAGGTGGCTGATTTTTTCCTTACTCATGATTTGATCGCTGAGAGTATTTACCTGTATGTAATCCGATAAACTTTCAATGTAAACAATCTCGTCGTAGGGTATTTTGGCAATTTTCCGGTTGGACAGAATCTCAAGAAAAGACTTTTTCATTTTCTCTTTCTCTTCCATAAGTTGTTGAATTACCTGGCGATTTTCAACGATCTGACGCATCATCAATAAAAACGAACCTATAAATACCAATAAATATAATGTTACAGCCAAAAAACCAATTTGGGTAGCATTGGGACTTAGTTTATGAAAATCCAAGTTTACCAGGTATACATATGAAATAACTAATACGAGCATTTCGAAATACAATGAAACAACCGCTGTGCAAAAGGTGTAAAAGGCAAACTTGGTATATCTTTTTTTAAGATAATACTGGGGAACAAGAACATAATTAAAGAAATAGGAGGTTCCTAAAACAATGGGAAGGAGCATACAAACGAAGAAAAAAGCTGCGGTATTGTTACCCCAGGAAAAACCAAATGCCCGGCTTAAAACGAGGATTACAAATATCCAATAGGCGATATGTAAATAAGGATTTTTTGATTTTTTATTCATTTTTTTCATTTCTTTTGAGCTAATTTCGGTAAAAATTTGATATTTACAAGTTCGTGTCGACAAACAACCCGTTTAGAAACGGATTCGACCTTGATGAAATACATTATCTCATCTAATTTGGCAGAAGTATTCATCAAAAGTAAATTATTATGAAAGAATTATTTTTTATGGGAGGTCCTCAGTTTATGGCTATCCTGACATTGTTTTTAATTATTACGACGGCATGGTTTATTTATCACTTTACGGTTAGCTATCATGCTAAAAAAATGAACCGGGAAAAACTACTACGTCTCTTTGACTATGGAAAATCGTTAGGTTTGTTTTCGTTGATAATCGGTATCACAGGGCAGATGGTTGGACTCTATGAAATGTTTGATGCAATAGAGGTTGCTCTGGGAAAGGGAAAAGAAATTATCCCTGAATTGGTATTTGGAGGCATAAGAGTTACAATGATTGTGACCATTTACGGGATATTTATTTATCTTTTTTCAATCATCTTGTGGTTTGCAGGCAGTTTACTGATTGACAAGAAGTTTAAATAACCCCTGCGTTAAACGGTGTGTTGGCAGACTATGGTCTGTCAGCCACCTGCTTGATGATGTACATGTGCCTTATTGCCCGGCTACTTGAAAATAGTCTGAATATGGGTTCCTTTTTTTAAAATGCTGTTTAGGAGTCATGCCTTTTCATTCGTGAAATCCTTAATTTCATCCTGTTGGCTGGTTGTATTTATTCGCAGCGGGGTTCTTCCGCTCTTTTGTTTTTGTTTTAAAGAAATCCCAAACCTCATTTGCCATTTCAATATCCCCGTTTTGATGGCCAACTATCGACAACCAAATCGAGCCATAACGCTCAGATATACCCGGTTCAACATGACCTCCGCCAACTACCTTGTATAATGCAACCTCGGTGTTGTTTTGCCCGTTCCTGTAGATATATCGAGTTACCGTGCTTTGGTCATCGGGGTCTGTATCCGGAAATTTGGTTATCTCCGGCTCAGTATCTGCCTGGTTTCTGTTTACCCAATAGGTTACCGAAGCTTCTGTTGAAAGCATACTGCCTCTGTCGAAAGCCATCTCTCCTCCATCATAAGGCATTATCGGATCACCGGTTCCATTCATAAATAATGCAGATATCGCAGCATCGGATTCTACACATGCTGATTCAGCCGCTTTCGAAGCGGCAACAGCAGCAAAAGCTGTTATTTTCCCGGGTATTTCCTGCGCTAAACGAAAGGCAATATGCCCGCCATTTGAAGTCCCGTTTACATATATTCTTGAAGCGTCTGCCTCGTATTGGTGTATGATTAAACCGATAAGTTCGCTGATAAAGAGGACATCGTCGGAATCCGGGTTGGAATCAAGATTGCGGCAATCATTCCAGCCTCTTTTGTTATTTCCTCCCATCGTTCCATTGGGCACCACAACGATTAAGTTTTCCTGATTTGCAATATCAAGCCACACTTTGTAGGGTGCTTTAACACCTGTAAAGCCTAACATATCGTCATAACTGCCCCCATTGCCGTGAAACAAAAATACAACAGGTGCATTCAACGGTTTGTTGGGTACATACAGGTGATAGTTTCTGTCTATCCCTCCAACCGTTATGGTTTGTTTTTTTAATAATCCCTTTTCCTTTTCAGAACTGATCTCGTCATTATTACAGCTCAGGGTAAGGGGTATTAGTAAAAGTAAAAAGGCCGTAAAATTTTTCATCTTTTTTTCCTTTTGTCCTGCAAAAAACGCTCACCCCAAAACCAGCGTGCGGAAGTTTCGCCAGCCGTTCGTTGAACAACTTTACTAAGATAATATATAGTCTGCAAACCACCAACTTAGCGCAGTGATCTCATAAACCTAAGGCGAGTAAAACCCCGCATTAAATTTGAACATCTGTTATAGCCAGCTCATATTATTCATTAATATTCAAAAAAACCACAGTACAAGAATCTCCAATTATATTTACCTGGCCTGACCATGAATTCACCTTATTTGTTGCAATACAATTTATTTCATTTGCAGAATAATCATAGGTGCCTTTCTTTAGATTTAGTAATAATCCAATACCTGTTGAATTATCACAATTACAGTCATTATCGGTATATGTTGAATGTGCATCTATATTGCCAATTTTATCACCATTTACAAATAACTCAATATCAAAAACACAATTAATTATATGAGAATTAGTATAGAATAATAATTTCCCCTTATCAGAATCATAATATTCAACAAATTCAAAGACTAAATCATAATTACTTTCACAATAAATTTTCAATTGGTTATTTTCTACAGAATAGGTTTTAGCAGAAACTAAACTGTTAATAAAAAGTGTTTCCCAGTCCATTCTTAATTCAGGCGAACAATATTTCTCGGTACCTTCTCCAACATTATTAATATTTATTGAATTACTTTCACCAAGAATATATTCTCCATATGAATAATTACAATAATCAGGTAAATTAATTTTCCCGTTCTTTCGAAAAACGATCTCAAAATTTTCAATTTCTGTTGGGAAATTCGTTATTTCACCCGTTGTATGGTCAATTATTTTTGAAAGAGTCCATTTTGTATCGATAATTGATTCAACTTTTAAATCATTATCTGATTTTTCACATCCGATAAAAAACATAATGATCAGGCTTATCAATATCAATATTTGTGATTTCATAATCTTGTATTTATAGTTCTTTTGTAAGATGACACAAAGTTTCTTTAGGTTGCGTTGTATTGGCTATAACGTATTTATATCAACCCGTTTTGTCTTTATCATTACGCCAATGGGTAGGTATACTCCCTAAACCGGGGTGTTTATTCATTAAAAGTAACCATTTAATCACTTAAATAAAAAGAAAAGATGCTTTAATAAAATCTTTATGCCGTGTATCTCATCAGTTTACTGCCGGAGGGTGTGGCCGAAAGATGTTAAGGATGCTGTAAAAGATGTTTTAGGTGTTGATGGTTCCTGTTCCGACAATAAAATGTGGCAGCACAGAAGGGGTTGTAACGAAAGGTTCGGGAGCATAGGGTTTTCGGCGGTTGCTTTTTTTGTCCGGGCCTTGGGTTGAATATACAGAGCAGTCGTTCTTCGGCGATAAATCGGAAAGGGCAGAATTCTGCTTATATTTAAAAAAGGCTGCCCTTTCGGAACAGCCTTTTTTTGGTTCAAATCTCACTTTCTTTTACCACCTTCTCGTGGGCGGAATACTATATAAAATTCCTCCTTGTTTTTCCAGTTCTTTTTCCAGGGCGGGAAGTTGATTGTTAAACAGTTCATTCAAGGCTGTTTCCTGTTTTTCAAACATGCTGTGCGCAATATGGTATTGCTCTTGCTGGGTTCCTGTTACATCAACCTGTGCATTGGATGATGCATACAATGCAAAACGGACTCTTCCTGAAACAGGGTTTTTCATTCCATAACCACCAAACAATACATTTTGAATGGTATCCAGCTTACTTTGCAATCCATTGATCTTGTTGATCAAAACACTGGCTTCGACTGGCGTCTTTTCCAGAATGGTTTGCATATTTTCCAGCCGCTTGCCTGTTTCTATCATTTTACTTCTTGCGGCATAAATCTTTGCGTTTAACGTGTTCAGCTCTTTATAGAAGTTGAAATTTTGGGTATAGTTGGGGGTTCCTAAGGCATTCGGAACAGAGAAAACCTTAAACGGCTGAGGCTCTGCCAAACGGGTAAATGTTCCGTTAAAATTTTTATCTATAGCTACGGTATATTCTCCGGGAGGAACTTTGGGGCCGCGGGATGAAAGATATCCCAGATCCCATGCAAGGCTATTGTAACCTTCTTTAACAGGGGCTTTTATTTTTCGCATAATATCCCCATTCGCATCATAAATCGTAAAGATGAGCTCCGGTTTCTTTTCATTTTCCTCGGCCCGTAATTCTGCTTCTGTAGGATAGTAAATTGGTTTTCCTTCTTTTTCGGCTTCTTTTTGGGCTTCAATCCGTTTCTGTTTTAGTGTTTTATATCCTTTTTTGATATAATATTCGAACCGTGCTTCAGGATCAGGGTTTGGTGTTCTGAAATGTATTTCACCCTGATAGTTTAGATTGCTCGAAGGGAAATATAACATGGCATCGTTGATGGTAAACAGATGGGCTTCTTTCTCGGTTATATCCTTATTTAATTCTCTTAACGATGAATAGTTATCTAAAACATAGAAGCCACGGCCAAATGTTGCTACTACCAGGTCGTTTTCTCTTTCCTGAATGGTTAGCTCTTTGACCTGGATGGTTGGTATTCCATTTTTAATTTGGGCCCATTTTTTACCCCCGTCGATACTCGTCCAAACACCCCATTCTGTTCCAACAAACAACAAATCAGGGTCCTGGTGATCTTCTATAATACAATAAACGGTACCGGAAGGTAAATTGGAAGCAATGGATTCCCAGGTTTTTCCTTTATCGGTGCTTTTTATCAGGTAAGGGGTAAAATCACTGCTGTTTTTACGGCCGTCGAAACAGGCGTATACCGTATTTTCGTCATGCATTGAAGGAGTAACATAGTTTACGAAGGTCATCCCGGGAACACCCGGAAACTGATCATATTTCGTCCAGTTTTCGCCATCATCTTCGGTAATCCAGATAAGCCCGTCATCCGTCCCTGCATATAACATGCCTTGTTTTAAGGGCGATTCGGACAGGGCAAAAATATTTCCAAACTTCGATGTTGAAAGGTTTTTGGCAACGGCTTCAGGAGGCCATATTTTACCCATCATGGGTAAGCTGTTCTGATCAATTTGCCGGGTTAAGTCACCGCTTATTTTCTTCCAGCTATCCCCTCTGTCTGTACTTTTGAAAACATAATTTCCGGCAACATACAATGTTTTATGGTCAAACGTACTTAATAAATAGGGCGTATTCCAGTTCCATCGAAACTCTTCGTCTTCGGTGGGTTGTGGTTGAATAAAAACGCTGTTACCGGTTGTCCGGTCATATCTTTTTAAACCACAGTATTGCGATTCACAGTAAGAAATATCAGGATTCTCGGGGTCGGGGATGGATAAATACCCATCGCCACCAATGGTATAGGTCCAGTCGGCATTAACCAGGTACCTCCGGTGGGTTTGTGATGGTCCAAACCACGAACCATTATCCTGGGCACCCCCATAAATATTATAAAAAGGATAGTCGTTATCTGTACGAACATGATAGTATTGGGTAATGGGCAGATTCTTTTTAAACTGCCATGTTTCGGCCCGGTCGTATGTTTCGTATAACCCCCCATCGCTACCCACTAAATAGTGGTCGGTGTTGGTTGGGTCTATCCATATCACGTGGTTGTCCACATGTTTGTTTTTGCCTTCGATTCTTTCCCATGTTTTTCCTCCGTCATTCGAAAGCGCATTTCTTACATCCATCACAATCACAACATCCGGATCTTTGGGGTCGGCATATAGTTCGTTGTAATATTGCGGACTGCTGGTTCCTTTATCGCTTCTTCTTTCCCAGCTCTCGCCCATGTCGCAGGATCTGTAAAAGCCACTTTTATTTTCGGGTAACTCAACAATTGAATAAATAATATCGGGATTTGCCGGAGAAAGTGCTAAACCAATTCGTCCAACATCTCCCTTAGGTAAGCCATTGGTGAGTTTTGTCCATGTGTTACCGGCATCAACAGATTTATAAATGGCCGATTCGGGTCCGCCATTAATTTTAGAATATACTCTTCTTTCCCTTTGATGTGATGCAGCATATAAGATATCCGGGTTTCGTGGGTCCATTTCCATATCTGTAACCCCGGTATATTCTCCTATTTCAAGGATTCTGGTCCATGTTTTACCGCCGTCGGTCGTTTTATATAATCCACGTTCACCACCGGGTCCCCATGCCTGCCCCTGGGCAGCGACATAAACTACATTGCTGTTTCTTGGATCAATCATTATTTTACCAATTTGCGAACTGGTTTTTAAACCCATATTGGTAAATGTTTTTCCACTATCGGTCGTTTTATAAACGCCGTCGCCATAGGCTAAATTTCGTTGCGAATTATTTTCGCCGGTACCCACCCATAAAATATTCGGGTTATTAGGGTCTATAGCTAAACAACCAATGGAAAAAACCGGTTGATTATCGAAAATGGGCTCAAAAGTGGTTCCCTGGTTTGTGGTTTTCCATAAGCCACCGGAAGCTACGCCGACATAATATTCGGAATGGTTCTCGGGATTAACGGCAAGATCAGAAATTCGGCCAGAGTATGCAGCGGGTCCTACGCTTCTGAATTTGTACATGTTTAACATCCCTTGAGTTAGTTCAGTGCTTTTCTCATTTATTTTTTGTTTTTTTCGTTGAGAAAAGGTTGAAAAACTGCCGGTCAATATTATTACCGAAAGAATAATAAGACGCAGCAATGCTTTACTTTTAAAAGTTTTCATAAAATGTATTTTAAGATTTGATATAAAAATGATTGGTTAATTGGTTCAAAATGAAGATATTTTATCATAATACTATGGTAGAATGGACATTTATTAAGACGAACAAAAAGCACAATCGTTTAAAAAGAGGGCGGAAGGCTATAAAAAAAGGGTGGCCTGAAAAAGCCAACCCTTTTTTTGTTGTAGCCCCAACAGGACTCGAACCTGTATTTACAGTTTAGGAAACTATCGTTCTATCCCTTGAACTATGGGGCCAAAATTTGCCGACAAAATTAGAGAATTTAATGACATATTCAAAATT
>DATFIZ010000191.1:0-3607 GCA_035269575.1 Bacteroidales bacterium | reverse complement strand
ATGTATAACCATATCGCGTATCATATAATCGCCTACCGCCAGGAACATAGGACCGGTTTGTTCATGAAATGAATGAAATTTAAAATCTTTCACTACTCCAACAATTTCTCTATCCCAGATATCGCCGCCCAATTTATAGTATTGCTGAGCTTTTTCATTAATCACTATTTTATCCTTTGCATTCTCTCCATAAAAACTAAATGAATTTCCTTCAGCCATTTTCAAATCAAATGTTTCAATAAAGTCTTTATCCACAAATAATCCTTCCACATTTATTTTTTCTGTAGGATCATCCGGCAAGGACATACTAACACTCATACGTCCGTTGGATGGCGGCAACCACATAGCTCCGCTTATATTCTTAACTTCTTTTATTTTCAAGAGCTCTTGTTTAGCTGTTTGGAATTTTCCTGCCTGAACCAACTCTCCAACGGGGATTACAAGCTTTTTCCCGGGATTAAATCCCAAATCGCTATGCATAGCAAATCTCAGCTGCTTTACAATGCCTGTTGAGCCAATAACTAAACCAATAAATATGATATACTGCAAAGCAAGCATCACTTTTTTCAGACTGAATTTATGATGGGTATACATCTTCTCCTTTCGCATGATATCAAGGGGTGAAATTTTGTTAAAATAATACATCATATAAATTGCCGGTGTAATAACAACAATCACTAAAATAAGGAGTGTTCCCAGGACCATCTCCCAATTAAAAATGATAACGATTTGTTTATCGAAAACCTGATTGATTAAAGGCCTGAATTGTTCTATGATAATAAAAGCCAGAATAAAAGCAACGATTGAAATAAGAAATGATTCGGTAAACAATAGTTTTAACAGCGATTTTTTTTGTGCTCCTAAAATTTTTCGTACACCAATCTCTTTGGTACGGGAAACAATTTGCGATGTGGACAGAATAATATAATTGATACTGGCAATGAGCAGCACCAGTAAAGCAACGGCAGAAAAAATATAAATTGCTGTAAGGTTCCCTTTTTCATCACCACCCATTAAATCTTCAGATTTTAAATAAACCTCCGTAACAGGCTGTAGATAAAATGCCCTGTCATCTGGGTTTTCAAACTTACGGGCTGTTATATCATCCGATATTTTTTGAAATGATCCCTGGTGTAAATTTTCATCACACAGAATATAGGTTCTGAAAATCTCTAACTTCCAGTCTTCTTTATAATAACTAACCCCATACTCTACCTTGTCAGTTGACGTCATATATTTATTAATCTGCATCATGCCCAATTCCAGGGGTGAGATAAAATCGGGATCCATGGTTGAAGTTACCGGGAAATCTTCGTAAACCGCTTTAATAACTACTTGTATTTCCTTATCAAAACTAATAACCGTTAAATCCTTATTGATAATATCTAACGTACCAAAATATTTTTCAGCGGTTGATTTCGAAACAGCCACCTGATAAGGGTCATCTTCAAAGTTAGAAATATTACCTGTAATGATATGTGGTTTAAAAATTTCAAAAAAATCCGGGTCGGTAGAAATATAATTCTCGGCATTAAATTTTTGTTGATTAATATTGATTTGGGTACTGTGAAAATTAAAAATCCGTGCCGCTTTTTTAACCTCGGGATAACTTGCCAACAATTCATCGCGCAATGGATAGGGTGACTTTGGTGTTTTCCAGTGATGAACATTGTTTTGCTGAATAATACGGTAAATGTTTTCACTATTTTCCAGGTATTTATTATAACTGGTTTCCTGAATAATAAATATCAGAATAAAGAATATGGAAGCCAACCCAAGGGCCAATCCTAAAATTTTAATTAAGGTGATGGATTTGTTCCTTAAAAAATTTCTTACGGCTGTTTTAATATAATGTACCAACATAACTCATTTTTTTTAATTTCGGAATAACTGAACAACCTCCATACCAAAAATTCAAATAACTGATAGTCAATCCTTTTAAAACAATCACCAAAAACAAAGTGTTGCAAAATCCAACATATGTGTTTAAAATAACAACAATATATTGTATTTTTATTGAACCAATAAATTAAGTATAAAATGATTAAATAAACCAATGATTAAATAACTAAATATGGCAACAGAAAAAGAAAAGTTCATCGAAAACCTTAAGAGAAGAACAAAAAAGTTAGCAACCGATGTGATATTATTTTGTGATACACTTAAAAACAGCAGGGCTACTCCGGTAATAACTTACCAATTAATAAAATCAGCAACATCAGTAGGAGCAAATTATCGTGCAGCATGCAGAGGCCGATCAAAAGCAGAATTCTTTAGTAAAATTTGCATCGTTGTTGAAGAAGCGGATGAATCGGAATATTGGCTGGAAGTTATCGATGAAACAAACTTATCAAATGACCATAAAGAACTATCCAGATTATTAATTGAAGCAAATGAAATTTCAAGGATCATGACTAAAGCAAAAAGTTCTGCTTATATTAAGAAACCTGTAAATTCTAATAAATGAACCATTACATATTAAATTATTGAAACATTGAAACATTGAAATATAAAAACATTGAAACATAGCAATATTGTACCATTAAATTATCGCATCATTGTATCATTAAAACATTTTATTATTGCATCATTGCATCATTGAAACATTGCATCATTGCATCATTGCATCATTGAAACATTGCATCATTTTATCATTGAAACATTAAATATGAAAAAAGGAAAAATACTCATCATAGACGATAACGAAGAACTTTTAATCGCCTTAAGGCTCTTTTTATCCGAGCATTTTTTGGTTATCGATACCATAAAAAACCCAAATCTTATCCCTGAATATTTGAGAAAAAATGGCTACGACCTTATTTTGCTGGATATGAACTTTTCTGCCGGCGTAAATACCGGAAATGAAGGGATTTACTGGATGAAACAAATCAAAGAGACGAACCCAAGTGTATCGGTTGTTCTCATTACAGCCTATGGTGATGTTGAGTTGGCTGTAAATGCGATGAAAGAAGGTGCCGCCGACTTTATTCAAAAATCGTGGGACGAGAAAAAAATACTTTCTACCATCCTATCTGCATACAATCTGCAGCAGTCGAAAGTCAGGATAAAGAATCTTGAACAAAAGCAAAAACACCTGAGCGAACGTATCGACCAAAAATATTCCAACATCATCGGAAAATCATCGGTTATAAAAGAGGTGCTACAAATGGTTGATAAAGTTGCACCTACTAATGCCAATATTTTAATTACCGGCGAAAACGGGACCGGCAAAGAAGTGATTGCCCGGGAAATTCACCGCAAATCGAACCGTTCTGATGAAGTGTTTGTGAATGTCGACCTCGGTGCAATATCCGAAAATCTTTTTGAAAGCGAACTATTTGGCTATGTTAAAGGCGCTTTTACCGATGCCAAAGAAGACCGTACCGGGAGATTTGAAATAGCTTCCGGCGGCACACTTTTTCTCGATGAAATTGGGAATTTACCCGTTGAGTTACAATCCAAACTTTTAACAGTAATTCAAAACAAAGAAATTTACCGGGTGGGCTCAAATAAACCAGTTCCTGTAGATATTCGTTTAATCTGTGCCACCAATATGGATTTGGATAAAATGGTACAGGAAAATCAATTCCGGCAGGATTTACTTTAC
>DATFIZ010000190.1:0-16568 GCA_035269575.1 Bacteroidales bacterium | reverse complement strand
TTGAAATATCCAGATTGATATCATCAATAGCTGGTGTTGATGATCCTTTGTAAATTTTTGTAAGATGCTTTATTTCAATGATATGTTTATTGTTATGCATTTTTTATTAGTTTCTTCAGTTCAGTAAACAGTTGTTCTTCCTTGTCAGCAATGTCGAGTAATAGATGAGCAGCCGTATTGTATCCGTTTTTATCAGCTGATCGTCCCTTACAAATTTTTGCGGCCATGGAAGAGAAGTCTCTCCACATATCTCCAATATAGGTCATCTCCTGGGATAGTTCATTGTAGGCATCATTCTTCATTATTATGGCTACTTCCTGCAAAAAGGCTGCATAAATAAATCGGAATCCGGCTCCTCCGGTACCAATCTCTTCCAACATTCTTACTACTTGTGCTAAATGAGACGACGCTTTTTTGGGGCCAAATTTCTCGGGCCATTTTTTCATGCTTCTTGCCAGGTATCTTATGCCTTTTACACCAAATAAGGGCACCGGAATATCGAGCATATATTTTGTGGTTTGCTTAATTCCTTTTTTTATGGCCGATTTTAAATCTATTTCTTCAGGAATGCTTATGGGGTAATACATTTTCCCGTTCGGAGGAAATGCTCCTTTGGCATATCTCACTCTTTTTAATTCATCATAGGTTAGTGTTGTAGGATATTCTATAACCGGATCGCTGATAAAGTATGTATCGCCTTCTTTTCCGTATACAGTAAGGTTGTGTGCATTAAAATGGAAACGATAGGCAGGAGGGAAGTAAGTAAGATGAAAAGCCCCGGCTTGAACTCCTACGGGAAGCCCTTTGTTAAGTGTGTTATCCAGCTCATCCATAGCACGTTTGGGTTGTTTCCTGAAAGTTTGTTTTTTCATCTTTATACCCATTCGTTTGGCGGCTTTTGCAAAAATCATCCCCGGAATGGTTCTGAACGATGTTGCTGCTATGCTGTCAATCTTAATAAATGGCATATGGGCAAAGAACAGTCCACTTCCAATACCAAAAATTAAGGCTTCATTAAGTTTTAATCCATGATAATTCAGTAATCCCGCAATTACTCCGTTTTCGCAGTGCCCCGAGGGTATGTGTTTATAATCTAATTTCATTTTTTTAGGTTTATTCTTCTGGTTTGTAATTAACTAATTCATCAACAGGTATTTCAAAGACTTTTGCATAAATTTCTAGATGCTTTGGTTTTAATTTTTTAAAACCTTTTGGTTTCAGGTGTCTTCGTACCTTCCATTTCGATAACTCAACATAATCGGCCAACAGGGAAACAGTCATTTGATTTTTTTGCATATAGTATAAAATCGGGCTGGCTTTACCGGCTTTAATCTTTTCGACAGCTTCTTTTACACGTTCCTGTATATCCTGCCAGGCAATATCATTAACTATATTTTTGGGCTCCCAACCCTTGCTAAATGTTTTTACATATTTACCATTTTCATCCACAGCGTATTGCACCTCACGTGAAATACCAGCAGTGATTCCTTCATCTTGGGGGACATTTTTTTTCTTCATGTCGATAAAACTTAAATTTCGTTTAAATAAATTTTCATGGTACAATCGGCAATTAATTCGTCATCGCATGTAACTTTTCCTGAAATTAACGTGGTATTAAATACTTCATGTTCAACATTCACTTCCGTGAAGATTGTTTTACCGTTTTCGGGCAGATTATGGATGGTTAATTTTTGTACAGCACCAATATATCCTGTAGGGATTTTTTTATCTTGATTGCTGTATGAGAATCCTACACCAAGGGCTGCTGTTTGAGCAATATTTTCTATTAATCCGGGCTCGTGAAAAAAACCATCTTTACAAAAGATATTTTGTTCAGAAATATGGAAACTCCCGATAGTCTTTCCCCCTTCGGCTATATGTAATTTTTCTACCATAACCATTGGTGGCCTTTGGGGAATAAATTTTAAGATGGTTTCACCATCGGCTATTACATGGTCATATATTCCCATAATGGTCCTTTTTTATTTCGTGCGCGTAATCTGTTCGTTATAATTGTTGTATCTTCATCAGGAAAAACCCACCGGCGCCCTGTTCGTTTTGCCTGCTGCTTTAAGCTTTCGTAATCAACATCTTTCGACAGGTAATATTGGGGTTCAAGCAAATCATCTTTTTTATCAATAATCCCTTCTTGTATAGCGTATTGCTGAAGCTTTGTCCCCGGGTAGATACGCATTCCTATATAGCTAAAAAAAACAGAATTCTCTATTCGTTTTGAGTTTTCAAATGTTTCGTTTATTGTTTGATTTGTTTCACCATATCCGCCTAATATCAGAAAATGTGCATAATCAATTTCCAGTTTATTACAAAGTGCAGATTTCTCTAATACATCATTTACCGTAAAATTTTTGCCATAGGTTTTAAGTGTAGTATCCGATATTGCTTCGGTACCAAATTCAACATGTTTGAGTCCCGATTTTTTTAAAATTTTCAATAAATTTTCATCTAAATGGGTAAATGTAAAGTATCCTCCCCAGCTTATTTTAATTCCACTGGCAATTATTTTTTCTGCCAGTTCATAATTGTAATTGTTGCTGATATTAAAAACTGAATCGGTAAAAAAGATGTAATCTATCCCTTTTTGATAATAAAGTTTTTTTAGGGTATCGATAATTTTGTCGGTATTTAATGTTCTTACTTTTTTCCCTTCTATCAGCGGATAAGTGCAGTAAATGCAGTTATATGGGCATCCGCGTTTGGTTTGAACGTTTAGCATCCCGCTTTTCTTCCAGTAAAAGTCAAGCAGTTGATCTTCGAAATTTAATGCCAAATCGCTAAAATAACTTTCATTTTTATTAAAGATACAACGGTCGTTTTTTTGGTATAACAACCTGCTTAATCCTGAATAATCGGTGTTTTTTTCAAGGTTTTCGATGAGCTTCAAAAGGGTATCTTCACCTTCGCCATATATTCCAAAATCAGGTTTCAGGGTATTAAACATTAGCTCGGGAAATATTGAAAATCCAGAACCTCCAATGATGATTTTAGCCTCTGAAACCGATCTTATCTGGTCGATAATTTTTTTGTATTGGGTAACAAAAAATTTTTTGTTTATGGAGTTAACATCATCAATATTACGAAAAGAGATGCCGATATATTTTGGGTTTGTTTTAATGATATCTTCTATAAGCTCTTCTATGGTATTAAAATTCAGGTCTGCTATGGATATATCAAAATCAGTCAAATGTTCTTTCAAATAGGTGGAAAGATATGACAGACCTATTGGGTAAACAGGATAGGGATCAGCGTACTGGTTTGCCGAAATAAGTAATATTTTTTTTTCTTTCATCTTTTATTCATCTTCCCAAAATGGGTAATAGTTAAACCATTGTAAAGGATATTTTTTTAAAATCCTTTCGAATTCATGGGCATATTTTTCCACAAAATGTTTTAGCTCTTTATCTTGTTCATCAGGATTGGTATACCTTTTTATATACATTGGTTTGGTTGCAAAAAAATGATAATGTTTTTTTGATTCTTTCATCGCAAAAGCAAAGGTAACCGGCACCCCAAATCGTGCAGCAAGATAGAATGGCCCTGATGGGAATATGGCTTTCTTACCCATAAAACGAACCCGAAAAACTTTGCTTTTTTCTACAAACCGATCACCGGCCATAGCAATAAGTTCTTTGTTAATCAAGGCCTCACTAATAGGGATGATATGTGAAAAATCAGATTGTAAAGGGATTATATTCACATCTTTGTTAATTAATACATTAGACAGGTATTTTTTGATTTGTTGATGTTCGGCATCAAGCATTAAAACATTAATTTTTGTTTGTAATCTTTCTAACAACTGCCCGGCAATTTCAAAGTTTCCAATATGCGCATTTACAATAATTCCTCCGGTTTTGTTTTTAGCCATTTCCCGTAAATGGTGTTCTCCATCAAAATTGTATGAAAATTTTCCTTTTAAGCCTCCAAGAATGGCAAATTTATCAAGCAATACCTGACCAAAAACATAATAATTTTTATAAATAGATACGATGGACTTTAAAGGCGAATAGTGTAGAATGTTTCTAAAGTAAAAATATAGTGGTTTAGAGCTTGATTTAGCAAAAATAAAATAATAGAAAGCAACAAATCTTAGTACAAAATACGCAAAAGGCAACCCCAGGTGCTTAAGGGTAAATACAAAAATTTTATATCCTAATACATTTCCGCGAGATTGTCCCTTCCATGATGGCATTTAATAAACCCTCCAAATTCAACTATAAAATATCTTAATTCGATTTTGCATGTTGTATGATATATTCATAAAAATCCTGAAGTGTTTTTATATTTGCAAAATCTTCACCTTTCACTTTAAAACCAAAGTTTTTTTCAATAATTACAACTAAATCCACATAATCCAGACTGTCAATTTCAAGTGTCTCTTTTAAGTTTGCTGCAGGGACCAGTTGTTCTTCTTCCAGCTCAAATTCATCAATCAAAAAGTCATTGACTTTAGCTATAATTTCCTGATTCTCCATATTTATTGTAACCTTCCCTTTAATAAGTTATTTTATCTTTTTTACAATTAAAGAGGAATTTGTTCCTCCAAAACCAAATGAATTAGACAAAAATATATCAATATTATGATTTTTTATAGTTTCGGATGCAATTTTTAGTTTAGCTGAGTGTTCATCTGGGTTTTCGAAATTAATATTAGGTGCTACAAAAGAATCTTGCATCATCAGTATTGAATAAATAATTTCACTGGCTCCTCCCATCCACATTTCGTGGCCGGTCATAGATTTTGTAGAACTAACCCATGGTTTTGTTTTGCTGAAAATTTTATCTATGGCTTGCGCTTCGTTAAGGTCTCCTACAGGAGTTGAAGTAGCATGCGCATTGATATAATCAACTTGGTTGCTTTTTAAGTTGGCATCTTTAAGCGCCATTTCTAAGGATTTAGCAGGGCCTTCAATATTAGGAACGGAAATATGGTCGCCATTCGAAGAAAACCCATAACCAATTACTTCAGCCAAAATTGGTGCTCCTCGATTTACCGCTGATTCGTAACTCTCTAGAATTAGGGTGGCTGCACCTCCGCTTGGTACCAATCCATCGCGATCACGATCAAACGGACGACAAGCCTTTTCGGGTTCATCTTCACGAACAGAAAAGGCACTTAATCCATCAAAACTACCCATAGAGTGATAGTTAATTTCCTGGCCTCCGCCACATATGATAATATTTTGTAATCCGCTGCGTATTAAATAGTATCCTAGTCCCACAGAATGAGAGCCGCTGGCACATGCCGCGCTGACAGTCAGGTTAATTCCTCGTAATCTGAAAATAGTTGATAAATTCATGGTGATAGTAGAATTCATCGACTGGAAGATTGCCCCTGAACCTAAGAGGGTAGTATCTTTTTTCTCTTTTAATAAATCATAGGATTCAATTACAGATTTTGCCGAACTGTCGTTTCCATACAATATCCCCACATCAACTTTATCTAAAAAATCCTGGTCTATTTTTGCTTGCTTAAGCGCTTCAATGGTAGCTACATAAGCATATTCGCCTTCTTCGGCTAAGCCGACCCTTTGACGACGCTTTAATTCTCCTTTTAAATTTGGATGTTCAATCATTCCGGTTAGCGCTGAACGAAAACCCATCTTTTTTCTATCGGGGTCAAATCCTATTCCTGAGCGTCCTTTATATAAAGATTCTCTAACTTCTTCAATATTTTTCCCAATGGTTGAATAAACACCCATTCCTGTAATTACAACTCTATTCATATAATCTGGTGGATTTTTTCAAATGAGCATATTTATTAAGTATATAGTCCCCCATTCACCGAAATTACTTCACCGGTGATGTAAGATGCCTTTTCTGAAGCTAAGAAAGCAACTGCTTCGGCTACCTCTTCAGGTTTCCCAAACCTGGCCATAGGGATTAAGCGTTTATGTTCTTTCTCGTCTAAATCTTTGGTCATATCGGTTTTTATAAATCCCGGAGCGACACAATTTACGGTAATATTCTTTTTCCCAACCTCCTGAGCCAATGCTTTACTCGCAGCAATAACTCCTCCTTTGGCAGCTGAGTAGTTGGTTTGTCCCGGTAAACCTTTAATTCCTGATAACGAAACAATATTTACCACTCTCCCAAATTTATTAACAATCATGTCTTGCATTAATTCTTTTGTGGTATAATAAAAGCTATTTAAATTAGTTTGTATAACATCGTTCCAATCTTCATCTTTCATCCACATTACAAGAGCATCCTTTCGTATTCCGGCATTATTAATCAAAACCTCGATATAGGCATCGGGATTTTTTTCTTTCCATTGGTCCAGAAAAGTTTTTATCTCATCATGGTTGGATACATCAAACTTCATTAATTCAGCACTTCCGCCATTGTCCTTAATTTGGGTGAGTGTATCCTGAGCCTCTTTGTCATTACTTCGATAATTAATTAATACATGATATCCCATCTGGGCTATCTTTAAACAAATGGCTTTTCCTATTCCTCTTGAACCTCCTGTAATTAGTGCAAATTTCATGTTATTATTATTTTATTCTATTTGGCTTGTTTTCAATCAAATACTGTTTAATGTTTTCTATATAAGGATAAATGGGTGCATCATCCGAAAATTCAGGAACAATATTTCGCATCTCTTTATATATTTTTTTGGATGTATCCGATAGTTTGTCTTTAAAATTCATGTAATCGACTGCCTGAAGAATGCTAATAAGTTCTATAGCTATAATTTCATACGTATTTTCAATTACTTTTTTTGTAATTAATGCTGCATTGGTTCCCATACTAACAATATCCTGATTATCGTTATTGTTTGGGATACTGTGAACATACATCGGATTGGATAACATTTGATTTTCGGCTGTGGTTGATGTAGCTGTAAATTGTGCAGCTTGCATTCCCAGGTTTAATCCTAACGTACCCAGGTTTACAAAAGGAGGGAATTTTTCGTTTTGTTTGTCGTTATACAGGTAGTTTAATTGTCTTTCAACAAGCATTGATAATTTGGTTGTAACAATTTTTAATTTGTCCATTTCAAGTGATACATAATCGCCATGAAAATTGCCCCCATGAAATACGTCTATATTTTCACCGTCAATGATAGGATTATCATTAACTGAATTAATCTCATTAAGTAAAACTTTTTCTACATTTTTTAAGGTTTCATAAACAGGTCCTAATACTTGTGGGACACATCTTAACGAATAGTATTCCTGGACTTTATCTTTTATCAACCCCACCTGGATATTCCCATTATATAGATGTTCAGCACGCTTTTTAATTAATTTACTGCTTTCAACGATCTTGCGCATTTCGGCAGCAATAATGTTTTGACCTTCGTGTAGTTTAACCTGGTTTAACTCTTTTGAAAAATGGTCATCATATGATTCAACCACTTCATTAATAATCGTAGAGGAAATTACAGACCAGTTTAATAGATTTTTAGCATAAATAAGGTTAATAAAACCAATTCCGGTCATACAGGAGGTTCCATTTATTATGGCTAATCCTTCTCTTAGATAAATTTTTAAGGGGGTTAACTTATTTTCTTCAAATACTTCGTGGGCAGGTCTGTATTGCCCTTTGTGCCAAACTTCACCTTCGCCAATTAAATTCAGGGCTAAATGAGCTAATTGAACCAAATCTCCACTGGCACCAACTCCTCCGTGTTCAAATATTTTTGGATAGATATCTAAATTAATAAAATCTTTAAGCAAATGAACAGCATCAGGATGTACGCCGGAATAACCCCTCATAAAAGAATTTAGTCGGGCTAACATTAAGGCTTTAACATATAGGTTGGATATTGGTTTTCCTGATCCTGCAGCATGGCTTCGGATAAGATTGTATTGTAAGTTTTTCTGATCTTCTTCACTTATTTTGTATTGGGCCATGGGACCAAAACAAGTATTAATACCGTAAATTACCTTGTTTTTGGAAAAATCTTCTAAGAATTCGTAGTTTTTTTGTACTTTTTTTAGTGCTGTTGGGCTTAAGTCTATTTTTTCCTTCTCGAAAAGTATTTTATTAACATTGTCCAGGGTAAGGTATTTTTCACCTATAATTATCATTGCTTTGTTTTAATATTAAGTAAATTACTGTTAAATGTTTTCCTTTGTTTTCAAATAGTGCAAATTTAATAAATTGTTTTAATTTTCCCTGATTTGAAATTTCTTTTATTAAACAAGTACAATAAATATTTGTTTGAAGTATAATTTGGGCAATTGTATGAATTGGATTATTTTAGTGGGCTGGAAAATGATAAAAAAATATTTGTGTATTTTTTTAATTTTGTTCTCTCTTAATAATTGATACGCATGAAAGAAAAGGATGCATACATTGATTACGAACCACAACAATTGGTTTTATATGTTGAAAAAGAAGATGGTTCTTATGGTCCAATACAAACAGGTTCATATATCTCTAAAAATTATCTGGATGATTTCTGGGAAAAGATGGTTAAACTTCGCGTATCATTACTTGAGCAGTTAAAGAAGAACGAGATTACACCGGTGTATTATTACAAAATGATTCATGATTTTAATGATCTTGAATTATCCAGAAGAACCGGGATCTCTTTATTTAAAGTTAAGCGGCATCAGAAAGTAAATAAGTTTAAGAGTATAAAACTATCTGATTTACAAAGGTATGCCTATGCTTTTGATGTCCCTGTAGCCAATCTTCTACAGATTATTGCATTTGATGAAAAAGAAAAATTACCGGATACCGAGGATGATAGTTCATCGCAAAGTATGGTAAAACAAACCAAAACAGATAATCCATTCGTAGTTATAACAAAATTTGAAGTGAATCAAAAATGATTATAGATACTTTTACTCACCATATGGCTGCTCATTGTGAATCAGGAACACTAACAGCCCTTCTTAAACATAATGGCCTGGAGATTTCAGAACCCATGATATTTGGTATTGGAAGCGGATTGTATTTTGGCTATTTAAGCCATACACCCAGCCTTAATTTTCCGATGTTTATCATCCGTACAAAACCCGGTCAGTTAAGAAAGAAAATTGCTAAAAGAACCGATATTCAGTTTAAAACACAAAAGTTTAGAAATAAAGATAAAGCTGAACAAACACTCGACCAGCTTATAGCCCAAAAAATTCCTGTTGCAGTACAGGTTGATTTTTATTATATGGATTACATTCCACAATGGGAGCGAGTACATGCTAATATTCATTTTATTACCGTGGTAGGCAAAGAAGGGGATGAATATATTGTCAGCGACAGCTATTATCCCCAATTAGCACGGCTGCATAAAGATAAGTTGAGGAAAGCCCGTTTTGCAGGAGGGTATATGGCTCCGAAAGGTTTTATGTATTATATTGAGTCGATACCTGAAAGAATCGATTATAAAAACCTTATTCCTAAAGCCATTAAAAATACTATCCATAATATGATAGGCATTCAACCCGGGTTTATTGGTGTTAGAGGAATTCGACTTTTCAGTAAAAAAGTGCAACAATGGCCAAAATTAACCCGGGATATCGATCATCTTTCTCATGAAATCATGAAAATAAATGTTTTTCTTGAAGATCAGGGAACCGGAGGTGGGGGATTCAGGTATTTGTATGCAACATTCCTTCGTCTGGCCTCTGAGTTGTTCAGTGATAAAGATCTAAATGATATGTCAAAAAAGATGATGGAAATAGGGGATGGTTGGAGAAATATTTCTTACTTTGCAGCAAAAATTGGAAAAAATCGTGATCTCGGCCCTGAGAAGCTTAACGAGTTGGGAAACATGATTATGCAAAGAGCAGATGAAGAGGATAAGTTTTATAAAGAATTAAAAGAAGTTATACGTAAATATTAATTTTCATAACGATGGGTGATAAAGTTGATACAGATTTGAAGACGGATATTAAAAATATGATTATTAAAACATTAAATATCGAAGATATTACGCCGGAAGATATTGATGATAATTTACCCCTTTTTGGTGGTGAAAATACGTTGGGACTGGATTCAATCGATGCTATTGAACTGGTAATGGCTGTTCAACGCGAGTATAAGGTTCGTATTGATGACCAAAATCTGGCCCGCGAAGTATTAAAAGATGTAAATTCAATCGCTGAGTTTATTAATAATAAAGCTGCATAACTTTGTATTCTGATGAATACAAGTTAATTCAAACCTTTCTTTATTATGAAAATGGCTTACCTGATAGCTGGGATGAGACTGTCCGGGTTTTTAAAATTGATTCGAAAGAACGGAATGTCAATCGCTCCCAAATATTTGGTAAGATTCTTTTTTTTATTGCAAAATGGAATTTGGGCTTCAATTTTTTATAGAAAAGAAAAAAAACTTTTTGCCACAAAAATTGAACAACAGCAGTTACCCGATGATCCGGTAATTATTATTGGACACTGGCGAACAGGCAGCACATTTTTACATCAGTTGCTAAATCTTGATAAACAGTTTGTAACATCTAATTTATTTCAGGCTTCTATTCCCGATAGTTTTCTCTCTTCCCGGAAATCTTATGAACCCATTATGGGAAAGGTGTTAAAAGGAACCCGCCCAATGGATCAGGTTAAGCTTGGTTTGGATGAACCCCTCGAAGATGAGTATGCCCTTTTTAGATTGTCGGGATATTCTCCTTTAGAACGATTAATTTTTCCAAAATCAAAACAATATTTTTTAAAGTTATTTCCGGGTTTTTTACCCGAAGGTGGGGAGTTCGATCAATGGAAAGATGCCCTTGTCCATTTTTATAAGAAATTAATACTTCAAAATCAAAAAATAATTTTAATCAAAAACCCTTTTCATTCGCTGAGAATAAATTTACTAAATGAGATTTTTCCTAATGCACGATATATTCATATCATTAGACACCCCTATAAGGTTGTCCCGTCTACAATACGAATGTGGGATATTGTCGGCTCTCAGAATGCAATGAATAAAAAATGGACGCAACCAACAACAAAAGAAGTTGCCGGATTTTTATTGTCTATGGAGAATCAAATAAAAAAAGATACCAAACATTTGCCCCAAAACAGACAAAGTTTAATTAAATTTGAGGACCTGGAAAAAAATCCGGTAAAGGTAGTTCAATCCATTTATAATGAACTTAAACTTCCTTTTACAGAGGATTTTGAGAAATCATTGAAAGAGTTCTTGTCGTCGGTAAAAGATTATAAAAAAAATACATATTCTTTGCCCCGGAATGATAGAGCTGTTATAAATAATATTATGTCTCCGTGGATGATTGAAAACGGATATAATTTGTAAAAGCTTTTTTTTTTGATATTTTTAACCGTTTTAAATAATATAAACCTGCTCAATATATATGAAATTTCAATTAATATTTCCAAAGTGGGAAAAATTGGCCGGACAAACAACCTTTAACCTTCCTCCACATGGAGCCGTTGTTTTTGCTGCTACCATTCCCGAAGAATTTGAGGTAGAGTTTGTCGATGAAAATCTGGAAGAGATTCGTTTTGATGACGATGTTGATTTTGTAGGGATATCGATGTTATTAACTACACAAATAAAGCGTGGATGGGCTATTGCTGATGAGTACAGGAAAAGAGGCAAGAAAGTAATTTTTGGTGGTATTTCAACCATGCTGCATGCCGAAGAGACCATGGAGCATGCCGATTCGGTGTTTCTGGGAGAGGCCGAAGGACATATGCAGCAGGTTTTCGATGATTTTAAAAAAGGTGAACTTCAGAAAGTTTACAACTTTATGAATGACCTGCCTCCGATAGAGTTAGTTGGACCTGCCAGAAGAGAACTTTATAACCGGGATTTATATTATCATAAAGGCGTTCAAATGGTTGATACATTCCATGCTTCCAGGGGATGTCGTTATCACTGTTATCCTTGTGCAGTGGCATATCTTGGGGGACGACAATTCAGACCCCGTCCGGTAAATAAAGTAATTGAAGAGCTTGAGACCATTGATAATAATCGTTTGTTTATTGTAGATAATTCCTTGGCTCAGGATACAGAATGGGAAAAAGAGCTGTTTAAAGCCATGATTCCCATGAAGAAAAAGTGGGTAAGCCATACCATTGAAGACAAACCCGAAGTGCTTGATTTAGCTGCACAGGCCGGTGCATGGTATGTATATCAGGCAGTATTCGATACCTCTGATTATATTAAAAACCGAATTAAGCGTTACCACGATTATGGAATTGGTGTTGAAGGAACTATCTTACTTGGTCTTGATAATCAGACCGAAGACGATATTAAGCGTTTAATTGACTTTCTGCTTGAAATTGATTTGGATTTGGCTGAGTTTACCGTTCTAACTCCATTTCCACACACTAAAGCCTGGACCGATTTGCGAAAGCAAAAACGTATTTTTAATTACGACTGGAACGACTATAATGCAGGTCAGGTAGTATATCAACCAAAGCACATGTCGCCAGAACGATTGCAGGAGCTTTACCAGTATGCCTGGGATACATTTTATAAAGATGAAACACAGGAAGAAAAAATGTTTAAACTGCTGAAAAAAGTTGTTTCTCGTGAAATTGAGGATGGTACTTATCGAAAACGGCGTCAGGATTTGTCAAAATTGAGCTTTGGTAAGAAAATAAAGAATAAATTGATATCATAATCAATGTATTTTAATTATGGATTCTGAAAAGGGACAATTTGTTGAGAGAGAGTACAATTTTAAAGGAATGTGGGATGTTCCATCCGTTTGTGGATTGAAAATAGTACGAAAACCAGAAAAAACGATTGTTATTGTTACGGACCTTTATGAAAAAAATCCCGGAACTCCCATAACTGAGTGGAATACAAAATTGGCTGGTCAAATTTGTAAAGAATTCGAGATTAAACCTGAAGAGCTTATTTTTATTGAACGCACACCCGATAAGAAAACAAAATTATCATTTAATAAAGAAACTTTTTTTAAGGTGATTTTTGAACAAGATGGATCTGGATTTAACAATCCTGATTGGCAGGAGATGACTAAAGATGAGGTGTTTAAGTTAATAAACGATTAACAAACAGATATTTAATATGGCTAAAGTAAATGAAAATACACGTGACGAAGTAAAAGAAATTGTTTTAGATTTTTTTGCTGAAGAATGTGAGATTGATAAAAATGAAATTTCCGAGGATTCCAATATTATTTCTGATTTAGACGGTGATTCGTTGATGTTTTTGGAACTCATTGAAATTTTTAAAAAGAAATATAACCTGAATATCGAACTGAAAACCATTGGTAAATTTGCCTTAAAAAATCCGGTAAAAACCATTGGAGAACTTATTGATATGCAGTTGCTTATTATTGAATACGAAAATAATATCTTAAATATTTAATAATTTTTTAGCATCTGATGATTTTTGGTTGTGGAATCGATATTGAAGAGTCAGAACGTTTTAATAAACATTATTTTGATACTGGAAAATTATCCGATCTGGTGTATGATCTTTTTACAAGTAAAGAGATTGAAAATTTTTCGTTATTCGGCAAGAAAGCCTTTTTAAAAGGTTTTTGTTTTAAAGAATCTCTTTATAAGGCTTTTAATATTGATCTTTACGGCTGGAAGGATGTAGAAATTATTTTTGCTTCTGAACAGGAATTCGAAATTCTTTTTTCCAAAAAGCTTGAAGCTTTACTTCTGGAAAAAAAGATAAAAGATATTATAGCTGATTTTTCGGAAACCACTGATTATGTTTTGTTTAAAGTTATTTTAACCACATCGTAAAAAATGAACAACAAAACAGCGTTTATTTTCCCGGCTTTTATTACATCGTTTACTCACAAAGAGATTGGACTTTTAGATAAACACAATATTCTTTTGAGCCAGTATTTAAATCGGGCTTCAAGCATTTTGAATATTGACTTACCAGATTTTGATTATAACTCGGATTTTTATCAAAATGATGAATTCTTATCGCAAATTATTGCTTATACGTTCAGTTGTTCCTTTAATGATTTATTAGCCCAAAATGGAATTCATGCCGATTATATAGCCGGTTACAGTATGGGCCTTTATGCCTCATTATATGGTAGTCAGTCTATTGGTTTTGATGATGGTCTCAGAATTATTTCTGAAGTTTACCATTTAGCAGACGAGGTAAGAGCAACCGGAAAATTTGGCATGGGCTCTTTAGTCGGACTTAGTTTTATAGATATTCAGGAACTTATCAATAAGTACAGCTTAAATATTGAGATTATAAATGTGAATAATGATCGATCCATTGTAGTTTCCGGAATAATAGAAGATATCCGGAAATTACTTGATTTAGCGCAACAGGAAGGTGCCTTTTCGGTTTCCGAATTAATTGTACAAACTCCTTATCATTCTTCCTATTTAAAAAAAATTAAAGATTGCTTTTATCATTTTATTTGTGATATTGAAATTAATGCAGCAGAGACTCCTTTACTTTCCACATTCAATCAACGAGAAATTATTCAACCTTTAGAAATAAGAAAAGAACTGGTTTTTAATCTTACCGAAAGGATAAACTGGCATAAAACCATGCAAAAATTATTGAAAAAAGAAGTTTCGGTTTTTTATGAATGCGGAGCCGGAAAGGATTTAACTAAGATGGCAAGGTTTATTGAGGGTGATTATGAAATGAAGTCTGTTTATAAAATTTAAAAAAGGAATCCAAAAACCGGATTCCTTCATAAACATAATTTGACTCTCTTGCTATTTGACCTCTTTAGCGATTAGTTTACCTAACTCTTTTCCACATTTGGCATAAGCTTCTTTTATTCTTCCTCCGGTATCGTAGTCATCCATTCCCATTGATTTACCCGGGCATCGTCTCATTTCAATTTTACATAGAACATTTTCCGGATTTGCCGTTTCATAAAATGTAACGACCGTATTAATTTCTGCATTTTTTCTTGTGATGTAGATGTTAAAACCAGGTTCTGTAAAGGTTGTATGGAGCTCTAATGTGTATTTAGCGTCGTCTTCGTGCTGATTGAATGCCACTCCTTTTTTTCCGGTATATTTATTTAAAAGCTCCTCAAACATGGGTTGAAATCTGGTACTACGATCTTCAACCCAGCTCTCCTCCCATTGGTCGCCTCTTCCGGGTTCTTTTTCATTATATTCTGCTTTCTTCTTAGCGATATACTCCGCTTCTTCTTCAAACTTACCGACACTCATGTCAGAGTAGTCATATTCAAGGTTTACAACCGACTCTCCTTTTAAAAAGCCTAAATCACCCTTGATTACTTTAATTTTTTGAGCCTGTGTATTTATAGCTCCCAGCACTATAAGTGCAGCTAAAACGGTTTTAATAATTTTCATAATCTAAAAATTTAATAATTGGTTAGTGAATTAAATAAGGTTAATTAAAATAGCTAAAGTACCATGAATGGTAGCGGTAAAAAATAAGGTTATTCCGATTCGTCTGTGAATTTTAAAGTTAATTCGGAATACTCTTAATCCGCTTAACATTTGAAACAATACCAGAACAAAATTGATTATTCCAAAAATTAAAATAATATTAACTCCAAATAACATAATGCGATTTTTTTATTCGACTGAGATTATTACTTTTTCACTTCCTGTTGAACCATGCATATTGCAATTGCCTTTGGCTTCAATAGTAGTTGTTTCCTCAACTTTTAATTTAATCTCAACAGTAAATTTATTGTCATCGGGGCGATCAAAATTGCCGTATTCCCATTTTTTAAATTCTTCATCGTTTACTTTTACCCAAACCCAGTCGGTATAATGTAAAAAGTTATTGGCATTGTGGGTAACCTCAATTTCTATGGTAACTTCTGTTCCTTTTTTAACTTTTTCCGGTGCTTTAATTTTTACTGATGTCTCATCGGCCGATGCTTTAAATGATAATAGCACGATTACGAAAAATGCAATAATGCTTGTGGTTAAAATTTTTTTGTTCATAATATTCGGGTTTTTAAGTTAGTATTACTGTAAATATTTTGTTTTCTCTGATGCAAATTAATGATTATATCCTATCAACCTGTACAAATCAGTATTTTGTGTTCATCTAGAATTGTTGTTGTGTAACTGAATATCCTTGTTTGTGTCATATGTATTTATTTAAATAAATTAAAAATCAAGAACCTTCATGATGATTGAAAACGGACAATCAAATTTTGTAATAAGCTAATTTAAGAAAAATATGGAATTATTAGATTGTTTTTGACCTGAATTTCAGCAAAATATTTTTAATCACTGATGTTATATTACATCGGTCCCCTTTTTAATAAGCCAAAGTTTCCCCACATTTTCGTAAAATTTTTCCAGCGGGAGTTTGGTTTTTAATACACTGTTAAAAAAGTTGTATTTCGATAAGTCAAAATCAACAATCTGATCCTTTACCTCTTCATAATAAGGAGTACCGGGCATAGGGGTTAAAATAGTATATCCCGCATAGGTTACTTTATGTGATGAGGTGTATTCAGACAAAGCTTCAAAATCCGATTCTTCATAATCATTTGGAATCACGTAATTTCCTCGTAACATAATTCCGTTCTGGTGAAAAATTTCAATGGCTTTATGTATTAATTGTGCCTCTGTACTTTTATTATATCTCTTTAATTCTTCTTCGCGGAATGATTCAAATCCGCAAATCACTACTTTTAGTCCGTTTTTTGCAAGTTTTTCAAT
>DATFIZ010000189.1:0-5225 GCA_035269575.1 Bacteroidales bacterium | reverse complement strand
AAACTTACCTTCCCTGTCTTCAAATACCGGAAGGTTTTCAATATTTAACAGTCCGCGTCCTATGCCATAATATTCATCGTCTTTAGTGCCTGTCGTAAATTGAACCGGAGGTTGTAATTTAGAAATATCAAAAGCACAAATAGAATAAAAAGAAGTAATGGAAACCAGGTTATTGATATCCACAATATTATTGATTTGATAAATCCCTTTTTCTTTTAGGATACGCCGCAACAATGCTTCGGAAGATAAACGGTAACGGGCAGGGTCTTTGCCTAAAACCTTATATGCTTTTCGGGAATCGGCAATGGGTGGTAACTTTGATATATCCTGTACGGTATATTTTTTTGAAAAATCATCACATGCATTAGCTAACAATTGGGATAATTCATGGGCTGACTCTTTTACCTGAACCTTTGCCTGTATACTTCCAATAGCTAAATTCTTCAACTTATCTTTTAAACTATCTGCAATATGAATTTTTATCATGGGGTATTTTCATTTTGTTTTGTTTCGTTGTATCTTTAATCTAAATTGAGCGATTAGAACAAAGCAAAGCGCTTTTCACTCCGGTTAAACCGCTCAACTTAGGTTTAATAAAAATAAACACTTTACCCGTATACTTGTTGTAAAGATAATCATCAATTAAATAAAAAATATGGAACATACTGTAAAAATTCTAAAAACGGAAAATATAACCCATGACGTTAAACATTTTGTTCTGGAAAAGCCTGAAGGATACACTTTTGAGCCGGGACAGGCTACCGCTTTATCTATCAATAAAAAAGGACATGAAGATGAGAAACGCCCTTTTACGTTTACCTCACTAAACAGTGACCCTCATCTGGAATTAATTATTAAGATTTATAGCGACCATGATGGAGTAACCAAAGAATTGGGGAAATTACAAAAATCAGACGAGCTGATTATCGGACCTCCATGGGGTACTATCCAATATAAAGGCCCCGGTTACTTTATTGCGGGCGGAGCAGGAATAACCCCATTTATAGCCATTTTAAGGCATCTGCAAAAAGAAAATCAGTTAAAAGATAATATTCTTTATTTTTCGAATAAATCAACAAAAGATATTATTCTGAAAGAGGAATTTGAAAAAATGTTGGGGGAAAATTTTGTGAATGTAATTACCCATGAGAAAACGGACGAATATATTCACCGCTTTATTGACAAAGACTTTTTAAAAGAGAAGATCAATGATTTTTCAAAACATTTTTACATCTGTGGTCCACCCAAAATGACGGAAAGCATACAGAAAGCTTTACAAGAACTGGGAGCAAAACCCGATGCGCTGGTATTTGAATAAGAATAGAAAATAGTGGTAGTTGGCAGAACTCCTTCGCTTCGCAACCGCACGCTGCCGCACGCTGCCGCTGAAGCTTTAGCGCAAGCGTCTGAAGCTTTAGCGCAAGCGTCTGAAGCTTTAGCGTAAGCGTCTAAAGCTTATAGCGAAGGCGGTGAAGCTACGGAGTTTGAAAGCGACAGTATGCAGTAGCAGCAGAAAGCAAAACTATACTAATTTTCAACAATAAAAACTTTACGCCATGGCGTCCCTGCCTACCGGTTCACCAGCCTTGGCTGGCAGGCAGGTTCGCGGTAAAAAAGATCATAAGCCAACAAGACTAAAAAACACAAAAAAAAGGCTCGAAGAATCGAGCCTTTTTCCGTTTAACCGCTAAATTATTCATTATCAACAAAAAAATCTTTTACACTTGTTTTAAAGTTATCAAAATCACTTTCAAATTCGGATTTAAATTCTTTCCATTCTTCTTTTGATTTAACTTCTGCTTCATCAAATCTGCTCTGCAATTCATCTCTCTTTGTTTTTAATTTATCAAGAGCCTCCTGCTGTTCCTGAGAAATTTTAGTCTTTTGGCTTTCAATTTCCTGGTTAAGCTTTTCAATTTTTTGATCAAAGTCTGCAATTGCATTATCCAAATCGCTTCTTAATTTATCCTTTTGAGCCTCTACAAGTTCGTCAGCTTCTTCGCCAACATCTTTTAATTCCTGTTTTACTTCATCTTCCTTCTCTTCTTCCTTTGGTTTTTGATTGCAACCCGAAAATAAAAACATAAGAGCTAAAGCACTAACGGCAAAAATTTTAATTTTTTTATCAATCATAATTATATCCTTTCTTTTGATTAAAAAATAATTTATTTTATTTTATTTTATTTTTTTCATTTAAGCCCATTATACTAAATAATTTACACAATTCCAAAATTATTTAATTGTTAATTAGATAATTATAACAAACCTCACCAAGCTTTTGTTTATATTCACAAATAAATTATTTCCTTTGCATAAAATTTTGCTTTTATGCTTGCATCCGAGAAAATACAATTATTACAATTTGATAAGCTACTGGAACATACAGATATAACTCATTTTTCAACCACCAGAACAGGAGGTTTTAGCAAAAACCATTTTGCCGGATTTAATTTGGGTTATACCGTTGGTGATGAACCAAAGAATGTTACTCAAAATTTCAATCTTTTAGCAAATATTCTTGAAATTGAAAAAAAACAGCTGGTATCTCCCAAACAAACCCACAGTAAAAATATTGGAATCGTAACATCATCTGGCGATATTTTCCCCGATACAGATGCATTAATAACAAACATACCGGGTATTTGCCTTTTTATAAGAACAGCCGATTGTGTGCCGATTTTATTATACGATCCGGTTCAAAAAGCGGTAGCTGCTATTCATTCCGGCTGGAGAAGTACTTTGCAGGAAATCTCCAAACATACCATAGAACTCATGCAAAGAGAATTTGGAACAAACCCTGCAAATTTAATCGCTGGAATAGGGCCTTCGATTGGACCTGATGTTTACGAAGTGGGACCGGAAGTGGTTGAGCAGTTCAAAAATCATTTTGCCTTTGATAACTATATTACTCCCGTTAAAAATTCTGACAAAGGATTATTAAACCTTTGGGAAATAAATCATCAAATACTAATCAATTCAGGAATACCTGATGAGCAAATTGAAATAGCTGAAATGTGTACCTATTCCAGTCCGGAACTATTTTATTCGGCACGCCGGGACGGAATAATTTCCGGCAGGATGGCAACAGGAATTATGTTAAAAAAATAGAAAATGAAAACCGCCTTACTGATACTGGTCACTATTGTTTGGGGCTCAACATTCTTTATCATTAAAGATACTGTTGCCACAGTTAATGAATATTTTATAGTTTTTATACGTTCGATTCAGGCATTTGGTGCTTTATTTCTTTTTATGCTTTTCACAAAACGAAATCAAATTCTACATAAAAAAGCATTTATACGGGGTATTACGTTAGGATTCTTTCTGGCGATAAGCTACACCGCTCAAACCATTGGGTTAAAATATACCAGCACCGGACACAGTGCCTTTATCACCAGCTCAGCAGTGGTTATTGTCCCTTTTATTCTTTACTTCTTTTTTAAAATTAAGATATTATCCATCGACTGGATGGCCATTTTGCTGGTTTTTATTGGTTTATTTTTACTGACTTACGATACGGGCACTTCGGTAAATAAAGGAGATGTCATTACCTTGTTATCTGCTTTTGCCGGAGCAACACACCTGGTTTTGGCAGGCCGCTATATTCAAAAAACAGAAACCCTCCCATTGATCAGCTACCAGTTTTTCGGGACGGCATTATTCAGCCTTACCGCCTGGTTTATTCTGGATGATTCGCCTGTAGAAATTAGCACCAAAGCATGGGTATCGCTAATATACCTTGGATTATTCGGCACGCTTTTTTGCTTTTTTATTGTGGTGTGGATTCAAAAATATCTTTCTTCCTTAAAAACCGCGATTATTTTATCTCTCGAACCTGTTTTTGCTGCCATATTTGGTTATTTTGTTATTCAGGAAATATTAACAGCCAAAGAACTCACCGGTTCGGCTATTATCCTTACCGGAATTATTGCCCATAGTGTTTTGAAAAACAGGATAAGATATAGTTATAGTCATGATTAAAACAGAATCTAACGTTTTAGTTGCTTAAAAAATCTTATTTTACAATCAAATACAGCTTAATCTATTGACTTTTATATAGATATCCTTTAAATTTACTTTTCCTTTTCACAACAATTTTTTTAATAACCTAAAAACACCTGTTATGAATACAAACAGTAAATTCATTCTGATTCCTTTATTGCTTATCTTCATTTGTCCTGTAAAGGATTTATTGGCTTCTAAAAAGAAAGGATTTTTATACAGTGACATTGTACTGGAAATAGAGGCTTCGGCAAATAAATCGATTACGTTTGCTACGCATGATCAGCGTCCTTATGTTTTGGATGGTACCCGGAAACCAGACCTTGCAGGTTATTTACGAAATGCGGTGGGCATGGCTTATCCTACCAGTACAAACTCACAACTCCCTTTGGCTGAGGTAATGAGCCAGGTATTTAGCAACTCCTTTGAAGCAAAAGGATTTAAAACACACGTTGTTAATACAGCGCATACTGAATCCTCTTTAGATGTAAAAGAAAAATGTAAAACATCCGGTTCAGATGTATGGGTCATTTTAACCCTAAAAGAATGGCAATCGGATGGATACGGGGGAAATGCAGATATTAAATACAATATCATCATGCAGGTTTTTGATAAAGAGGGAAATCTGTTGGAAGAAAAAACGGCTTACGCAGAAAGAGAAAATATGGGTTATTCAAGGAAAAAAGCATGGGATTTTTTAAAAGAAGAATCCCGCAGGTTTTTCAAAAGAAAAATGGAAGAAATGTTTAATAACGAAGAAATTATGGCTGCTATTCAATAATTGTTTTTAATACCCAATATGAAATAAACTGGGTGCTTTTCGCAGCATGCAACACTTTTTTATTTAGTTAAGATGATGCTGCTTGCGGCGATTTGTGTTTTGTACACTTACTTATCTTGCTAATCTTTAAATTTTAAAGCAGTTGCTGTTTAATAATATAAATCAGCCCTGTGAACATGCTAAACTATCGTTGGCCTCCAAACCATTGAGTGCAAGAAATTAATTGGCGCCAAATTAATTCTATCACAAATCATTTTTTAAATGAAAAAGGTGGCTAAAAACTAATCGTAAAGTCTATTCTGTTTTTTTGTTAAAAATTATAAGAATAATAATTTCAGCTCTTGCAATAAGAAAAACCATAAGGGCAAAAAGCGGATTTAATAAAGCCATTTTTAACCCTGCCGCCAATAAATCCACTGTTAGCTCCCCATAGGCTGAAACA
>DATFIZ010000188.1:0-5819 GCA_035269575.1 Bacteroidales bacterium | reverse complement strand
TTTTTGGTATATTTATTGCTAAATTTATCGTGTAAATTTCATCATTTATCCAATGGAATCTTTGACAAGAAAAGCAAAACCTTTTGTATTGATCCTATTTTTATTTTCATTATTTGATACGGTTCAAGCACAAAAAGACCCTGCCTGGTTGGCCAATTCATGGCGAACAACACAGTACCCCTCAAATGTTTATCTGACGGGTTATGTTCAGGATGAAAAAAATAATAACGAATCGACAGCAGATGCTGTTGGAAGGGTCACTGCAATGGCGCGTGGCAATTTAACCGAAAGCATTATCTCATCCATAAAAAGTGTTAGCGATAGTTACAGCCAGAGTATCTCCGACGGGAAATCGGAAACCATCAAAGAAACTTTTCAATCTGAAATACAAGTTTCTGCCAATTTACAAATCAATGGTGTAAAGGTTGAAAGTTATGTTAAAGACAATACCGTTTATGGTTTTGCTTATGCGAATAAATACGAGATTATTGGCTACTACAAATCCACGCTGAATATGAAAGTTCAGCAAATACAAGGCTACATAAATACGGCTAAAGCGCTTGAAGAAAAGAGAGAAAAGATAAAAGCCAAAGAAGAGTATAATAAAACCCTTCCTGTTTTCGAAGATATTAAAAAAGCCCAGGGAATTTTAAGTGCATTAGATAAAAACATCTCTCAGGAGGAGTTGAAGATGCAAAAGACAATGAACCTGTATAATGAAGTTATTCAGGCAAATGCCCGATTAACACAAGCTGTTTTAGTATATATTTCTACGCAGGAGGATTTATTTGGAGAGAATATATCCGCTATTGAAAGCGGACTGAAAGCGGTATTAGCTGAAAATGAATGTAGCTTTACAACAGAAGAACAAAATGCGGATTGGAAATTGTATGTTAACGCATCATCCCGGGAATTTAACTATTCAAATAAAGTGTATTTTAGCTATGTGGATGCAGAAGTACAACTTTTTAAGGCTCCTTCGGATAAACATGTTTACCAGGATGAGTTTGAACAAAAGGGAGCCCATGGTAAATCTTACCGGGCTGCAGCAAGAAACGCTTATAAAGAGATCAGTAATTTAATATCGGATAAAATTTTGAACTGGATAAATCATTAAAATATATTATCATGATTAAACGAAACTTAATACTCGTATTTTTTATTTTTGTATCCACTTTAATGGTGCAGGGACAGGAAGAACAGAAAGTTGCTGTATTCGATCCTGTGGGAGACGTATCTCAGAATTTAAAAATAGTTATTCGCGAAGAATTGAGTAATGCTGTTGTGAATACCCTGGGTTTTACGGTACTGGAACGTGAGTTGATAAATAAAGTACTGGCAGAGAGCGAGTTCCAGATGCAGGGACATGTGGATGATACTCAGATTGGTGAACTCGGTAAAAAGATGGGAGCGAATTATGTATGTTATGCCTCTATTTCCTCAGTAGGTGGAAATTATTATATTTCCTGTAAGATGGTTGATGTGAAAACGGCAAAAATTGAAAGGCAGAATACAGGTATCACTGAACATGGGCTGGACGACCTCTTTTCGGTTGTATCAACTGTTTCGAGAGCCATGTTACAGCAACAAGCTACCTCCGTAAAAGGTGGTAGTTCGAAGACTTCAGTATACAGACAGGTTTATAATGTAAATGAAGCCGATGCCAACGATTTAACAGAGATAGATATCCATGGATTAAGTTTATTGGTCATGCCCGTTGATGCCGCTTCGGATAAAGTAACCTGGCACGAAGCCAATGCATTGTGTTTAGAGAGCACTGCATATGGTTTAAAAGATTGGAGATTACCCACAAAGTTGGAAATTTCAGGGATGTATGCACAAATACGAGAACTTAAAGATATGGAAGGCTACTGGTATTGGTCGGCTACGCCTGAAAAGAGAGATGTATACTACCGACAGGCTTTTGATGCCGATAAACTGGCTCCGGCAAAAGCAGATGCAAGAGCGTTTGTAAGATGTGTACACAGCAATGGTACCATTAACCTGGCTGACCATAATGGAGTTTGGGAATATACTTTATATGGAACAACTTATTTAGTAATGCCTGAAGATTTGCAGGGCGAATATCGATGGGAAGAAGCCCGGGATGCTTGTGAGTCTTCTTCAGCATATGGTTATAACGACTGGTATTTACCTTCCATTAATGAACTTGAGTTTCTTTATAATAACCGGGTGGGATTAAATATGCCGGGTACCTGGTACTGGTCATCAACACCCAAAAAACCGGGTTCAACAAGAGCCATGTTGGAAATAAATTTTGAGGATGGGAAAACTTATGATACCGGTTCAAATGCAAAGCGTCAGGTCCGGTGTATTAGAAAAAAGTAGAGAGAAATGAGGCGGTCCAAAAAGCTTTTAAATCTGTTAAAGCTGAAAATCATCATTGCCCCATGCCCTAAAGACCTGCCTGACGGTTCATCCGCCGAAGGAAGGTCGTCAGAAATGTTCTGATTTTCAATAATTTCCTATTTATAGGTTAGGGGCAAAAGTTGCTAAAAACCTGAATAACTTTCTTTTTGGACACCAAATCCCTTTGTGGTTAGTTGGTTTTTTATATTAAAATACAACCTTTTGGATTGGCACATTGGGAAAAAATTGATGAAATGCAGCAAGCAACGAACAGAGAAAAAGATAAAATATGACTTTTGCCGAAAAGGTAATAAACTTCAATACAGCCCTGGATTTACCATTATCATTACCAGGAAACATCCGGGTAATGAATCCTTTCAGGGAAAATAAGGATGCACTGGAAATATCATCAAAATTCTATCAAAAATATTATAACGACCTTAACCAGCGCAGGTTAATTCTAGGAATTAATCCCGGACGTTTGGGTGCCGGAGTCACAGGAGTCCCTTTTACCGATACCAAACGGATGGAAGAAAAATGTGGAATAAAATTCAACGGTATAACAACCCACGAAACCTCTTCGGTGTTTGTGTATGATATGATTGAGCAATTTGGAGGGGTAGAGAAATTTTATGGCCGTTTTTATATCAACTCTGTATCTCCGTTGGGTTTTGTAAAAACCAATGCAAAAGGAAAGGAAGTAAATTTTAATTATTACGATAGCAAAGCATTGCAGGAGTTAATCACTCCATTTATCATTGAAAGTTTAAAAACACAAATTACCTTTGGTATTGACCGAAACATCGTTTACAGTTTGGGTGCCGGCAAGAATCTTAAATTTTTACAACAAATAAATCAGGAGTATCAGTTCTTTAATCAAATTTTGCCGCTTGAACATCCACGGTATATCATGCAATATAAGTTAAAGAACAAACCATTTTATATTGATAAATACCTGAAAGCTTTTAATAAATAAAGCAAAACGCAGTGTTTCATTTCTACACTGCGCTTTTTAATTGAAGTCTGAATAATAATTATTGTTTTATTTTTCCATGAGTAAAATAAAAACTGTCGCCAGGATTCGTGGCAAAATAAACCTCCCCGCCATCACCTTTTCGCTTTCGTTCCTGATAAAAATATTCACCCATTTTGCAATCCGGCATGGGGAAAACCGCTTTTATTTCCAGCTCTTTTGCCATTTCGTAAGCTGTTTCCATAATGCTTATCCATTCCGGTCCCATATCCGAATGGGTGTTCCCAAGAAATAATAAATCGATGGATTCCTCCTTCGCTTTTAAGTATTCAATAGCTTCACGATTGTTAATCCAGGGGAAATAGCGATCAGACTGATGAAATAGCCAGAGGATTGTTAGTCCGTCAGTTTTGATCAGATAGCTTCTTCGGTTTGCTCCAAAAGCAGGGAGTGCAGTTACTTCAATACCATTAATTTTTTCCGGTTGGTTGGTTTCCGGGAAATATATGTTTTCTACCTTAATGGAATTATTGTGTTGATACCGGCTAGCATAAAAGTTACTACTGATATAATGTATATTATCAAACTGATCTTCCTTTGAATAAAGAATATTTCGTGAAAACAACGTTCCGTCGAAATGATATAGAGCTTTTTCTTTGAGCTCCTCCGGTGTTATACAGCCATTAGCCAATGATGGATATTTCGGTAATGTTCCGTATTCGTTATATCCAAAAACGATAAAGCCCGATGCGGTACTTATACCCCAGGTTTTATTCCTGAGCTTAGTAACGATGGCTTCCTTTTGACTGGAAACAAAAAATTCTCTTTGGGTATTGGATAAGTGTTGTTTTTTCTTTTTGAATTTTTTACTTAATGATAACAGATAATCAGCTACATCTTTGTTTTGGTGCTTCATCGCATAATCTAAAGGAGTATTTCCCGCATTATCTTTATCATCAGGATTAATTCCCTGTTCAATAAGCAATTCAACTATTTCTTTTCGTCCATGAGCAGCAGCCAGGTGCAATAAATTTCGATTCGTTGTTTCATCCGGTACAGTAACCTCTGCTCCATGCTCTATCAACGTTTGGGCAATTTCGGTAAAACCATCCCGTACAGCAATATACAAGGGTGTTCTGCCCGCTAAATCGCGGTAATTGATTCTTGCATCGCGTTCAAGGTAAAAGTCAACCATTTCTTTATTATTATTGATTATGGAAGGATAAATGGGGGTAACCATCATGTTACAAACCAGGTTGACATTTGCATTATTATTAACCAGGTATTTACTAACTTCTGTATTATCAGCCACCGCAGCGGTGGTCAGGGGCGATGCTGCTCCAATATAACGGGCATCAACAATAGCATGATGGTCTAACAACAGCTTTACGATTTCTAAATAGCCGTTCCATGAAGCAATAAAAAGCGGTGTGCGGCAATGACTATCCAAAACATTTACATTCGCTCCATGGTTGATTAATCCTTCTGCTATATCGGTTAAGTTTTGCTGACTGGCCCAGTGGAGCGGAGTTTTTAGATCGCTATCCGTTTCATGTACGTTCGCACCATGTTTTATCAATACTTCGGCAACTTCTGCATTTCCTTGTATAGCACACCAGTGTAGGGGCGTTCGTTGTTCATTATCTTTTGCATGTACCGAAATCCCTTTTTCTATCAAAAGCTCAACGATTTCCTTATGTTTACCGGCAATAGCAAAAATTAATGCACTACGCTGCAGGTTATTTAACGTGTTGATGTCCATTCCATTTTTTAACAGCATCGATACCATCTCGTTTCTACCAAAAAATGCAGCAAGGTGAAGCGCACTGTTTCCTTGTTGAGGATCCCTAAAGTTAATTAATGTAGAGTCCTTTTGGAGGAGTGCTGTAAATTCTTCTGTTTTATTTTCTTGTATTAACTGAACAATATTTTGTGAAATGAGTTCAGTTGTAAACAAGCATACGATGATTAATGGGGTAATTGTTTTGATTAAATTCATTTTTCTCGTTTTTATGATTACAGGAATATCAAAACAAACAATATACCATTGGTTTTAATGGTTTGTTTTTAAGCATTATACAGGATATTGGGATGGATGAAATATGTTCTAAAATGGTATTTTGTGTTCGATATCGAGCATTTTATTTATTTAATAAAACCTGTTTATGCTGTTTTTAATTCAATATAATATGTTGTTCTTTTACCTTAAAAATATATTTTTGAGGTCTTGATTGATGATTACAGAACTCATTTTGATTAAATTATTTATATGCAAATATTTTCCACTTCACAAATTATTTTTACATCATCCATAGCTGGTCCCATGCCGGCATCCTACCTGTTGGCCAAAAATTTATTTAAGCACAATAAAAATAGGGCAGCGCGTCTGACCATTTTTTTAGGGTACGTATTGGGCTTCTTTATTTATATGGGCTCGATTTTCCTGGAAAGTAAATTTATTGCGCTTCACAATTTT
>DATFIZ010000187.1:0-2951 GCA_035269575.1 Bacteroidales bacterium | reverse complement strand
ATCAATAACGAATTTACAAATACACAAAAGTCCTTTGTGTCTTGGCGACTTGGCGGTGAAAATAAAAATCTGAATTGCCCTGCTGAAGTAACCAGCAGCATTAGGTTGCAGCTTATACCAAAAAAACAGATTCATTCTTTTACTCACTGGTCATAATAAACAACGGCTGCATCTCGAAACTTTTATAAAATGGCCTTAGTCGTTCGGTATTGTAATATTTTTTCAGGTTAACTAATTTCTTTGAACCAACAACCACTTCAATAGGAAGGTTGTCGTAGCGACCGTTTTTTAAGGCAACCAATCGTCCATGGATTCCCTGCAAAACTAAGTCTAACGCTAAATTCCCATAAGCCATGGGCACAATCGAGTCAATGGCATCCGGGTCGCCACCACGTACCAGGTATCCCAGTTTCTGATTAATGACGCCAATGGGCCTTCCTTTACAGCAATTGGCCGAATATTCTTTAATTTTAGCCGAAACCAAATCTCCTATTCCTCCCAGTTTAGCATGTCCGTAGGCATCTTTTGCCTCATTCTCAAAAATCATTTCGCTTCCTTCGAACATAGCCCCTTCAGATACTAACACCACAGAGTATTTACTGGGATTATTGGCGCGGTCTTCGATAAGCAATTCGGTTAGTTTTTCAATATTAAATTTGTATTCGGGAATTACGCATCGGTTGGCAGCTCCTGCCATGGTTGGCAGCATAGCAGTAAAACCGGCATATCGGCCAAACACTTCAAGTACCATAAAACGTTCGTGCGAACCGGCACTGGTTCGTAAATTATTGGTCATTTGTATGGTACGGGTAACGCAGGTACTAAACCCAATGCAATAATCGGTTCCGGGCACATCGTTATCCATCGTTTTAGGGATGGCTACGACCTTAAAACCTTCGCGATATAGTCTGACAGCATAGCTTAGCGTATCATCACCACCAATGGGAATAAGATATTCAATTCCCAAAAAATCGAGGTTCTTGAGCACTTCTTTGGTCAGGTCGTTTCTCGGTTCATTGTATTTATCTTTTAAATGTTCGGGAACGTTCCAACGGGCAACACGACTTGGGTTGGTTCTTGATGAGTGCAAAAATGTTCCTCCTGTTCGGGCCGCTCTGTTCACTCTTGTTTCGGTTAAAATCTCAATGCATTCTGAATTGTCGGCGTTTTTATCTCTTACCATATCTACAAGGCCCATCCAGCCACGGCGAATTCCTATTACTTCATAACCTTCGCGTAAAGCTCTAATGGTAACCGCCCTTATCGCCGGATTTAATCCCGGAACATCACCACCTCCGGTTAATATGCCAATTTTACCTTTTGATTTTTTACTTTTTGCTACCATATCCCTGGGTCTTTTAATATTTTACCAATCAGGTAAATTACAAAAAAATCAAAAGCGAGTAAAGTTTTAAGGGATGTTTTACCGGTGACAAATTTTCCGGTATGGGCAGTACTCGCAATGACTGGTTTCTTCGGTTTGGGTAAAAGCAATTTCAGGATTAAAAATTTCTTCCATTAATCGGGTTAGATGTTGCAGATATTCGTCGGCCACTTCATCATACTGGTTTATATAACGCTTCGTTTCCTTGCATTTTATTCTATATTCAAATACATTATCAAATAAATGCTTTACGGAATATACGCCGGGAACAACAGGCAGTTCAGGTTTTTTAATGTCCTGGTAAAATTTGGAATACAAAAAGGTTTGAAACACAGCGCTTCTTTGGTCGCTTTTTTTATCGGAGAAAATCGATTCGATATTTTGATAATCCAGGGTATCATTTCCGGTTTTATAATCGATAATACGGATACGATTTTCCAGTTCATCCACCCGGTCGATTTTCCCCCCCAGATTTACCGTTTCAAAAGCTCCCTCCAGGGTAACCGGAATTTCAATCTGATAGTTATCTTCCAGCGAAAGAATTTTAAAAGGTGCTATTTCGGCATCTCTCCTGACCAGTTTTTTTACATATTTTTCAATGATTTCGCGGATAATGATATTCTTTCCTGAATAGTCGGATTGATGGTTTTTAAAATAGTTTTTGTTAAAAGCATGGTCGATGGAAGCTGTTATTTGCTTTCCGTCTTTTAAAATCTCCGAAAGGGTGTCGGGCAAAACAGTTTTGCCTTTTAGGTGCTGGTAGAGGTTGTCCATCGCTTCGTGCAAAATATTACCAAACAAAGGAGCATCAATCTCCTCGGTTACCTCGTCCTGTTCTGTTAACCCGGCCACATAACGGAAGTAAAATCTCAGCTTGCAACGTAAATAGTTGCTTAAACCACTGGGAGATAAATATTTATCTTCTACGGATGAGGATAAGTAAGTACGTAAGATTTCCTGAATTTCCGGTGTTTTTTCTATGCGTATTTCTTTTGGTTGATTGATATTGATATCATACCGCAAACTTTTTTCGGTAATATTAAATGGTGATTCGTATTTTAACTGGGACAAAAAGCGGCTCATCTCTCCGGTTTGAAGCCCGTCAGTATTCGAGTTGTAAATCAGGGTAACACTTTGCGCCCGGTGTATCAACCGGTAAAAATAGTAGGCATAAATGGCATCCTGGTGTTCGATGGTGGGTAAACCAAATCCGCGCCGAAGGTTATACGGAATAAATGATAATGATGATTCTGTTTTTGGGAATACACCTTCGTTAACCGATGTGATAAAAATGTTTTTAAAATCGAGCAAACGGGTTTCGAGGATTCCCATCACCTGAAGGCCCGATAAAGGCTCTCCGGTAAACGGAACCCGAAGGTTACGGATGATTTTTCGTATAAGCCGTATGAAAGTATCCATTCGGATATCAACCTGTTGCTCATGTAACACTTCTTTTACCCTGTTTATCGACAGGTAGATGTGATAAATATATTCTTTTTCAAGGGAGGGCGTGTGGATTGTATCCTCAATTTTATTATCACTCAGCGATTGATATATATGATGAAGG
>DATFIZ010000186.1:0-3331 GCA_035269575.1 Bacteroidales bacterium | reverse complement strand
TATTTGAGCATCTTTTTCATCTAATTTCCCGGCTTCGTGATTAAATGAAGCAAGTTTTTCAGCAATTTTTATTTGGGCAATGCTATCATCCGACTCGGTTTTAACTATTTCAAAAACCGATTCGTTGATTCGCTGGTTAAGGTCAACGCCATAATCACTTGCACCCATGGTCGGATAAATAGCTCTACATTGTTCATGTATGTTTTGGTCTATAGGAATAGCAGCGCCAGCCATCAAAATAACGAAATCAACATCCTTCGATTTTACAGCAGCTATCGGTGCAATATCTGCTCCCAGGCTATGCCCCATCAAACCAATTCTGTTTGCATCTACATCATTACGTGATTTTAAATAGTGTACTCCGGCAACCACATCATCTGCCAAATCTCTGTTATCGGCAGTATAAAATTTCCCGGTTGATTCATATACTCCCCTGTCATCGACACGCAACACGGCAATTCCGGCACGAGTTAACATATCTGCCCACACAAGAAAAACCTTATGTCCAAAAATCCGCGCATCACGCTCATTAGGGCCACTGCCCGAAATTAATAATACCACAGGGTATTGCCCCATCTCTTTTGGGCGCGTAAAAGTACCTGCAATAGTAACTCCGGCCGTTACGTTTTGATACGTAATATCTTCTACAAAATAAGAATACGGCTTTTCAGGTTCTTGCGGTCGGTTTGGTTTTGCAACCGGAAGTTTATCAACTTTTTTTAATGCCAGTTTCCAGGGGGTATTTTTTCCCTGGGCAATACTACCGTTTATTGAATCGGGCGATACAATGGTTCCGTTAAAAACAGAATGTAGTGATTTTATTCGCATGGTTAGTTTCGTTTTTTCCAACTCAATTTCTTCCACACGAATATCAAAAGCACTTTGATCGAGACTATGCATAACCGCTGAAATCGACTTATCCGGCATTTGGATTATTTCAAAAGCCATTTGCAGTTGAACATTTTCATTAATAATCATATCGCCAATCCATATTCCCTTAATTGATTCATTATTCTGAGAGTATAGATAATTTGCATTTAATAAAATTATCACGACTAATGCAAGAATCTTATAATTCATTATTGTTTTCATCATTTTTTTGTTTTTAGTAAAAAGTTAAAATTAATTTGAATCGAAGTACGGAGATTCCTAACGATTAATAAAATAAAATCAACATCCTGGTAAGTAATTTATCTGAACTAAACAAATCATTATTCAAATTATCATTCACATAATTTTTTAATAAACTTACCCTGATAATGATGTAATACATCCATATGTCAATTCTATTTCATCGGGTTTGCATATCTTTAGAAAATTATTGTTTATTACAAAATCATGAAAAAATACATTGAACCATTCCTCCATGCATTAATCTGGGTGTCAGGGTTTATTCTTATCGTAACACAGGTACGAACAATTGGGCCGTTCAGAAAAGTCGATGGTACAATATTATATCCAATTATTTTCGGAACTATTAATAGCATTATGCTTTTTTATACCAATGTTTTGATTTTGATTCCCAGATATTCAAAACATAAAAATGCTTTTAAACTTTTTGCATCTATTATACTATTCCTTTTGGCGATTACGGTTTTCGAAGCAGTTATTGATTATTATTGTTTCGATGTTTATCACTCAACAGAAAAGGAACCATTTTTAATACAGTTCACTACTAATCTTACCATAAACCTTTTTATTACAGCACTCTCTTTAGGCTACGGTCTAGGTAAAAACTGGTTAAAAAATGAAAAAAAAAATCAGATCTTAACCAAAGAGAAACTAACAGCAGAATTAGATTTTCTTAAAGCTCAGCTAAATCCACATTTTCTTTTTAACATATTAAATATGGCTTTCTCGAGTGCTACAAGCCATGGCGACGAAAGAACTGCCGATATGATAGAAAAACTATCGAGTCTTATGCGATATATGCTGTATGAAAGTAATGTAGATAAAATTGAGCTAAGCAAAGAAATCGAATACATCGAAAACTATATTAATCTTCAAAAGTTGCGTTTATCTGATGATCTGCCTGTGAATATAAATTTTAATGTTAATGGTGATGTACACAAAAATAAAATTGCCCCTTTAATATTAATTCCATTTGTTGAAAATGCATTCAAATATGGTGTTAAGCTTGGCCATCAGTCCGATATTAATATTAAAATAAACATCAAGAATAATGATTTCCTGTTTACCATAGAGAATACTATTTTTAATTTACCTGATTATACAGAAAAGAATAACTCAGGGCTTGGATTAAAAAATGCAATAAAACGACTGTCGATTATTTATCCTGATAAACATCAATTAAAAATTACCAGAAATAATAATTTCTGTGTAGATTTAAAAATAGCACTTTAAACTCAATTACATGAAATGTATAGTTATTGACGATGAACCTTTTGCCTTAAACTTAATTAAGGATTATGTTCTAAAAACACCATATCTGGAATTAATTGAAACATTTACGAATCCTTTTAAAGCCCTGGCTTATTTGATTAATAACCATGCCGACCTTATATTTCTTGATATCAATATGCCTGAGCTATCGGGGATTCAGTTATTGAAATCACTACCTTATCAACCTAAAGTAATATTTACAACAGCTTATCCGGAATACGGCGCAGAAAGCTATGAATATAATGCAGTCGATTATCTTTTAAAACCCATTAAATATGAACGTTTTTTAAAAGCAGTAAATAAAGTGCAGAATCCAACTAGTGCAACAAAGCCAGAAAATCAAGTTCATAAAACTGCAAAACCAGATCAGGATGAGCTATATATAAAAAGCGGAAGAAAAATTCACAAAGTAAATATGGATGATATCCTATATGTAGAAGGTGCCGGAAATTATATGACCGTTTATTTAAAAGACACTAAAATTCTCACCCTGTTAAAAATGACAGATATACTAAATCTTTTACCTCCCGACAAATTTATTAGAATACATAAATCCTATATTGTTTCATTCAAACATATTGATATTATTGAGAAACATCAGATAGTTATCAATAAAAAGGCCCTTCCTGTTGGAATAACCTTTAGAGAACACTTTTTTAATAAAATTTCTCATCGTATATAAAAATTACTTTAACTCATATAATTTTCTGTGCAGTCCTAAAATAACCATGGTAGGTCATTTTTTGCAGGAATAGAATAGTTTATTCTAACCATCCAGACCCTGAAATTTTAATTTTCGCTCAAGCTTCATCGCTTCAGCCCGAGAATCGCACCAACTATAAAATTCCAATTGCCAGGGTTTACCTTTGGATGTATATTTTTCTCTTCCGGAATTATGTCGGTTTAATCTTTCTTTAACATCTTTTGT
>DATFIZ010000185.1:0-35694 GCA_035269575.1 Bacteroidales bacterium | reverse complement strand
AGGCAGCGGCATTAATCAGCTTTTCTTCGATTCGGAACACATGTTTCCTAACCGGCCGATAAGAATAACTGCCGACCTTAGCTACCTTACCGAACAGGCACTGGACTTTTATGGTTTCAACGGCTACGAATCTGCTTATTTCATGGATTTTGAAGATGATAATAGCGATGAGTATATCTCACGAATGTATTACCGGTATGAAAGAAAACTGTTGCGCTTTACAGCAGATTTTCAGGGCCGGCTGCTGGGAAATAATCTTAGATGGTTAGTTGGTTTTGCTCATTTTAATCATCAACTGGGAAGTGTAGATATTGACAGATTAAACGAAGGAAAAAGTGGCAGCGACCTATTACCTGATACAGCAAGTTTATACGACAAATATGTGGATTGGGGACTCATCCCGGCTAAAGAAGCAGATGGCGGGGTAATGAATTATATAAAATTCGGAACCATATACGACACAAGAGACAACGAAGCCAATCCAATGAAAGGGATATGGTCGGAAGTAATTATTGTTACCGCACCCCGGTTGCTGGATAATTATGAAAATTCATTTACTAAACTATCGTTGATACACCGCCAATATTTTACCCTTGTCCCGTCCAAGTTATCTTTTGCATACAGGGTTGGTTACCAGGGAACCGTACAAGGAAATCCTCCTTTTTATTATCAGCCTTATATGATAAGCTCTTTTTCACCTTCGGTATTAACCGAAGGACTTGGGGGAGCAAAATCATTACGCGGAATAAGGCGCGACCGGATTGTTGGCGAAGATATTGTATATGGTAATTTTGAGTTTAGATGGAAATTTTGGAAAGGAGTGATTAAAAATCAAAATTTCTATTTGGCGCTAAGCAGCTTCCTGGATGCAGGTAAAGTAACAAAACCCATAAAAGTTGATAAGAGCCTTATCCCCGCATCAGAAGATTTAGCCAATTATTTTGATGAAAGTTCAGACAGAATTCATGCAAGCTCGGGGATAGGATTGCATGTGGTGTTAAATCAAAACTTTATTGTTGCATTTGATTACGGAATGGCTTTTGACAAACGCGACGGCGATAATGGCCTGTATATTGGAATGAACTTTTTGTTTTAATCTTACAGACCTGAATAGAACACAGATTCAATATAAGCGGCAGAAAGAAGCAGCAGATAGCAGTGGCAGGAAGCAGTGGCTGGAAACAGCAGTAGACAGTTAAAAAGTTCTGAGTTCTGAGCTTGCCTGCCCTATGGGAGGTTCTGAGTTTAAAGTTAAAAGTAGCGGAAAGCAGTAGCAGTAATCCTGCACGTCGCAACCGCACGCTGCCGCACGCTGCCGCTGAAGCTTTAGCGCAAGCGTCTGAAGCTTTAGCGCAAGTGTCTGAAGCTTTAGCTTAAGCGTCTAAAGCTTCCAGCGAAAGCGGTTAAGCTACGGATTACTCCGGAAGAATTAAACTATTCTCAAATCACTTTGCGAATGCAGCGACAAGCAGGTTAGCGTTAAAAAATGGAATGAGGAAACAGCAGGAACAAATTTGTTAAACAAATTTATCGTTTTTCTAGATTTTATCAATATACAGATTTACATAAATTTTAACATCTCGGCTACAAAAAACCCTAAATAATTACCAACTGCATATCCAATAATGCCAACGGTTAATCCTGAGATAATGATTTCTTTATTTTTAATGGCACCGGCAATTACAGGAACAAAAGGGGGTGAACAGATAAGTGCTGTAGAGGTAACCATTACCGTATCGGCATCTATTTTAAACAATCGCGAAAAAAGAACATGCAAAAACAAAGCACCAAAAATTACAAACGAGATATAAGCTAATAGTTCAGGAGCTGAGCCATTAAATTTCTCGATATCTGCCATAGAAGCTATTACTACACTAAAAATAAGAATTAAATACATACCTAAATCAAACGTTTTGGCAATCTTGTTTATTTTAGGGATAAAAGAACTTATAATACCTAAGGTAGTAATGGTTAAAATTACCACAACCATTTGCGAATTATCAGGTACAAGAAAAGAAAGTCCGCCGGCAATACCAAAAATGAATACGGAAATGCCTAAAGCAGCCAGTAAAGGGAGTCTGTATTTTTTATGCCAAAATCCCCAGTAATTGGTAAAAGATAAATCTTGCCCGGAATGATGTGTCGTTTTATATAAGGCTTTGTATTTTGGCAAGAAATACCAAAAAACTTTCTGCCCGATGGTTAACAAAAACAACAAATAAATAGCAGAAATTAACATATCAAACGTATGCGTAATAATAAAAGCCTCAGGGTCTACATTCAAAATCATTTTAATCGAGGCTAAATTGGGAGTACCTCCCGAATATAAACCAACAAGCAACCCTCCAATTTTCCAAAGCTCTTTAATTTCCCCTTTAAATATAAAGAATCCGACAAAAACCACAATGACTACACTAACTAATGCAATTACCATAGATAACATGGTTTTTCCGGCCATGGTAAACCAGGTTTTTATATTGGCCGAAAATAGCAAAAGAGGGATAGCCAGTGGAATAGTGATGGTTGTCATGATATCCTGAACCTGTTCGGCATTATCGGGTAAAATCCCAATATTTCCCAAAACAAGACCGGTGGCATAAGCAAGTAAAACCGCACCAATCTTATTTAGCAAAGAAAATTTTTTACATAAATATAAAATGATGATAGGTGAAATAATGTAAAACAGAGCGAGAAGAACAGCTGCCATATTTATGGTTTTAGATTTTTCAGACCGGAAAACTACGAGTTTATCCGAAAAAAACAAAATTGAAGCTTATATTCATCATAAAAAAACCGGTGAAAGATTAATCACCGGCTTACCATAAAAATATCATTGAAATTAGAATCTGTGCGTAATGTCTTTAAATTCGCAACACTCGTCGAGATTTTTGCTATATACAGCCATTGCTCTACGACTCATACCCATGCTCGAGAATCCTCCATCGTGGAAGATATTTTGCATCGTAATTTTTTTGGTTAAATCAGAGAACATGGTAACACAAAAGTCGGCACATTCATCGGCCGTAGCATTTCCCAGGGGCGACATTCTATCAGAAAAATCAACCAAATCATTAAATCCCATGATACCCTGCCCTGCTGTTGTTGGTGTAGGTGACTGAGAAATAGTATTTATTCTGATATTTTTCTCCCGTCCATAAATATATCCAAAACTTCTTGCTATAGACTCAAGCAACGATTTTGCATCGGCCATATCATTGTATCCATATAAGGTTCTTTGCGACGCTACATACGAGAGAGCCAGTACCGAGCCCCAATCATTCAGTGCATCCCTTTGTCTGGCAACCTGCAAAATCTTATGAAAAGATAGCGCTGATACATCAAGGGTTTTTAAAAAATAATCATAATTCAGATTATCATAGGTTATTCCTTTTCTAACATTAGGCGACATACCAATGGAGTGTAAAATAAAATCAAATTTTCCCCCAAAATGCTCTACCGCTTTGTCCACTAACTTTTCGATATCTTCAACATTTGTAGCATCAGCCGGAATAACCACCGAATTACAGGCTTCAGCAAGTTTTTCCGTATCACCTAAACGCATGGCAAAGGGTGCATTTGTTAAAACAATATCAGCGCCTTCTTCATAGGCTTTCTCAGCAACCTTCCATGCAATGGATTTGTCGTTTAATGCTCCAAATATTAAACCTTTTTTACCTTTTAATAAATTAAATGCCATGTTTATTTAGTTTTCGTTATTACATTTTTACAGACAATATACCATTCGTATTGTTCAATCTCTTTTTGAATAAAATTTATTGGCCAATAAGTACTTTGGCATTCTGAATAGCAGCATCGGTAAGTTCTTTACCACTTAACATTTTCGCTATTTCATTAATCCGCTCATCCTTGTCGAGGAGTTTTATATACGTATTGGTTGTTTGATGATTATCTTTTTTATATACCAAATAATGAAAATCGGCTTTACTCGCAATCTGAGGCAGATGCGTAATATTGACAACCTGCATTTTGGATGACATTTGCTTGATGATAATTCCCATCTTATCGGCAATTTCACCCGATGTACCGGCATCTATCTCGTCAAAAATAATGGTTGGCAACGTTTTATTCTCAACCAGTATGGATTTTAAACTAAGCATTAACCGGGAAATTTCTCCACCTGAAGCTACTTTTTCAATCTCTTCGGGTTCAACATTTTTATTGGCCGAAAACATAAATTTAATCATTTCATTACCTGTTGGCAAAAATTCATCAACAGCAATCTGCTTAATCTTAAATGCCGCATTAGGCATGCCTAACAATTTTAGCGTGCGGTTAATATTCTGCTCCAGTTCGGGAATAATCTGTTTTCTGTTCTTAGATATCTGTTGAGCAAGTTGAATTAATTCATTTTTCTTTAACTCAAGCTGCGATTTCAGCTCTTCGGACCTGAAATCGTAAGAGTTAATATTTTCAATTTGAGTTTCCAAATCAGTTTTAATCTGCAATAATTCACCTACTGTTGAAACCTTGTGCTTTTGCTGCTGAGCATAAATGCTGTCTAAGCGTTCGCGAATAAATTCAATCCTGGAAGGATCATATTCTATCGATTCGTTTAACTGTTCAATTTCATCGCCAATATCCTGCAATTCAATATAAGCAGATTCCATCCTTTCGTTTAAATCTTCACTTTCTTTCAAATATTTGGCGATAGCACTTAAAGCATTTTTTGCTTCTTTCAAATTTGAAAGGATAGAAAATTCCTCCTCATATAACAGCTGATAACTTTTCGACAAATTAAGTTTAATTTCTTCGGCATGATTTAATTTTTCCAGCTCTTCTTCCAGTTCTTCCTGTTCCCCTTGGTTTAATTTCAAGGCTTCGAGCTGTTCGTACTGGAATTGCAGATAATCAAGGTCTGATTTTGCTTTTTCTGCATTGCTCATTAAACGGTTATAATCTGATTGTACCTGATGGTATTCTTCATATTTCTGATAATACTGATGAAGTAATGGATGGTGTCCTGCATAAGAGTCAACCAGTGCCATTTGAAAATTTTCATCTCCGAGTAATAAGCTTTCATGCTGAGAATGAATATCAACCAAATGAGTGCTTAAATCTTTTAAAACGCTTAAATTAACCGGTGTATCATTGATAAAAGCTCTTGATTTACCATTATCAGCAATTTCTCTTCTTATCATGGTGTTATCATCATAATCCAGATCATGCACATCGAAAAAGGATTTTAACCGGTAAGGTTTGATATTAAATTTAGCCTCAACAATACATTTTCTGGCTTTATCTTTTAAAACGGAAGTGTCGGCTCTTTGTCCCAGAATTAAAGACAATGCACCCATCAGAATAGATTTACCGGCACCGGTTTCGCCGGTAATAATATTCAATCCTTTATTTAAGTCAATTGTTAACTCGTTAATTAAAGCGTAATTATGAACATTTAAAGATTGGAGCATAAGCTATGCTTTAGATTAATTTTTCCATTACAAACTTACTAAAAAAAGATTTTGGATATTTTAAAAAAATAAATTAACCTGACTAAAAATAGCAAGAAGTTTTTCTTCTAAGATTATCAAAAGCCGGCCCAAAGATTATTGTTCTTTAATTTTTTGGTATTTATCGGTCCTTGAAGCATCAATTTCAACAAGGATATTATAAACCCTGTCGGCTTCAGCCATAAAAGATTCAGAAAAAACATTCACCAATTCATCTGATTTTGCGCTCATCACTAAATCAAAAATAAAAAGATAGGGATCAGGTTTTTGACGATAAACTTTTTGAAGAAGTTCCAGGCTTTCTGCTATTTCTGCTCTTCCCTGAGCTTCTTTGGAACTCATCACATCCAATCCTAACCGGTGATACCGGTAAAGAAATTCGCGTACCGGACGATACTGGTCGTTTAATAAATTTTCTACCATCCAGTATCTGTTCTTACGGCTTTCAAAGGCTTTCCATCCAGGGTCGGGTGAATTCTGAGCATTACTGATAATTTGTTCTGCTTTTTGATAAAATTCGGTCCCACCATACAACGAGAAGGTATCGTAATCTAAACCAATAATGATGTAAGCATAATAAGCCAGCATAGAAGTAAGATTGGAACGATGTTCATTGATACTGAATTCCAGGGGCTCAAATTCCACATATCGAAACCGACAGTCATCATCCTTAAAATTTAGAATCGTGGTATTGTATGATGTGTTATATACCGGCCGTCGACTTTGTATTTGCAAACTTCCGCTAAACTCATCTCCGCTGTGGTCGGTAAGATTAATCATGATATTACATTCAATTCTTTCTTCGTTGGTAAATACATGATTTGTCCAGGCCTGGTTATTCATAAATTCATAGATTGCCGTTTGCAACGTTTGAAAAACCTGCTTATTGGTACCTTGTATCTGCGATGAATTTATCTGGATATTACAACGTAACTCCTGAGCCTTAAGAACCCATGGCATTATAATAACAAGAACGGTAAAAATTATTTTTTTTATCATAAAAGATCTATACTTTCTTATAAAAAGGCAATCAATTTATTGACAATATCAAGGGCAACTTCTCTTTTCGGTTTTAATGCAAATTTTTTCACGGCTCCTGTTTTATCAATAATAGAGATTTTATTGGTATTCACACCAAAACCGGCACCTTTATCTTTTAATGAATTTAAAACGACAAAATCCAGGTTTTTAGTATTGATTTTTTGGGATGCATTTTTAATTTCATCCTCTGTTTCTAATGCAAACCCAACAATTATCTGATTTTTCTTTTTTATTTTTCCCAGGTGAGCAGCAATATCTCTGTTAGGTTCAAGACTTATGGCAAGATTTTCGTTTTTCCTTTTAACTTTTTGCTCCAATTTTTGAGCCGGTTTATAATCTGCTACCGCTGCAGACATAATAGCTGCGTTACAATTCTTAAAATACTTAACCGCAACATCAAACATTTCATCGGCTGTTTGAACATCTACCCTTTTTATTCCGGAGTGATTGATTTCTAATGATGTTGGACCGCTTATCAAAACCACTTCAGCTCCTTGATCTGCCAACACCTCAGCAATGGCATAGCCCATTTTTCCTGAGCTGAAGTTCCCGATAAATCGAACAGGATCAATAGGTTCGTAGGTAGGGCCTGCGGTAACAAGAATGCGTTTATTTTTTAGTTTTTTTTTTACAGAGAAGTATTCAATCACCTTTTGGGTAATAATTTCAGGTTCTTCCATACGCCCCTTACCCGACAATCCGCTGGCCAGTTCACCGGTACCCGGTTCGACAATAATATTACCGTAAGATTTAAGGATATCAATATTTTTCAGGTTGGCCGGATGTTGATACATATCCAGATCCATTGCCGGGGCTACCATAACAGGACATTTTGCCGAGAGGTATGTGGTTATCAATAAATTATCGGCTATTCCATGGGCCATCTTACCCATGGTGTTGGCTGTTGCCGGAGCAATAAGATATAAATCCGACCAGGAGCCTAAATCGACATGGCTGTTCCACTGCCCGTTTTCCGGGTCAAAAAATTCAACCAAAATAGGATTTTTAGCTAAGGTTGCCATAGTTAAAGGAGTGATAAATTCTTTCGCTAACCTGGTCATCACTACTTTCACATTAGCCCCTTCTTTCACAAGTGACCTTACAAGAATAGCAGCCTTATAGGCCGCTATACTTCCTGTAATTCCCAATAAAATATTTTTATCTTTTAGCTTCATGAGCTAAATTTTTGGTTACGACTCAGATGTCTCTTCCGTTTCTGGTTTACGGAAATAAACCTGATCATCAATATACTCTTGCATTGCAATTAATGTAGGTTTAGGCAACCGCTCATAAAAACGGGAAATTTCAATTTGCTCTCTATTTTCAAAAACTTCTTCAAGGTTATCTGTATATGAGGCAAATTCTTCCAATTTTCTGTTCAACTCTTCTTTCAACTCACTGGAAATTTGATTTGCTCTTTTGGATACAATGACCACTGTCTCGTAAATATTTCCTGTTGCTTTTCCAATATCGTTCAAATTGCGTGTAACAGTGGTAGTAGGAGCTTTTGTTTTTTTATAATCCATCCTTTTACGATTATTAATTATTTAAATTTGATTGTGCTTGATTAAAAATATTATCAACCTCTTTATAATGTTCACTATCAGGGAACTCACCAACAAATGAATAGTATTCATCAACGGTTGCCTGATATCTTTCGGTTTGTTTTTCCAGGACACTGTTTTCAGCTAATAAAAACCTGGATTTTAACAAAAGAAACATGATTTCTTCTCTAAATTTTGAATTAGGATAATCATCTAAGCAATTATTTAAAGCCACAATTGCAGATTTATAGGATCCCAAATCATAATACAATTTAGCACTTATAAATGATTTTTCGGCCAATTTGTTCCGAAGCTCTTCGACATATTGAACACATTCCTCAACCCGTTCGCTGTTCGGATATCTTGACATATATAATGCAAATAAAGAAATTGCCTGATAGGTATTACTTTGGTCTAAGCTTGGTCTGGGCGATAATTTATAATTACAATAAGCATTCATAAACTCAGCTTCTTCAACGAATTTACTGTTCCCATAGATTTTCCTGAACTCATCAAAGTAATAGGCAGCAAGCAAGTAATTCCCCTGATGATAATTTGAATAGGCACTGTAAAAAAATACGGTATCAGCTTGTTTGGTTCCTTTAAGAACAGGCTTAATCTGTTCAAACAAACCATCAGCTCGCACATAATCTCCTTTTTCATAATACTCGAGTGCTTTTTCATATTTTAATCTATAGTCACGACTTTTTAGTAACTTCTCGTATTTACAAGAAGAAGCAGTTACTAAAACTAAAATTATTAAGGGTAATAGTTTTTTCATTTTTTCAAACATTTTGCAAATGTACAATTTTAGTTTAAAATGCTAAAATTTAATCTATCTAAACGTATAAAAAATTTAATTTATTTTCTACTGTTTGCTAATTTTTTAAAAAAACGTACTTTTGTGCCATAAATTATAAGTTAATCACAAAACCTTAAGAACGTGGATATTTTTGATAAAATACAAAAAAGCATGGGCCCTCTGGGCCAATACATGGATGAAGCACACGGATATTTTACTTTTCCAAAACTGGAAGGTGATATTCATCCTAAAATGAAATTTCGTGGGAAAGAAGTATTAACCTGGAGTTTAAACAACTATATTGGTTTGGCCAATCATCCTGAAGTAAGAAAAGCGGATGCCGAAGCAGCCAGAGAGTATGGTTTAGCCTATCCTATGGGTGCAAGAATGATGTCGGGCCAAACCAGTAAACATGAAGAGTTGGAAAATAATTTAGCGGAATTTGTGGGTAAGCCCGATTCTTTTCTGCTTAATTTTGGGTACCAGGGAATGGTTTCAATTATTGATACTTTAGTTGGCCGAAATGACGTTATCGTTTATGATTCCGAGTCACACGCCTGTATTATGGATGGCGTTTTTCTTCACAAGGCCAAAGGCGGAAAAAGTTTTGTTTTTGCACACAATGACATGGCTAAATGTCAGAAGATGTTAGATTTTGCAACAAAAAAAGCAAATGAAACCGGTGGTGGCATTTTATTAATTACAGAAGGAGTTTTTGGAATGGCCGGCGACCTTGGAAAACTGAAAGAGATTGTTGCCTTAAAAGAAAAATATAATTTCCGTATCCTTGTTGACGATGCACATGGTTTTGGAACCATGGGGGAAACAGGTGCCGGAACGGCTGAACATTTTGGCGTTCAGGACGGAATTGATATTTATTTTGCCACATTTGCCAAAGCAATGGCCGGTATTGGTGCTTTTGTTGCTTCTAACGAAGAGGTAGTAAATTATTTTCGCTACAACATGCGTTCGCAGATCTTCGCAAAATCACTTCCTATGCCAATGGTTATTGGAGCATTAAAAAGACTGGAGCTCCTAAAAACAGAAAAACAGTTAAAAGAAAATCTTTGGACCGTAGTGAAAGCCTTACAAAAAGGCTTACGTGATGCCGGATTTAATCTTGGTAATACCGAATCTCCCGTTACCCCGGTTTATTTGTCGGGGAGTATACCTGAAGGAACAAATATTACCATGGATTTAAGAGAAAACTACAATGTTTTCTGTTCTATTGTTACCTATCCGGTAATTCCGAAAGGGGAACTATTATTACGATTAATCCCAACGGCAATGCATACGCTGGAGGATGTTGAATATACCATTAAAGCTTTTAAAGCCGTACATAAAAAATTAATCGCAGGCGAATATAAATCTGATACGATAGCGAAAGTATAAATTTTGGTTTTACTTTTATTAAAAAAAGAGCCGCAAACATTAAGTTAAGCGGCTCTTTTTTTATGTTTAGTAATATTTGACAAATGTTTATTTTTGGGAAGATATAAATCTTTCCGCATCAATAGCGGCCCTGCAACCTGATCCTGCGGCTGTAACAGCTTGTCGGTAATGAGGGTCCATTACATCGCCACAGGCAAAAACACCATCCACGTTAGTCTTGGAGGTGTCTGGTTTGGTTTTAATATACCCTACATCATCGGTATCGATATAATCTTTAAAGATATCTGAATTGGGTTTATGCCCTATAGCTAAAAAGAATCCATGGATATCTATTTTCACCTCTTCGCCTTTGCCGTTAACTAAAATGGCTCCGTTAACACCACTGCTGTCACCTACAATTTCTTTCGTATTGTGCTCAAAAAGAATTTCAATATTTTTGGTATTGAATACCCGTTCCTGCATCACTTTAGAGGCTCTCATATGGTCTTTTCGGATAATCAGATATACCTTGTTACAAATACCTGCCAAATAAGTAGCTTCTTCGGCAGCGGTATCGCCACCACCTACAACAGCAACATCTTTTCCTTTGTAGAAAAATCCATCGCAGGTGGCACAAGCCGAAACGCCCTGACCTTTATATTTATTTTCTGATTCTATTCCTAAATATTTTGCTGTAGCACCGGTAGCAATAATTAAAACTTCTGCTTCGATTACCTTTTTGTCATCGATAGTAACCATAAAAGGTCGTTTTGACAGATCGGCTGCTGTTGCAATGCCAAAACGAACATCGGTATCAAAACGCTCAGCTTGTTTTTTAAAATCCTCCATCATTACCGGGCCGGTAACACCTTCGGGATATCCCGGATAATTTTCAACATCGTTGGTCGTGGTCAACTGGCCTCCGGGCTCGATTCCTTCGTACAAAACGGGATTTAAGTTGGCACGGGCTGCATAAATGGCCGCCGTATATCCGGCGGGACCTGAACCAACAATTAAACATTTCACTTTTTCAATCTCTGCATCTACCGGGGATTGTTTTTTTTCTTCGTCCAGATTGTCTAATGATTTAAATAATGCCATTTTCTTACTATTTTAAATGATTGATTGATTTAACGTAATGAGTTATTTAGATAATTTAATATTCTTTAGCAATATCTATTGAGCAATAAATATACCAAAATTTAATTGAAATAAAATTTTGCATATTAAGAATTGATAACTTATTTTTGTGACCCGTTTTGGAAAAAGAAGTGCATTAAGCATACCATTCAAAACAGATTAAAAGTTCGGGATGTAGCTCAGCCCGGTTAGAGTACACGTCTGGGGGGCGTGGGGTCGCCAGTTCGAATCTGGCCATCCCGACAAAACAGAACAACAAAAAGCTAATGTTTAAAGCATTAGCTTTTTTTATTTTCGTAATCTGACAATCTGTCAACCGACCAAAAGATATCGTTAAAAAATCCAGCAAACCAGATTCTTATGTAATTTTATTTATAAATTTGAAGATAAAATACACAAACAATATCTCAATAAAATTAGCCGTATTGATAAAACATAAGAATATTTTCAACTTATGATTGGGATATAATTTCGATTACAGAATATTATTAAAAAATTAAATTGTTTGGACCATATGATTATAGTGAAGAGCAACAATTAAAATGCGCTAATAAATAACCATTTATACAACGCAATCAACAACCATACGTGTTTTTATTCGCCTTTCGGACTTGAGCTCGCTTCGCTAATTTGATGCTTTACAGACAATATATTATCTTAGCAAAGTTATCCAATGGTAGTCCTGCAGGCTGGATGTAAAGCAAGGTGGACTAAGCCTGCTAAATACTTTAAACTGGGATCGTTCATATAAATAAAATTATCAACTATGAGAAACATTACAAAACTCTATCTAATTCCCTTTCTGGTATTTAGCCTTATTTTATCTGAAAAAGCAGAAGGACAGGAAATAATCGTTAAAATTGGGGAAAGAAAAAGCATTCAATCTGAAATACTACATGAAACCAGGAACATTATAGTACACCTGCCGGATAGTTATAATGAATCTAAATCGTATCCTGTTTTATACCGACTGGATGGGAATACAGAATTGTTAGTTGAAACGATTGCTACGGTTAATCGCATTGTATATACCGACGAAATTGCTCCGGAAATGATAATTGTTGCTGTTGAAAACACTTCCAGGGCAAGAGATATGTGGCCAGTAAATAACAGTTATTACCCAAAACCAAATAAAGCGGGTGCCGCAGACTTTTTAAGATTCATAGAGCAAGAACTTATCCCTTATGTTGATAATAAATACCCTACTGATAATTATAGAATTTTATCGGGACAGTCATTGAGTGGTATTTTTGTAATATATTCATTTTTAACAAAACCCGATTTATTTAATGCATACATTGCTTCAAGTGCCGGTTTTCCGGGATGTGAACATTATTTTACGGATTTAAGCAATAAAGCATTTGAACAACCGGTTAATTATACCGGACTAAAATTATTCATTACAGATGGGCTATTAGACCCGCTGGATGCTGAGGGTACTATTCATAAACAACTAACAGATTTCTCCAATACTGTTGATAAAAAGCTGGGAGACAGAGTATACAATAAACATTTAACCTATGAAAATGAAGGACACGTGCCATTTCACAGTTTGTACGATGGTTTAAAGTTTATTTTTTAAAAGGAATAAAAGATTTGCTCCATAAAATCTATACCATTCCCGCAAAACCAAAAATTTATTTTATTTCGCCGGAGACGTGGATGCTTTATTGGTGGTTTCCGTACAAAATTTTATCTTCGTAAAAAAATTTATATCAGCTATTCAGAAAAACTGCATATAACTCAAAATCCGAGCTTTAAATAAAAAATTTGCAGATGAAATTTAAAATCACCTCAACATATGTTCCAACCGGCGATCAGCCCGAAGCCATCAAGCAACTGGCAGCAGGAATTGAACGCGGAGACAGATTTCAGACATTACTGGGAGTGACCGGCTCGGGAAAGACTTTTACCGTAGCCAATGTAATTGAAAAAGTAGAAAAACCAACCCTGGTGCTTAGCCATAACAAAACCCTGGCTGCCCAGTTATACAGTGAGTTTAAACAATTTTTTCCCGATAATGCCGTAGAATACTTTGTTTCTTACTACGACTATTACCAACCCGAAGCTTATCTGCCGGTAACCGATACGTATATCGAAAAAGATTTATCCATTAATGAAGAAATTGAAAAACTGCGGTTAAGTGCCACATCCTCTCTCCTTTCCGGACGGAGAGATGTAATTGTCGTTTCGTCGGTATCGTGTTTATATGGAATAGGGAATCCCGAAGATTTTCACAGCAATACCATATCCATAAAAACAGGACAAACACTAAACAGAAATCAGTTTTTACGTTCGCTGGTAGAGAGTTTATATTCGCGTAGCGAAATTGATTTTAAACCCGGAACATTCAGAGTAAAAGGCGACACGATTGATATTTACCTGGCATACAGCGATCTTGGCTACCGGGTCATTTTCTGGGGTGATGAGATTGAAGAGATTGAATCCTTTGATCCGCAGACCAACGAAATTATTGAATCTTTAGAAAGCGGCGTAATTTATCCCGCAAATATCTTTGTTACGACCAAAGAGAGGATGCATCAGGCTATCCGTCAGATTCAGGATGATCTGTTTCAACAGATTGAATATTTCCAATCCATAGGAAAACCTTTGGAAGCCAAGCGGATTAAAGAAAGAGTAGAGTACGACCTGGAAATGATAAAAGAATTAGGTTACTGTTCGGGTATTGAAAACTACTCGAGATATTTTGACGGGAGGAAACCCGGCACCCGCCCATTTTGTCTGCTCGATTATTTTCCCGACGATTTTCTTACGGTAGTGGATGAAAGTCATGTAACCTTACCCCAAATTCGTGCCATGTATGGTGGCGATTATGCCCGAAAGAAAAATCTGGTGGAATTTGGATTCCGTTTACCCGCAGCTATCGACAACAGGCCCTTAAAATTCGAAGAGTTTGAAGCACTGACCAATCAGCTGTTATTTGTTAGTGCTACTCCGGCAGATTATGAGTTTGAAAAATGCGATGGTTTCTTTGTAGAGCAGCTGATTCGCCCAACAGGATTAATAGACCCGGAAATTGAAGTTCGCCCCTCTTTAAATCAAATTGATGATTTGATGGCAGAGATTCATCAGAGAGCCGAAAAGAACCAACGGGTATTGGTAACCACACTAACGAAGAGGATGGCAGAAGAGCTAACCAAATATCTTACCCGCTTTACGATAAAATGTCAGTACATTCATTCCGATATCGATACCTTAGAGCGCGTTGAAATTATGGATCAACTCCGCGAGGGCACTATTGATGTATTGGTCGGCGTAAATTTGTTACGCGAAGGATTAGACCTCCCGGAAGTTTCACTGGTAGCTATCCTGGATGCTGACAAAGAGGGTTTTTTACGTTCGGCTCGTTCGCTAACCCAAACCTCGGGACGTGCTGCCAGAAACCTGGAAGGGAAAGTGATCATGTATGCCGATACCATTACCCGGTCGATGCAACAAACCATTGATGAAACGAACCGAAGGAGAGAAAAGCAGCTTTTATATAACGAGAAACATGGTATCACACCGAAGCAAATTGTCAGAACTTCTAAATCCTTAATGGTGGGTAAACATAAAAAAGCCTATGCTGAACCTGAACAACTCAATGTAGCGGCAGACCCCATCGTAAAATATATGGATAAGAAAGCGCTGGAAAAAGCGATAGAAAAAAATAAACTCTCCATGGAAAAAGCGGCCAAAGAACTTAATTTTAAAGAAGCTGCGAGGTTACGCGATGAAATGTTTGCTTTGCAGGAATTGCTTAAACAAAAATAAAAAACGCTACCAACTTAATGATAGCGTAAAAAAACAAACTAAAAAAAATCGTTTTATCCTAAATATGTTTTTAATAATTTACTTCGCGAGGTGTGCCTAAGCCTGCGTATTGCTTTTTCTTTTATTTGCCTCACTCTTTCACGTGTTAGTCCTAACCTGTCGCCAATTTCTTCGAGGGTCATTTCCTGCACACCAATGCCAAAAAACATTTTTAAAATATCCCGCTCACGATCAGTTAAGGTAGCTAAGGAACGTTCAATTTCTTTTATCAGCGATTCGCTAATGAGCGTATTATCGGCATTGGGAGAATCATCATTTTCAAGCACATCAAGCAGGCTGTTGTCTTCGCCTTCCTGAAAGGGAGCATCAACAGAAATATGCCTTCCGGATACCCTCATGGTATCCGTAATTTTATCTTTGGGTAAATCCAGTGCATCGGCAATTTCATCAGGAGAAGCAGCTCGCTCATTTTCCTGCTCAAACCGTGATAGTGCTTTGTTAATTCTATTTAATGAGCCCACTTGATTTAAAGGCAACCGAACAATTCTTGACTGTTCTGCAAGCGCTTGTAAAATCGATTGTCTAATCCACCAAACAGCATAGGATATAAATTTAAAACCGCGGGTTTCATCAAATTTTTCTGCGGCTTTAATTAGCCCTAAATTTCCTTCGTTAATCAAGTCGGGTAATGTTAATCCCTGATTTTGGTATTGCTTGGCAACAGACACCACAAACCGCAAATTTGCTTTCGTTAATTTTTCTAAAGCAGCCCTGTCTCCCTTTTTTATTCGTTGCGCCAACTCAACCTCTTCCTCAACAGTGATCAAATCCTCTTTGCCAATTTCGTGTAAATATTTATCCAAAGAGGCTGTTTCCCTGTTGGTAATTGATTTGGTAATTTTTAACTGTCTCATGGGCTATTTTAAAATTTCTGCGAATTTATGGCAAAATGATTTTATTGTCAATAAAAATTTGAATCACTTTTTTTTGATTATTTCATTATTCAAGCTCTACCCGATATACATATATATATCTTCCGCCGGGATACATTCCATTTATTTCGATCTCTACACCGTAGCCAGTCTTTCTTATAACTTGCTTAATATCATTAGCTTGCGATATTCTTTCCCCCTGGATATAAGTAATCACAAAACCTTCTTTTACACCTGCCTTTTTAAGCGCTCCGTCATCTTTTATATCAACCACTTTTACGCCAGTTTCAATACCCAGTCGTCTTTTATCACTACTGGTTAGCTGTTTGAAATTAGCACCTAAAATAGCTAAATATTCATCGGCTTTAATAATCTTTGTGGTTCCATGCATATTACGTAATATCACATCGATTTGTTTCTTTTTATCGTCTCTTTTAATGGTAATATTCACTTTTTCTCCGGGCATATATTTCCCAATTTGGGCTGTTAACTCAGCTATACTATTAATTTTCACTTCATTAATTTCCAGAATAACATCACCAAATTTTAAACCTGCTTCTTTAGCGGCACCATCATCAGAAACGCCTGCAATAAATACGCCCTCTATTTTATCTAAATTATATTCCTCAACTAACGCTTTGTTAACATTTCTAATTTCAACACCCAGAACAGCGCGTTGCACTTCGCCATATTTAATGATATCCGATACTACTTTGCGGACAATATTAACAGGAATAGCAAATGAATACCCGGAATATGAACCTGAGGGAGATAAAATAGCCGAATTTATGCCTACCAGTTCGCTTTTCATATTCACTAACGCGCCACCACTATTTCCTTTATTTACTGCAGCATCGGTTTGTATATACGATTCAATAGGATATTGCTGATCACGTAAGATATTTATATTCCGTGCTTTGGCACTCACAATCCCGGCTGTGACTGTAGAAGTTAAATTAAAGGGATTCCCAACAGCTAATACCCATTCACCTACTAAAATATCGTCAGAATTCCCCATCGAGATAAAAGGCAAATCTTTTCCGTCAATTTTTAACAATGCCAGATCAGTTCCGGGGTCTGTACCAACCAGTTCAGCTGTATAAGTGCGCCTGTCATTTAAAACCACCTGAATTTCATCCGATTTTTCAATCACATGATTATTGGTAACAATATATCCATCCTCAGTAATAATTACTCCTGAACCAAAAGAAACGGCAGGTTGTCTCGAGTATTGGTCTCCAAAGAAAAATTCATATAGCGGGTTGCCATAATATTCGTTTCGCAAATTATATTTTGATGTTACATGAACTACCGCATTAACACTATTTTCGGCAGCAGTAGTAAAATCAAAAATTTTTCCTGAAGAATTAACAGGCATTTGAGTAAAACGAACCTGGTTGGAATCATTCAATAACTCCAAGGTGTTCTGTTTATGAGCTACTGTATCAGACTCTGTTTGTAGTTCTTTTTCGTAAAAATTAGCATAGAGTATGATTGCTAAAAATGCAGATAACAATGATATAACTACATTTCCTAATAAATTAATAGCTTTCATGATAAATTAGATTTAAATTAATAAATTTACTTGCTGTTAAATGACATGAACAAATTTAATACCTGCAAGGCATATAATATAACACAATTAACAATATTTAACAAACAATAAGGTATTGTAACGATTTTAATATCAATATAATTATACAAAATGAAACGCATGAAGTTCACTTTTTCCAAATATCAAGGTACCGGAAATGATTTTATAATTATCGATAACAGAGATGATACAACAACTTTAACCAAAAAACAAATCGCACAGATATGCGACCGCAGATTTGGTGTTGGTGCTGATGGATTAATGTTTTTAGAAAATCATCCCTCGTTGGATTTTAATATGCGCTATTTTAATTCAGACGGGAATGAAAGTACCATGTGTGGTAACGGAGGAAGATGTTTGGTTGCTTTTGCACAATCGTTGGCAATCATTGATAAGGAAACTACATTTAACACCATTGACGGAACACATAAAGCCTTTATGAAACAAAAAGATATTGTTGCCTTACAAATGCAGGATGTTAAAGAAGTATTAAAGATGGATGGGCATTATTTTGTGGATACCGGTTCTCCACACTATGTTATTTTTTTGCAAGATATTAAAACTATGGATGTTTATACCGAAGGAAAGAAAATAAGGGAAAGCGAACGTTTTACTCCAGAAGGGGTCAATGTTAATTTTGTTGAAATGAATAATGAAGAACTTTTTGTAAGAACTTACGAGCGTGGTGTTGAAGACGAAACATTATCCTGTGGAACCGGAGTAACTGCAGCTGCCATTTGTGCTGCGAAAGAACTAAATACTGACAAAAATACATTTGAGATCAGAACACAAGGAGGTGATTTACAGGTTACTTTTGAAAGAGGTTCAAATCATAAATTTACAAATATATGGCTGACCGGCCCTGCTAAATTTGTTTTTAAAGGGGAATATGAATTTTAAACACTGACAGATAATTATCGTCCAATAGAAAACCAAAAACAGAATTACTATGAGAAAAAATTATTTCCTGACTATTTTATTAAGCTTTTTTATCATGCCGTTTATTGTTGAGGCACAAATCACTTCAGAGGATAAAGATGAAATTATTAAAAGATTAAATACTCAAATGGAGCATTTAAATCATCGTCTCGACAGGATGGAAAAACTTACTGATGATGTGCTTTGGCACCAGAAAGTTGGCGATGTGGCTTTTGTTGATAAAGTTTACATTTATGGTCCTCCCAAATGGAAAGAAGAAAACCCAACGGCAATGGGTGCGGGTAATCCGGTAAAATTCTGGGCCTATACTTTTATTCCAAAAGATATTGATCCTTCAAAAAAATATCCATTGATTGTACTACCTCATGGTGGTGTTCATGCTGATTTTACAACTTACTATTCGCATATAATCCGCGAATTAATGGCACAACAGTATATTGTTGTAGCAGCAGAATACAGAGGAAGCACAGGTTATGGAAAAGCACATTATGAGAAAATAGATTACGGAGGATTAGAAGTAGAAGATGTGGATGCCAGCAGACAGTTTATGATTGATAATTATGATATCATAGATAAAAATCGGGTAGGAATTATAGGATGGAGCCATGGTGGATTAATCACACTTCATAATATTTTTGACCATCCCAAGAATTACAAAGTAGCATTTGCCGGTGTCCCTGTTAGTGATTTAATTGCCCGTATGGGTTACTATACCGACAGCTACAGAGCACTATACTCAGCCGATTATCATATTGGCAAAACGGCTTATGAAGATGTAAATGAATACCGGAGAAGATCTCCTGCATGGAACACCCATAAATTTGATAATACACCATTGCTTATCCATACCAACACCAACGATAATGATGTGAATGTGCTGGAAGTAGAGCACCTGATAAAATCGTTAAAAGCTGATGGTAAAAAATTTGAATATGAAATCTACCAGGACGTTCCGGGAGGACATTCGTTCGATAGAATGGATACCAGGGAAGCAAGAAATATACGGGTGAAAATTTATAAGTTTCTGGGTCAGTATTTAAATCCACCCAAACAAATTAAGACTGTGGATGATTTAGAAAAAGCTGCTTACAGATTTAGATAAATCGATAGATTAGCAACACTTTTTATTGCTCATTTAAATCCGAAAATAAAAAAATGGCTGCCATAAAAGCAGCCATTTTTAATTTAAATTTCAGGTTTGCATTATGCATCAATATTCGCATATTTAGCGTGTTTTTCAATAAACTCTCTTCGCGGAGGAACTTCATCACCCATTAACATAGAAAAAATCCTATCCGCTTCGGCTGCGCTGTCAACTGATATTTGTCTAAGCTTCCTAAATGCCGGGTCCATAGTAGTATCCCACAACTGTTCGGCGTTCATTTCACCCAAACCTTTATATCTTTGAATAGAAACAGCCCCTTCTCTACCCTGTCCTATTTCATCCACAGCTTGTTTTCTTTCTTCTTCACTCCAACAATAACGCTGTGTTTTACCTCTTTTAATTAAATATAACGGTGGTGTAGCAATATATAAGTACCCTCTATTAATTAATTCGGGCATATATCTGAAGAAAAATGTCATAATTAAGGTTTCAATATGGCTACCATCTACGTCGGCATCACACATTATGATTATTTTATGATACCTTAACTTTTCAAGATTAAGCTCTTTACTGTCTTCTTCTGTTCCCATCGTTACGCCCAATGCAGTAAAAACATTCTTTATTTCTTCATTTTCGTAAATTTTATGCTGCATGGCTTTTTCCACATTCAGAATTTTACCTCTTAAGGGTAATATCGCTTGAAACTTCCGATCTCTTCCTGCTTTAGCTGTTCCGCCTGCAGAATCACCCTCAACGATAAATAATTCAGTATTTTCAGGATTTCTATCGGAGCAATCAGAAAGTTTACCTGGTAAGCCTGACCCGGAAAGCACATTTTTACGTTGCACCAGTTCTCTGGCTTTACGTGCAGCATGCCTTGCTGTAGCAGCCATTATAACTTTTTGTACAATTAGCTTGGCATCTTTTGGATTTTCTTCAAGATAATTGGATAATTGTTCACTAACGGCCTGATCGACAGCACCCATTACATCAGAATTTCCTAATTTTGTTTTCGTCTGTCCTTCAAACTGAGGTTCCTGAACCTTTACCGAAATAACTGATGTTAATCCTTCTCTGAAATCATCCCCGCTAATATCGAATTTCACCTTAGAAAGTAATCCTGATTTTTCAGAATAGCTTTTTAAAGTTCGGGTGAGGCCGCGTCTAAAACCAGCCAGGTGCGTTCCTCCTTCAATCGTATTAATATTATTTACATAAGAATGAACATTTTCAGAGAAAGAAGTATTGTAACACAAAGCTATTTCCACAGGTATCCCATTTTTTTCTGTATCCAGATAAATTGTTTCACTTATCAATCTTTCACGGGTAGCATCCAAAAAAGTAACAAACTCTTTCAACCCTTCATCTGAATAAAATGAATCGGAACGATATTCTTCGTTTTCTCCATTTCCATTTCCGTTCCCATTATCCTCCATTTCACGCTTATCAGTAATCGATAAACGAATTCCTTTATTCAGGAATGCTAATTCTCTTAAACGAGATGCTAATACTTCATATTTATACTCCGTAACGGCAAAAATAGATTCATCAGGTTTAAAGGTAATAATCGTACCTGTTTTATCGGTAGTTCCAATTTCTTTAATATCGCCTAAAGGTTTCCCAATTTTGTATTCCTGTACATAAATTTTCCCTTCGCGATGAACTTCGGCATGCAATGATGAAGACAAAGCATTTACACAAGAAACTCCTACGCCATGCAAACCACCGGAAACTTTATAAGAATCTTTATTAAATTTTCCTCCGGCATGAAGAACCGTCATTACCACTTCAAGAGCCGATTTTCCTTCTTTTTCATGATAATCAACAGGTATTCCACGGCCGTCATCAATAACCGTAATTGAATTATCTTCATTAATAACCACATCGATGGAACTACAATATCCGGCAAGTGCTTCGTCAATTGAGTTATCCACCACTTCATACACTAAATGATGTAACCCTTTATCGCTAATATCACCGATATACATGGCGGGCCGTTTACGTACCGCTTCCAGTCCTTCCAGTACCTGAATACTTTCTGCCGAATATCCGTTTTTTTCTATCTTATCCAAAGCATCCTTTAACTCATCCTTATTTAAATCACTCATTGTTTTACTATTTATTAATTAAAACAAAATTGTTCAATTACGGATAAAAAATTACCCGAGATATATAATGTTTGAAACTTTCTAATTAGTGGATTATTTTGTATTTTTAAAAGTCCAAAAACATATTCATAAAACACTACAAATCAAAAGACTACAACCAAAATCGACTTTCATCTAAAAATCATGTAAATATACTAAAAATTAATGATTTTTAGGTTTTTAAATGCTTATAAAATAGCGGATTTTATTAACAATAAATTCACACTTTTAAGACAATTTTTCAAGAATTAAAATGAATAGGTAATGCCTAGTAAAACATTAAATCCATAGGAAGGATAATAGTTCCATTCGTAGTAATTTTCGGACAATAAATTATTAAATTGTACAAATCCTGATAATATTTTTGAGTATCGATACTCTGCACCAATATTAATATCAACTACGGATTCTAATTCAGCAAAATCTCCATCACTGGTCAATTTGGCATATCGCTTACCTAACGAAAAAATATCACCTTTTAAGATAATTTTATCGCGCAAATTATACCTGGCTGAAAATGTAAGGTCAAATGCAGGTTTGTGCCAGGGTTTAATTTCGGTATCCATTTGATAATCTCTATAATTGGCTTTGACATGCAAATTTAACTTTTCGTTCGGAGCTAATGATAACTCTCCAAAATAACTCACCAATTCTATATTGTCGTATACAACAGAAAATTGATTGCCTGTGCTATCCGTAAGCGACAGGTTATTTACAAAAAAAGGCATCTGGTCGATTAGTGAGTATGAAACTTTAAAATTATAATACGTGGTAGAATTGAAGTTTCCACGAATACCGCCATAAAGTATCAATTTATGGTCACTATTTAACATATTTTGCCCGGGGACAACAAAAGGATTCAATGTAACGGTTCCAAGGAAATTATGAATTTCCATCTTCCCGTCAACACCGGCATATGGAATAAGAAAATGATTGGCTACATCATATTCTAAGAGACCTACAGGATAATAATAAGTATTTGAATTATCATCTTTTATATCGGAATATATATTAATACCTGCTTTTACCCGCCATTTATCTCCAAACTTACCTACCCATGGACTGATATTAATAATGGTGTTATTAGATGAATCAATATTTTCGCTAACAGAATAATGTTGAACACCTAATTTTACACCCACCATCTCTTTGGTAAAAATTTTATGGATATCTCCATTAATACTAAATCCAAGCTCATTATTATCAAAATCATCTTTAATATAATCGAGTCCTACTTTAAAATCATAATTAACATGATTAGAATCAACATAATTACTTTTATAATTGGCATTAAAATTAAACTGCAGATACTTTTGTTTGATATCATCTTTATCCATGGTGGTATCAATTTTTGTATCATACCCATAAAAGTACCTCGTATCAGCTTTTATTCCAATATCACCCTGCAAGGTTGAATTCTTTAAGAATTTTTTTCCAAATAACAGCAAATCGTTATCACTATAGCCGGCAAAAACACGTTCATCATTTAACAAAGAAACTTTTGCATACGAAGCATAATATTTGTAATATGCTCCAATGTTGTAATCTTCGGAGCGTTGATTATTGATATATGCTTCAAGTAACGGAAGTGTTTTAGTGCCAATACCAACTTTGACATGGGAGTTATAGAGTTTGGTTAATGGTTCACTTACCATCCTGGCGGGCTTAATTGGGTTTATTGAAAAACCTACATTAACCGGTTTGGTTTGTATCAGGTAGTTTACTTCAGGGACCAATTTAACAGTATCCGAAATCTGGGGTAGATAGGATATTTTATTTGCATCGGAAATAGAAGGTTCATAAGGTTTGACAACCCTTACTTCTTTTGTTAATGTCTCCTCCTGGGAGAATACTTTTGTTCCCGAAGACAAGAAAATAATAAGAGCTATATATATTATCAATTTCTGATTCATATCTATTTATTTTTATTATGGCATTGTTGATATAAATTATTACAATTATTTATTGTCATTCTCGTATTGCAGGATAATATCGTCTGATTCATCTTCCTCAATCTCCAGTTTTTCCTCTTCAATTATCTGATTGTATTTTTCTTTCGCAATGCTTACAATATCATCTTTAGCCTCCGGATTATAATTATCAATAATACTTTTTAGCGTATGTTTAGCCTGAAACTTATCATCTTTGGCTATATAAACATCGGAAAGCAATATAAAGGCCTTTGCTAACCAGTATTCCTGCGATGTGTTTTGTGACGAGAAATCAAATATCTCATGTTCAGCTATCTCATACTGTTCATCATTAAAATAAATTTGAGCGATTAAATATTTAGCTTCAGCCCCTTCTTTGCTATTCACATCCTCAGAGAGTATACGAAACTCATCGAGTGCTAAATCAAAACTTTTTGTATGATAAAGTGATTTTCCTTTTTTATACCTTGCTTCACGTTTTAGTTCTTCAGAAATTTTTTCCGTATGCAGTAATTTATCTGCAGATTGAATCGTATTTGAATAATTATCTAACCGGAAATTACATCGCATCTGACCGACTCTGGATTCAATCAAATGACTGTTTAATTCGGCCATTTTTTCTAATTGTTTAAACTGTTGTAATGCTTCTTCATAATCACCAAAATCATAATTAATAGAAGCTGCCTCTACTAAAGCCTGTTCAGTAAATGTATTCTTCGCTTTATCAATAACAAAATTATAGGCTTCCAGTGCCTTTTCATTATTCCCAGCTCTATTATAACATTCAGCCAAATAAAAGTGTGCATTAAGAACAAATGAACCGTCCTTAAACTCATTTAAATAGTTGTTAAATTGCAGAATAGATCTTTCGCAATCTCCACTCATATACAATTTCTCAGCAGAAATATAGGTTAAAGAATCCTGCTCACTGATACTCACATCGGCAAAATCGCCCAAGCTGTTAGCATAGGCAAAGTAAGTATCCACATCATTCATATCTACATAAATATTTTTAATCCCTGTGAGCGCATTTTTTGCTTCCGACGTACCAGGATACTCGGCAACGGCCCGTTTATAATACCTCAACGCTTCGTCGTTGTTATCTTTATTGTAATGGATTAAACCAAGCTGTACCAGTGATTTTTTAATATAACTGCTTGAGGGGAACTCATCAACAATTCGTTTATATAACTGCAAAGCTAAATCAGCCTTTTGCTGGTCGAGATTAGTTGTTGCCATCTCATACAAAGCATCATCAATATATGCAGACTCAGGATTTTCATTGAGTAATTGCTGCATGGTATTGAGTTTTTTCTCAGGTCTGTTTACCAAACCTAATGCAAAACCACGTTGAAATAAAGCATAATCCCGGTCGAGCAATCCATTTTCTATGGCTTTATCATAGTATTCAATGGCTGTCCAATAGCTACGGCTAATAAAATAACTATCCCCAATCCGGTTATAAGCATCAGCAACAGTTCTTGTGTTATTATCTTTTGTAATACCTGTATACTTTCTAAACCATTTAATTGCATTAGGATAGTCTTTTAGTTTAAAATAAGCATATCCCATATTATAATGTGCCAACTCGTATTCGTCAAGCTCAAAAGCACCTGTGGTTAACAAGAAATTATCATATCCTTCAACCGCTTTTTCATATACATTCAATTGATAATATGCTTCAGCTTTCCAGTAATTAGCCTGTGCATAAATTGCTTTGTTATATCCGGGATATTGCAATGATTTATTAAAGGTTTCAATGGCCTGCTCATAATGCAAATTATTGAAAAGCTCTAACCCCCGATAATAAGCTACTTTTTGGTAAGCCTCTTTCATAGAATGATCCATCTCGGAAATATTCTCTAATGAATGTAAGGCTTCTTTATAATTGCTGGTATACATATAAGCCATAACCAAAAAGTTATATGCATCATCTAATCTATATGAATTGGGATACAATTCAATAAAATCGTGAAATGCACCTATGGCTTCGTTGAAAGGGGAATGAAATAATTCATAGGTTAATAAAGCATAATTAAAAAGGGCTTCTTCTTTTATCTGCGGGTCAAAATCGAATTTTGAGGCAAACTCAAAAGCAAAGCGTGCTTTTTTCTTCTGGTCAAGCTCAATGTAGCTATCGGCCAGATGGAAGTATGCATTTTGAGCTAATGCATCCTTTTCGTCAATCACCTGTTCGAAAGCAACCGCTGCACTATCATATTGTTCAGCCCGGTAATAGCAGTACCCCAGCTGGTAGTAATCTTCGCGGGAAATATTTTTAGCTTCGTCAGCATGTTTTTGCAAGTAGGGTAAAGCATTATCAAATTCCTGTTTTTTATAATACGAATCACCAATCACCTTGGCAATTTCAGGTGCTCTTTTAGCACTGGCCGATTCAAGAAGCTTGGGAGCATACACTATCACTTCATCATACTTGCCCTGTAAATAATAAATTTGGGTAATATAATATGGAACTACAGCAACAAATGTTTCATGATTGCTTAATCGTTGAAATCCCTGCAAAGCCGTTTCATAGTTTTTCTCATCGTATGCAATATGAGAAAAGTAATAAAGTGCAGGTGCTGTGTATTTCGTATCTATATCTTTAATTTCATAAAAAGCAGAACCGGCCTCATTATAATCACCCATCATAAAATAGCTGTATCCCAGCTTAAAATAGAATTCTGAGAGTTGTTCATTATCCAGCTGACCTTTATCTAAGCGGAGAAACCAATCAATGGCCTGACGATATTTCTTTTGGCGGTACTGAAATTTACCCATATGAAAACGGGCCATATTTATTTTTGAGTTCTCTGGGTGCTCGGCAATAAATGTTGAGATTAAATATTCGGCATCCTCGTTATAAAGTTCCATTGCACATAAAGCTTCGTAATATCGTGCATTGGCTTTAAATTCATGCCGGGCATCTCCATATGACTCTATGGCATTTCGAAAATGTTTTTGTGCAACTCCATATTTCTCTTTTTCAAAAAGCTCGACCCCCTTTTTATATTCTTTATCAGGATTTGTGAACACCAAATTTTCCTGGGCATATAATGATATGTGGAACAATAAAATAATGGTTGCGAGTATAATCTTAATGTGCTTTGCCTGTATCATAAATCTATATCTTGAAATTCGCACTAATTTAAAAAGAATAAACGGAACAGGACTTGATATCCTGTGATTTTAATTAACATAAAACTGTTAATTTCCAAAAATATTATGTTTTCAAACCAAATAATATTTACTTATTAACAATTTCTGTTGCGGTTTTAAATTTTTATCTACATTTGTGAATAAGCAAATAGTATACCATGTATTTTTTAAAAACAGAAGGAACAGATAAAATCCCTGATTATATTCAAATCAGAGATGATAACTTTGTTTTAATTGCACATTTTAGAACAACAAACCCGGAGAATCAAATTAAAAAATTTGGATTAGAAACATTAAAAGAACGTATTGAAGAATTAACCAAAAAAGCACTATTTGGGACCCTTTATAAATTATAAAACATGGCACTTGATACAATCATTGAATTTGAGAATGCACAAATTTTTCAGAAAGACAATTTAATATTAAAAGATGTTAATATTGCTGTAAGCAAAGGTGAGTTTGTATATTTTATAGGCAAAGTGGGCAGTGGCAAAACCAGTTTAATCAAAACCATGAATGCCGAGATACCGCTTAATGAAGGCGAAGGGAAAGTTGCCGGTTTTGATTTGACCAAGGTAAAGATAAAACAGGTACCCCATTTACGCAGGAAGCTGGGCATTGTTTTTCAGGATTTTAAATTATTAACCGACCGCTCTGTATTTGAAAATTTACAGTTTGTATTAAAGGCTACCGGATGGAAAAACAAAAATGAAATTAACGACCGTATTGCCGATGTACTTGAGCGTGTAGGATTAAGTTATAAAGGATACAAAATGCCTCATCAACTTTCGGGCGGCGAGCAACAACGGGTGGTTATTGCACGTGCACTGCTTAATGATCCGGAAATTATTTTAGCCGATGAACCTACCGGAAATCTGGATCCCGAGACCTCGGAAAACCTGATGAAAATATTATTTGACATTAGCAACAACGGCCGTGCTGTAATTATGGCAACCCACGATTATAACATGGTAAAAAAATTTACCGCCCGAACCTTTAAATTTGAAGACGGAAAAGTCAGTGAACAAAATCATACCCAAGAGATTGATTTTGAACGCTTGAAGGAATCCTAATTACCTTCTTTCCCTTTTAACATGCTTTTTATCTCTGTGAAATCATTTTTTGTCAGGAAAAATCTCTTCAGGGATATCTCTCCAATGCTACAAAAACTGATTAATTTAACGATTGTGGCAGAAAAGTAGGACAGCGAAGCAGCAACCCCAGCTCCAATTACGCCATATTCAGGTATCAAAAGAATAGATAACAAAATAATTACGATTACACCCACGATACTACTTATACTATTGATATAATGCTTTCCTATACCCGAAAAATAAGCACTAATAATAAAGGATATACTAAAGAAAAAAATACCCGGTGATAGCGATTGAACAATCGCTTGCATATGAATAAACTCTTTCCCAAAAATAAACTGATATACCTCTGAAGGAATTAAAACCAAAACAAAGATGGCAAATAAAGCGAGAATCCCTGTCAGCTTAATAAATTTAATCGTTAAATCGATGGTGTATTTTTTATTCCTGGAATTCACTATCCTTGAATGTTGAACATAAGCAATACTCCTGCTCAGAATCCAAACTGACTCAACTAAAGAAACCGCATTGGAATAAATACCTACATCAGCAATACTAACAAAATGATTCAGAAAATAATAGGCTAACCGAAAACTTAAAACCTGAGCTAAAATATCAAGCTGATTAAACGAACCAAATTTCAAATGTTTCTTAATGCCAATAAAATACTTATAAAAAGGGAAAAGATATTTTGCTCCTGTGTAATCAGTATAAGTAAATATATAACTTAAAATGGCAGAAAGAGAATAACCAAAATACAATGCGGTTAGATATGAATCAATAGATAGTTTTTTTTTGTAGATCATTAAATAAACAATGACCATTAAAGTAGTTAATATTTGTGTTATAGTAACATAATTAACCTGATGGATTTTCTTGTTCGCATGAAGGATCGCATTATTAATCCCTGTAAATGAAAGAATTAAAGACAACACAACGATATCAAAATGATAAGTGGAAGGAATTCCTTCGAAAAAAGATAAAAACACTTTTAGCCCAAGAGCCATTACCACAGACCAGCAATAAGCCGGTATTACTAATAGTGAAAAATGAAACCTGGGTAAGAGATAGGTTAATCCACCGGGGCCTATGATGCCAGCAAATATGATAATAAATGCAATGGTGGTAATGATTAACCCCTGAATTCCCTTCCCTTCTGCACCTAAATAATTGGATATAATAATCGCAATTACCAGGTTAAAAATTCCGGATAATACTCTTGTGAAAAATGTATTAACTATCTGTCTAAACATTTAAAACTTCCTGATATATTTTTTGATACTTAAATCCTACCTTTTCGAGACTAAAATTTTCATACGCATAATTCGCAAGCAATTGTTTATCATAATCCTGATAATGATCAAGCATAAAATTTAGTTTATCTACCAATTGTTCTTCATTTCCTTTTTTTATTAATATCCCTTTTTCTTTATCCAAATGTTCTTTAATTCCTCCTACATCAGTTGACAGAACAGGCAAACCGGCAGCAAAAGCTTCGACAATTACGCATGGAAGATTTTCGTAGTTACTAAATAAAACTAAAAAAGCTGATTTTGCCATAAATTGAGCAACCTCAGCATATTCTTTCTTTCCACAGAAATTAACATATTTTCCGGTCAATCCCAACGAATCAGAAATCTCTATTAAAGCCTCATTTTCTTCTGAGTTAATTATATTTAATACAAAATCCTGCCTCATCAAACGAAGCTTTGAAATACTTCGTAATAAACCCGAAATATTTTTATGTTCGTCTCTGATGTTTGAAACATGTAAAATCGATTTTTTATGCTCATCCGGATTTGATTGAGTTTGAAAAACTTCCGTTTCAACAACATTAGGAATAACTGCGTATTTTCCATGAACTCCTGACACCATCATTGCCTGCTTTAAATTTGCCGTTACCGGGATAACTTTTCTTGCCTTTCGCCCAATATAATTATACAAAAACCGCTTAAACAGATTAATTCGCTGATAAGTACCATTTAAAAATCCGGTCCAATGTTCGGTAAAAATATATGGAATTTTATAAAGAACGGAAAGTATAAACACAATACTCCCAACAGGATATAATACATTTCCATGAATTAAGTCGGGCTTACCGAACTTTTTTTGTATATAATGCATTCCTCGTTTATAATAGTAAAGATACATTAACTTACTCAACCACTTACTTCTAAAATAGAATATCACTTCAACCAAATTTTCTTCACTATTATTTTCAACAATCTCATGTTTCCTTTTAAGTCCTTGGTCTTTAATAACATGCAAGCATAAAACTTTAGTATACAAACCAACAGCTTTTGCATGTCGTTTCACAAAATCACCTCTAAAAGGAAATAATCGGGTAGGATACCAGGATGAAAGAAAAAGTATTGTATATTTATCTGATTGCATAAAATAAAAATATACTCAAAACTATTGAAAAATATATAATGAACAAAGCATGAAAGTTAATTTGCTTATCATAGGAGCAGGACGAAGCGGAACAACCAGCCTTTGCGAACATCTAAAACGTCATCCGGAAATTTGCTTTTCAACAACGAAAGAAATTCCATTTTTTTCTATAGAAGAGATATATCAACGTGGATACAAGTATTATCACTCTTTTTTTAAACATCCCGAAAAACCTGTGATAGCATCGTCCGATACTTACCTCTTAATAGACCAGAAAGCGCCCGGAAAAATCAAACAATATAATCCGGATATGAAAATTATCATTATCATGCGAGAACCTGTGGAAAGAGCCTATTCATCATATATTTATGCTATCAATAACGGACATCAAAAAAAAGAAATAAATTTCAAAGAATCACTCCTGCTGGAAAATGAAAATATTAACCGGAAAAATATCGTTACACAAAATAACCTTGGCCATTTTTATTCGGGTTTGTACTACCAACATATTAAATACTGGATGAAATTTTTTCCTGAAAAGAACTTCCTTTTGTTAAAAACAGCAGATTTAAAAAACAAACCCTCAAAAACGTTGAGCACTATAAGTTCTTTCCTAGGTATATCTGATTTTAAAAATATTGACGAAATACATATTAATAAAGCTTCAGGTGTAAAATCAATGTTTCTGCATCGTTTTTTTACTGACCGCAATAATTCAATCAGAAAATTCTTCGGATCTATCACTCCCGTTTGTATTAAAAAGATAGTATTTAATTCAGATATTATTGAAAAAATCAATCAATTAAATGCAAAAAAAACGAATTACACCAAACTTTCAGAGGTAGACAAAGAAAGGGTAGCACCCTATTTTGCTGAAGATTTGGAAAACCTTAAAAAAGAATTTCATATCACCTTTTGATATCATTTTTCCGGATACCTTTTTTTAACAGGTAACGGACATATTCCCGACGTATAATTGTTTTTGCAGAGGTAGCCTTTTTTTCAAAAGGTATCCGTTGTAAATGGCTGCTTAAAATTTCATCTTTAAGCCCGGCACAACCAAAAGTCAAGTCCAGTTTCATTTCCTGATCCGCATAAATGCTTTCAAAAAACTGTTTGGAAATGTTAAAATCAGTAAAAGGAAAAGCGAAAAGATTAAAATCCGGATTTAAGTTTTCTTGTACCCAGATTATACTTTCTTTTACCTGGCGATATTGTTCCTGTAAAGATATATTAAAAAATTCAGGATGGTCTGCACCATGCGCTCCAATATAAAAACCCTGCTTCATTAATGTTTTTAGTTCATCGGTAGACAAATAGGGACTTTTCTTTTTTAAAAAATCATCAAAATCAATACTTAACAAACCTGCTATTTTATCCAAAACATCCTTATGCAAATAATTAACTTGCAAAACAGCGTCTTTAACCGGTTTAAAAAGAGGTGAATTGATGTTTAAAATCTCTGCCACCCTTGTTAATTCACGAGTATCTTCATTTTTTAATCTTTCAACAATTAAGCTGGCTTTATAGCGATAAAATAAATCTTTATTATTTACAAAAGCTGAGTTAACAAAAAATATGGCCGGAATTCCTTTTTCTTTTAAGAGCGGGGCGATAAAATCTTTCACCTCTCTTAAACCATCATCAAAAGTAAAAAGGACGCTGTTTTTAGTTAAAGGCTTACTGTTTTTTATTGAATACACCAGGTCTTCGGCACTTATGGGTTCAAAAAATTTTAAAATAAACGCTAAATCCTTTTTGAACTGGCTTATAGAACGTAACCGATACAAATTTTTAAGGTGAGCCGGAGGTTCATCACTTATAGCATGGTATAAAGGGACAAGCAACTGTTTATTTGATATTTGAATAAGTTTTTGAAGCATTAGAACCATTTTTTTAGAGGCCAGAGTAAATTATTTTGTTTGTATACACTGTAAAAAACAGGCTTTGCACCAAATCCTGCAAAAAATCGGGCGAGGCCTTCTACATTTCCCCCCTCAAAGTCGAGGGTATAATCTTTGCCTGCATATTTCTTTATAAGGGTATCTATGATTAAAAACATCGCTGCTTTGTTCTTTCCCTGGTTATTTGAGGATGAAACCAACATCGTTATCCGTTTTTTAAAGATCACAAAAAAAGCGACAGCGATTAAATTCCCTTCCTCATTTAAAACACCAATGCTTTCGTATTCGGCTTTGTTTTGAATGGTATTAATCAACGAAAATAAAATCTTATAATGCCCCTCTTTTAGATTATTCACGGGATTTGCTTTTTTAAAGGCCCATACATTCCTGGCATCAACATCAAAGGCTATGTTCAATGAATAGTTGCATGCTTTTTTCAAATTCCGTTTGGTGTTTTTATGATACAAATCATATTGTAGCTTATAACTATCTCTTAAAGTTAAAACATAGTTTTTCTTTTGTGGACAGGCTACCGTAAGTTCATTTTCTGCATTAAGCTGAATATGGATATATCGAAACAATGTTTTGATCTTGCCTAAAAAATAGTGGTATTTATTTTCATTTTCATAGGAACAAAAAATTCCTAATTGCTGACAAAAAGGGGGCTGCACCAGGTATTTCAATCCAAACTTTTGCTTAACAGGCAAGGGCATTACCGCCTCATAATCACCCAGCAACAAAGCATTCCATTCTGGCGAAACAATATCCAAATACCACGAAAGGGTATATACCAAACCATTGCGGGAATTTTCGATGGATTTATCCCATAGTTTTTTGTCTATTTGATGCTGTTTTAGATATTGTATTTTCAAGTATAATTTATTTTCTTATTTAGTTATTTAATTGCAACCTTTCTTAGAATTAAAGTATCCTGATAATCAAGACACTTATCTCTTTTTCTCCCACACCACCATCCATAATAAATCTGCTCAATTTTAAATTTATCTTTAGTAATTAAATCTTTTAAATAGTTTTCTTTATATGCAACATTTGCCTCATGAACTTTTTTATCGAGCAAAACATAATCTCCCTTATCATATATAAATTTTAAGCCATCATAATTATCCATCAATTTTTTAATTTCCTCATTCAAAATAAAAAAAGTAGCAAAACAAATCCCATTTGGTTTTAACACTCTGTTTATTTGTTCTAAATAATTATCTACATCTAAAGGGGTCATGTGTGTAAAGACCGAAAAAAGAAAAACTAAATCAAATTCATTATCCTTGTATGGAAAAATAAAATTCTTAGCTTCTTTATCAGTACTCAGGTTATATAAATCATTTTTTAAGTCAATATGCTTAAATTTAAAATTTGGATATGATTTGCTAATATTCTTTTTACACCATTTTATTCCGGACTTTACAATATCAAAGCCTTCATATGAACCTTGATTATTTAGATATTTTGTCAAAGGAACTGCCAGTCTTCCAATCCCGCAACCCACATCCAACACTCTTTGATCCGGCTGTAAATTTGCATGCTTAATTAGTTGATCTAATAATTTATCACCTTGCATTTTAAAGTCTCCATGTCCAATAAATATTTTTCCTTTGGGAGGTATTAACTTATCCCTTCTTCCTAAAATATTATCGATGAAGTCTGAAGGATAATAATATAATCTCCTGACAGTTCTTCTTAATTTAGGATTTAAAAGATAGTATAATTCTCTTTTAGTCATAAGCAATTATATATATCAAACATTAATTGCACAATAATATGTAAAATAAATAATTAACCGAACTGGTTTATAAAATCTAAACCATATCTGTCCAATATACTCTATCGAGATACCACCAGGGGCATATACTAACCCATTATGGGAATTTTCGATAGCTAAATCCTACTTTTGTTTGTCGATTTGTGCGTTTTGCGGGTGATTTATTGTAAACATAGTAAAAAAATTTAAAAACTTAAGGGTTATTTATTTCTCAATCACCTCCATAACCAAACGAAAACCAACCCTCGGATCCGGAAGGTCATAACGCTGACTTTGATCGATATAGCAATCAGTAAGCGTATTATACCAACTACCTCCTTTTATGGTATTATCGCTGGTTAATTCGGCCACATTTCCTATAATATCATAAATACCTATTCTGTTTTCAGGGTATTTTCCTACAGAAGCACAGATTAATGCCTCATCCTGAACATAATCGTAACTATCTGAAGCATAATTCCTATACTTCAGATTTGCCAGGTAAATAATTTCATTTTTCTCATTTACCCGATATGAGAAATCCCCATACCATGGAAGCCGATGGTCTGGTAAAGGGGATGCAAAAAGCATCCACTCCTTTTCAGTAGGAAGCCTGAAGATGACTTTCTTAAAAGTTCTTTTAGGATCGTATTGATATTGCTCTGTTAACCAGCCACAAAACTTTTCCATAGCTTTCTTACTGATATTTACTACAGGATAATTATTGTAAGCCGGATGCCAGTAATACAAATATTCAAAAGGTTCATTAAAAGAATAATCAAATTTTTCAGTCCATAAAGCAGAGTCCGGCAGCAAATCTTTCAATTCCTCCATAGTATATTCATTCTTTAGGTGCTCGATAAAAAGCTTATATTCCCCATTTGTAACTTCAAATTTTGAAACAAATAAACCATCATCAAACGTAACAAAACGCTTATCATCTCCGGGTTTAAATCCTGCCAGAAGAATAAAAAAAGTACAAAGTAATCCAAAATAAAAAAGTTTTTTTCTCATAATCATCAATGATTAAATTTATCGATATAACGAAAAAATATTCTTATCTATTACACTGTTGTCCGATAAAAATATTGAATCCATTCTGAAACCTTGATTTTATTTACCATTTATCAATTTCCTGTTTCAGGGGCTTTGCCCCTGACCCCACATACTTTCTTGTCTTGAAACAAGAAAGTACGCAAAGAAATTCAAGGCTGCGCCCACCTCACTCGAAAAACTACGCGATGTGAGCTAAAAAATCTAAACTTGCACTTCCCTTCGGTCAGTGCTTCGAACAGTAGATTTTTTTTAACGCTCACTGTGCTTGTTTTTCGGCTCGCCGGACAATGCCAATACGAAAACGAACCACAAATTATAACCCATAAGGTTAGCCTGCAGACCATTCCTTGCAGATAACAAACATGCCGCGGAATATTGAAATCATAATACACCTCCGGATCTGTAGCCTTGATTCTATTTATTTTTTATCGGACAGTAATGTATCTATTATTATAATAAAAAAATTTCTTACGTTCCGATAACTCATTCTTTAAAATGCTCGAATTATTTTTTATCCCTATTATTGCGCTTAACCTCTAT
>DATFIZ010000184.1:0-19250 GCA_035269575.1 Bacteroidales bacterium | reverse complement strand
TAATTCATATTGATGAACAACCCAATGAATCATCAAAACATTGTATTACCATGCCTGTTATGGGGCCTGATATTGCAAAAGAATTTCCAGAAATCAAACATTTTGTGCGGTTTATGTCTCCCCGCGAAGGTTTTTTTACTTATAATGAAAAAAATTATAATGCAACGAATTTAACCTATTCTGATTCGGCTTTGTTTGATGTATTTGACTTTACTTTATTAGAAGGAAATCCTGAAACAGCTTTAAGTGAGCCTTTTACCATTGTTTTAACCAAAAGTTTAGCTCATAAAATTTTTGGAGATAAGAATCCAATGGGTGAATTCATTACTTTAAATAAAGAAAATCAATTTAAAGTTACAGGAATCATTGATGATTTTCCGCATAATAGTCATTTACAATTTTCTGCTATTTTATCTTTTGCTACATTATATCAAACCATACCAGAATACCATTTTAACTGGAATGGCGGTTGGAGTTACTATACCTACTTTTTACTAGAAAACAAGGTTAATGTTGATGTATTGGAAAATAAAATGGTTGATTTTTATTACGAAAAGATTAATAAAAGATATGAACAAAGTGGATGGCAAGTCACTCCATTGTTGCAACCACTTACGGATATTTATTTATCATCTGAAGTGATGTATGATTCAACTGTAAAAGGGAACCTGCGAAGTATTTATATCTTTAGCATTATTGCTTTCTTAATTTTAATACTTGCCGGGATAAATTTTACCAATTTAACTACTGCTCTTTCGATGAAAAGAGTTAAGGAGGTAGGTGTGCGTAAGGTTGCAGGAGCAACCAATGGAAAAATTCGTATGCAGTTTTTGAGCGAGGCAATATTTATAACATTTATCGCTTTTATTGTTGCTATTATTTTAATTGAGATATTGCTACCTTACTTTAATGATTTAATGGGGAAGCATATAGCAATTTATACCTATTCTAATTTGCCTGTTATTGTATCTACACCTCTTTTGGTTTTCATAATTGGGATTATTTCAGGTAGTTATCCTGCTTTTTATATATCAAGCCTAAATTTAGAATCTGTTGCCAAGGGGAAAATTAGCAAAAAACCTAAGCGAACTTCATTAAGTAATATTTTAACCGTAGTTCAGTTTTTTATTTCTATAGGATTAATTATTGCCAGTATCATTATTTATCAACAATTGAATTATATTCAGAAAAGAGATCCCGGCTATAATAAACAGAATTTAATGATTCTGCCTTTAAAAGGCTCTGACTCATCAAAGAATAAAGACTTGCTTAAGGAACAAATTGGCCGCTTATCCCAGGTAAAAAATGCAGGATTGGGTTCCAATTATCCCGGAAGGGGCGTAACTTCAAACGGCTACCTTCCCGAAGGTTCAGATAAGCCTTTGATGTTTAATGCATTATATGTTGATGAAATGTATATTCCCCTATTTGAGTTTGAAATAAAAAAAGGAAGGAATTTTAATCCTGACATGCAAACCGATAAAGAAAGTTGTATGGTCAATGAAACATTGGTGAATGTTGCTGGATGGGAGAAACCTCTGGGCAAGATTATTGAGCGAAATAATGTTAAATATAAAGTTATAGGTGTGGTTAAGGATTTTAACTTTTCTACTGTTTATCAGTCGATTGAGCCTTTGATTTTTACCCAACAAAATTATTCGAATCATCTATTTATCAAATTTGAAACGAATAATTACAATATTTCTCAACTAAAGAAGATATGGAATAATGTAACAGGAAACGAACCTTTCGAATACTTTTTTCTGGATGATCAATATCAGGAAATTTATAAATCGGAAATACAATTTGGAAATTTAGTTCTGGCTTTAACCGTATTAGCAATTGTAATTGCGAGCATGGGTATTTTGGGTTTAACTACATTATCAACAGAATTACGCACCAAAGAAATAGGTATAAGAAAAGTTATGGGTGCTAAAACGATCTCTATTTTAAAACTTATTCTTTATCAATACTCGAAATGGGTATTAATTGCCAATGTTTTAGCCTGGCCTGTGGCTTACTATTTATTAAAAGGATGGTTGCAACAATTTGTTTATCGTACCGATATTTCTCTCCTTATTTTTATTATCTCAGGGCTTGCTGCTTTTGTAATTGCTGTTTTAACAATCTCATACAGAGCATTAAAAGTGAGTAATATTAACCCGGTAAAAACATTACGTTACGAATAATAAATGAAGATCATGTTTAAAAATTATATACAAATAGCGTTAAGAGTATTAACCCGGAATAAAATTTTTTCGTTAATCAATATTTTTGGTTTAGCCATTGGTTTAACCAGTGTAATTATCATCTTCCTGTTCATTAAATACGAGTTAAGTTTCGATAAGCATCACTCCAACTACGAACAAATATACCGGGTGGTAAAAGAAGATTTAAAAAATGATCAGGAACAATTTGAATGTGCTTTACCTGTTCCATTAAGCTCAGCATTAAAAGAGAATTTAACAGGAAATAACCATGTTACGCAGATATATTATCATTACGAAGAATTATTGAGAGTTGGGGAAGAAAAGTATCAAGAACAAGGAATGTTTTTTGTCGACACCAGTTACACCAAAGTATTTGATTTAAAATTTATTAGTGGTTCACCGGAAGATTTGAAACATCCGAATAATCTTTTTCTGACGGAAAAAATTGCGGAGAAATATTTTGGCAGCGTTGAGCAGGCTTTGGGAAAAACAGTAACGGTTAAAGATTCTATCTTATTGCAGGTAAAAGGAGTGATTGAAAATCCACCGCGAACCTCGCATATTCCTTATACCATGGTATTATCGTGGAGCACTTTGTCCGATGCTTTTTTTCAGTTCGAATATGATAGTTGGGGTTCGGTAATATCTGGTTTTGGAACTTATTTAACGTTAAAAGAAAATTCAGATCCTGTTTCCGTTGGAAATAAGATACAAAATATTGTTAAGCAAGCTTCAAATAAAGACAATGATGATTCCTTTGGAAAATATTATTTGCAGCCTTTAAAAGAAATTCACTTTGATGAGCGATTTGAAACCTATTCGGGATCATATATCACCAGTAAGCGGTTTATCTGGATTTTTACCAGTGTAGCATTATTTATTCTAATTATTGCTTTTATTAACTTCACCAATCTTTCGTTGGTACAAACCATAAAAAGAACCAAAGAAGTTGGTGTTCGTAAAGTTTTGGGTGCGGGCAGAGGCAGGCTTATTAAGCAATTTCTGGGCGAAACATTTATTTTATTACTGATAGCCGAGATTGTTGCCGTGATATTAACCGAAATGGTTCTGTCGCAAATTAATGAAATTCTTGGGAATAATATTGAGCTTAAATTGTATGGTGATATTTCAATGATAACATTTTTATTCCTGGTTTTATTTTCATTAACTTTTTTATCCGGTATTTATCCGGCATTGGCTTTATCAAAATATAATCCAATAAAAGCGCTGCGATATAACCTGAGAACGAATCGTAAAAAATCACCTTCATTATTTAGTTTTTTGGTTATTTTCCAGTTTTTTGTTTCTCAGGTATTAATTGTTGCTGCCATTATTATTTCTCTACAAATCAACTATTTTAAGAATAAAGACCTGGGATTTGATAAGGAAAATGTTATTCTTTTAAATATTCCCTTGAATCAGATAAACAGAGGAGGACTTTTAATTGATCAGTTAAGCAGTGTTCCTGAGATTCATAAACTATCATTAGGAATTGGTGCTCCTATATCACAGTCTAATATAAGTTCCAATTTTAAAATTCAGGGTTCTGATAATGAGTATTTTGCGAATATAAAAGCTGTTGATACCGCATATTACAAGCTTTATGATTTAAAATTATTGGCCGGGAAATGGTATTCTAGATCCAATCCTAACGATACATCATTAAATATTGTGGTTAATGAATCCTTAATACAAAAAACCGGAATCCAAAACCCAAAGGATGCTATCGACAAATATATGAAAGTATTCGGTTCTGATCATGCCCGGATTATAGGTGTAGTGGATGATTTTCATTTAAATTCGTTGCATCATAATATTTCTCCCGTTGTTTTTATGCCTTATAAACCGTTTTTTGTTCAATTACATATTAAAACCAATGGAGTAGAATTTTACAAGCTTAAGCCCGAATTGAAAAAGGCCTGGGAAGAAGTTTATCCGGAGTATTTTTTTAGCTATGAAATACTGGAGGACTTAATACAGGAACGATACTCTACAGAACAACGCATATCCGATATTATTAAGATATTTACTCTCATTGCTATTGTTATTGCTTGTTTAGGCCTTTATGGCTTAGTTTCCTTTATGCTTGTACAACGAACAAAAGAAATAGGTATTAGAAAAGCATTAGGAGCATCAGTTCCCTCATTAATTCTATTGGTTTCGAAACGGTTTTTAAAACTTGTGGTAATTTCGTGTATTATAGCCTGGCCGGTGGCTTATTATTTAATGAATAACTGGCTTAAAGATTATGCCTTTAAAATTGATATTCAGTTCTGGGTGTTTCTTGTTGCCGGAATGTTATTAATAGTGATAACTTTTGGCACGATTTTTTATCAGGCATTTAAAGTGTCTAAAACCAATCCGGTGGATGTGCTTAAGTATGAGTAATTTGATATTTGATATTTGAAATTAGAAAATTTATTTTCGTTTATGTACCTCATCTGTATTAAGTAATCAGAAAATCAATTGTTTGCCCCTCCCGAAAGTTTTCGGGACTAAAGGGAGCAATTGATTTTCTTCACACCCTTTAGGGGAAGGAGCAAATGAAGAAAATCAAATAACAAATTATTTACATAAAAGGATATTCATTAATTTAAAATTATTTTCCGGTAAAGTACTTACAGTAAGCTTGTATTCCACAGCTTTCACATTTTGGTTTGCGGGCAATGCAGACATAGCGGCCGTGTAAAATGAGCCAGTGGTGAGCAATGGGAATTAATTCTTCTGGAATGTATTGTACAAGTTGTTTCTCGGTTTCTAAAGGAGTTTTAGCATTGGTGGTTAAACCAATTCGTTTCGAAACCCTGTGTACATGCGTATCGACAGCAAGTGCCGGTTTTTTGTAAACTACTGAGGCAATTACATTGGCTGTTTTCCGGCCTACCCCCGGGAGTTTCTGGAGTTCTTTTACATCGTCCGGGACAATTTCATTAAAATCTTCGACCAGCATTTTTGACATACCAACCAAATGCTTGGCTTTATTATTCGGATAAGAACAGCTTTTGATAGATTGAAAAATTTCATCTACTGATGCTTGTGCCATTTCATAAGCGGTGGGAAATCGTTCCAAGAGGGCAGGGGTAATCATATTTACTCTTTTGTCGGTGCATTGAGCACTTAAAATTACAGCTACCAAAAGTTCAAATGGAGTGCCGTAAACTAATTCAGTTTCAGCAACCGGTTTTTCTTTTTTAAAGTATTCAATAATTTTTTCGAATCGTTCTTTTTTGGTCATAGTCCATTAAATTATTGGAGCCAAAAATACGAAAACCATTTTATTATTTGTTATTCGAAGGGATGGAAATAAAGAAAGTACTGCCTTTATCGATTTCTGTTTCATACGATATTTTTCCACCCAGAAGCTCAATAAAATGTTTGGCTATGGTTAATCCAATTCCTAAACCCGCTGAGTTGTTGGGTATATTCTTGCCTTTGACAAATTGAGTAAAAATTTCCTCGTTTTTTTCTTCTGAGATACCTATTCCGGTGTCAGAAATAATGATTTGTAAAAAATTGTTATCCTCTTTTAACCCGAGTTCAATACTTCCTTTTTGGGTGAATTTAAATGCATTGTCTACCACTTTTAAAATACATTTTTTGAATAAATCTTTATCGGAAATAATCATTTGGTTTTTTAATCTGCTGTCGGGCAAGAACTTAAAATTTATTGATGGGTTCGTGTCTTTATACTGTTCTAGAATTTTAAAATGCTCCTGGTATAAGAAATCATATACATTGAACGCCGATTTTTTTATACTAATCCCTCCTGATGCTCCTATTGAAAGCTCCAATAAGCCATCAATAGTATTAATAAGCTCTTCACTGTTCTTACGGATTATATTCCAGATTTGTGGTTTTTTATCTTCGGAAAGTTTCGACTCGGCTATCAGCGACGAAAAACCTACAATCCCATTTAATGGAGTACGAATTTCATGGGACAGATTATTTAAAAAACGCGTTTTTATTTCATCCGCTTTACCTGCATTTGTCTCTGCCAGTATGAGTTTCTCATTCAATGCTTCAAGGTGGGCTTTTTGTTGATTTATTTCTTTATTTTTATGCTTGAGGATTTTATTATTTCTAAGCGAATAAAAAATAAAAATCAGCAGGAACAAACTTAAAAGTATTCCGGCAATATTGATAATATTCAAATATTTAATGGTTTGCTTTTCTTCTTTTATTTTTAACCTGTTTATTTCATTTTCTTTAATTTGCATTTTAAGTTTATGCTCCAGGGCATTCAACTGATTTATTTTTTCAACATTGTAAATCTGTTGATATAATGTAAAATATTTTTTGTAATATTCTGTAGACTTTGAATAATTTCCGGCCTGCTCGTAATTTTGTGCTAATAATTGGTAAGCATTTAATGTTTCGTTATTTAAGTTTATGGATTGGGCTATTTCAATTACTTTAAAAAGATAATCAACGGAGGTACTATATTGATTAATTTGTTGATAATATTTTCCATATCCTAAATAAGTTCTTGCCAGTCCAATATCATCTTCGGTATTGATGTTGTGATTATAGGCTTTTTTTAAATAAACTAACGTAGAATCATAATGGTTGAGTTCTAAAAATGCATTGGCCATCATGGTGTATGTTTTGCCGGCGTTGGAAAAATATAAATATCTTTCTTCGAGTTTTACCCCTTTACGCATATACTCAAGTGCTTGATTATATTTTTCCTTTTTATAATATAATCTTCCTATATTTGAATAAATTACACCCTGAAAGTTTTCTCTTTTAGAATTTTTTGCAGCTTTTAATGCTTTATTGAAATATTCTAGAGCCTTTTCAAATTCAAATAATCCCTCATAATTTAATGCAATTAAATTTAGGATTGCAAATTTATCGTTAATAGCTTCGTGCTGTTCAAAAAATTGCTCAGCGTCAAGTGCCATTTCTAACCCCGAACTATAATTGCCTGTCTCCCAATAAATATTTGTTAACCCGGTAGAAACGGGGTTTGCCAGATTTAGTTTTTTATTGGCCTTGGCAATGGGCCAGGCTTTTTGGTAATAAAATATAGCACTGTCATGTTCCTGTTTAAGCTGGTGATGTCTACCCAAAAAATAATAATTCCAGGCTAAACCATAATTATAATCTTCTGACAGCGATAAATTAAGGTTTTGTGTGATAGCCTTTTTTATACTGTCGTGTTTATTCTCTATTTTTTTTCTTAAAATCTCAATATTCTTATTGATGAGCTCTATATTCTGGGCATTCTGAAAAGTATCCCTACGGTTGTTTATCGTAAAAGAATTTAAGCTTTTCGGGATAAGTATGAGGAGTATAATAAAAATAGAGATTTGGCTAAATAAAAAATTGAATATTCGCATAATGTGTTACAATCAATAACAATAAAAATATTGGACAATTAAAATTACAAAAAGTTTATAAAAAGGATTGATTTTATGCTTTTTTTAACGGAATGATTAGCAAAAAGTTACTCCCTTTGTCTTTTTCTGATTGTACATTAAGCGTTGCATCAATTACTTTAGCAAAGTTATATGCCAACGCTAAGCCAACTCCACTGCCACTTATTTTTTCGTTATTATTTTCTTTTCCGCGGTGAAAGGGAGTAAAGATTCTGTCTAACTTTTCTTTGGGTATGCCCGGACCTGTATCTTTAACAAAAAGATGTAATACTGAGTTCTTTTTTTCATATCCAATGTTAATTTCTCCTTTTTCGGTATATAAGATTGCATTCTTAAGCAATTCCATGATTATTTTTTGAAGCACATATTTATCCGAACAGATAATTATATTCGATGGATTAGAAGTTATGATATGAATATTGTTAAAATTCTTAAAACAATAATCATTTTTGACTTTAGAAACTAAATGAGTTAAAAAGGACGACAATTCAAATTCTTTATAGTTGGCTTTATATTGATTGGTTGTTAAATGGGCTAAATCAACCAGATTTTCAATGGTTGAAATAAGTTCGTTACTATTTTTCTGGATGATTTTATCTATTTCAACTCTTTCTTTTTGGCTTACTTTTTCACTGGTAAGAATCTCAGAAAAACCAACAATTCCATTAAGAGGAGTTCGTATTTCGTGCGATATTGTTTTTAAGAACTGGCTTTTTAATTGATCCGACTCTTCAGCTTTTATTTTTGCTCTTGCCAATGCAACATTGCTTTTTTTGTAATGCACAATAAAAGACAATGCGATAATAATCAAAATAATCAATAAGCCTCCAATAATAAAAAATAATCGATTAATGGTTTGTTGTTTTTTTAATTCCAGTTCAACCATCTCTTTTTCCTTTTGCTGCTGAGTAAGTTGAAATTCTAGAGTCTTAGCCTGATTTATTTTTTTTACATCATAAATATTTTGGTATATTTCAATAAAATGCATCAAACTTTTATAAGCTTCTTTATAGTGATTTTGTTTTGCATTAATTTGGGATTTTAAATACAAAGCTTCGCTTAATATGCTATTTAATTTAATATCACGTGCATAGTCTATCGTTTTTTCAATATGATTATATGCGTTCTCTAGATTGCCGATCTGAAAATAATAATTGCTTATACCCATTAATGTGTGTACTAACCCCACTTTATTATTCGATTTATTATTTAACTCAACGGCTTTTAACAGATAAGTAAGAGTAGAATCTAACAATCCTTTTTTTAAATAAATATTGGCTATCGTATTGTATGAATTCCCGGCATTGGCATATAATTTATATTTTTCTTCAATTTTTACTCCTTTTTCAAAATAAAAAAGCGCCGAATCTAATTGGTTTTGTTCATAATATAACTTACCCATATTGGCTGATACAATTCCTGCATAAGCTTCATTATTATCTTCTACAGCAAGCTCAATCGAATATTTATAGTATTTTTTTGCTAATGGATACTCCATTAAGGTCTGATAACTTAATGCCAAAAGATTGTAGATATAATAAATATCATTTGTTATTTTTTCATCTTCAACTAACTTTTTCAGGTTTAGACTGTTTTCCATAGCTAAACTATAGTCGCCCATTATGCGATAGGTATTGGCCAGATCTCTGTAAAACTTTGCTTTTAGATTATAATCTTTGAAAGGATTTTTTAAACCGGTCTCATAATAATATACTGCACTGTCGTAAAGATTCCGGGACCTGAAAGTTTTCGCCAAATATAAGTTGCATCGATTAATACCGGTTTGATAGTTTATCGCTTTAGCATTTTTAAGTACCCGGTGCGTGAGATTTAAAAAAGTATCGGTATCAAAACTTAAATTTTCACTGATTAAATCTAATTCATGATCAATATGTAGTGTTTTATTCTGTAATGTATCCTTAGCGTTCTTATTATAGGCTAAAATATTAGCAGTTTGTGAGGAAATAACAAAAAAAATAAGAGTAATATATAGAATCGCTTGCTTCATTAAAGATATTTAAATGGAAAAATATAATTAAAATATCTTTTTTCAAAAATAATGGGCTATTTTATTTCAATAAGTTGATGAATTACGTTCATTTGTATACGAAATGAAAAAATAGATATGATAAGTTATTTGCAAGTTGAAAATTTAAAAAAGTCTTTTGGTGATCTGGTTCTTTTTGAAGAGATTACCTTTGGCATTGATAAAGATCAGAAAGTAGCTTTAGTGGCTAAAAATGGAACGGGGAAAACCACCTTGCTTAATATCATTGCAGGGAAAGATAGCCCTGATGAAGGAAGAATAACTTTTCGACGAGATTTAAAAATTGGATTTTTAGAGCAAATCCCCCCTTTAAATAATAAAAATACCATCATTGATGAAGTTTTTCATGCTTCTTCAGCGATTAAAAATGCCATGATTGAATATAACAAAGCTATCCATGCTAAAGATGAGGATTTATTGGCTGAATCGACAGAACAGATGGAACAGCTTCAGGCATGGGATTATGATGTTAAAGTAAAACAAATATTAACAAAACTAAAGATCAATCAATATGATCAGTCTATTGAAAATTTATCGGGAGGAGAAAAGAAACGGGTTGCTTTAGCCAAAGTGTTAATTGAAGAACCGGATTTATTATTACTTGATGAGCCTACAAACCATCTTGATTTGGATATGATAGAATGGCTTGAGAATTATCTGAAAAATACACGATCAACGTTGCTGATGGTTACTCACGATCGTTACTTTCTCGACCGCGTTTGTAACGAAATAATAGAGATGGATAATTCACAGATTTTTCAATACAAAGGCAACTATTCTTATTTTATAAAAAAACGGGATGAACGATTAAATGCCGAGGAAGCCCAGGTAGAAAAAGCGAAAAATTTATTACGCAAAGAAGAAGACTGGATGCGCCGTATGCCAAAAGCCCGAACACATAAAGCGAAATTCAGAATTGACAATTTTTATGAATTAAAAGATGTAGCGGCCAATACCCGCAATAGCGATGAAATGCAAATTAATGTGCAATCATCGCGAATGGGTAAAAAAATTATTCATATTAAAAACCTGGAAAAAAGGTTTGACGATAAAGTTATTCTAAAAAAATTCAGTTATAATTTTAACCGGGGTGAAAAAATCGGGATTGTGGGTGATAACGGAACAGGAAAGTCAACCTTTTTGAACCTTATTACCGGAAAGATAACACCGGACTCCGGAAGTATTGATATTGGGAAAACGGTTGTATTTGGTTATTATCGGCAAGAAGGGATAAAATATAATGAAAATCAACGCGTCATTGATGTAGTGCAGGAAATTGCCGAAGTGATTACAATGGGTAATGGGAATGAAATGAGTGTAAAAGAGTTTCTTAACTTTTTCCTCTTTCCATATGATATGCAATACACACCGGTTTATAAATTAAGTGGCGGAGAGAAACGAAGACTTTATCTGGTTACGGTTTTAATGCGGAAACCTAACTTCCTTATTCTGGATGAACCTACCAACGACCTGGATATAATGACCCTGGCTGTTCTTGAAGAGTATTTAGCTACTTTTGATGGTTGTGTAATTATTGTTTCACACGATCGCTATTTTATGGATCAGGTAGTTGACCATCTTTTTGTGTTTATGGGTAATGGGGTGGTGAAAGATTTTCCGGGAGATTATTCACAGTTTCGGAAATGGATCATAAAAACAGAAAAAGAGAGAAAAAAAGAAATCCCCTCCGTCCCTAAAAAAGAAAAATCAGAAAAGCAAAAACCTTCCGTCAAGACCAAATTATCCTTTAACGAAAAACGAGAATTTGAGCAACTTGAAATGGAAATTGAAGCATTGGAAACTGAAAAAGAACGATTGGAAAAAGAAATCAGCAGCGGAGAATTAAAAAACGAAGATTTAATGAACAAATCAAACCGTATTGGAGAGATCATTCAATTGCTCGATAAAAAATCCGACCGATGGCTTGCGCTAAGCGATTTTTTATAAGATAAAATTTTTCATGTCTAATTTTGAACATTGTAAATATTTCTGTAATTTCCTTTTTTAACGAAAGGCTGGCTATGGACTCACTCAAATCATTACAGGAAAGGGCTAAAGAACTTCAATGTATTTACAATGTTGAGCAAATCTTGTCTGATCATTCCTCAACCATTGATAATAATTTTTATAAAATTCTTGAAATCATTCCCAAAGGATGGCAGTTTCCCAATAAATGTCATGCAAAAATTGAATACAATGGGAAAGAATATGCACTAGATACTAAAGAGGTTACTCAATGGTATCAGATGTCTGAGTTAGTGGTTGATGATAATATTGTTGGAAAAATCACGGTTTTTTATATCGATATCCCTTTCCAGGGAGAGTGTTTTTTACCCGAAGAAAAAAAGTTGTTAAACACCATTGCCGACCGTTTAAGCCATTATATTTTTTCTTACCAGTTAAAAAATACGATGGAACACTTAACTACTCAAAAGCCGGCTAAGAATGAAAGTGAGCTTTTAAGAAATACCAGCGATGAACATTGGAAGTGGCGTTGGAGAATGGCTGAAATGATTGCCAGGAAAACCAATTTTGATCAATTTGGAATAAAAGCGATGTACCTTATTGGAAGCACTAAAGAAACAACTGCAGGACCTGCAAGTGATATCGATTTACTTATCCATTTTGTAGGTGATGAGCAACAAAAATGTAGTTTGAAAGCCTTTATTGATGGCTGGAGTTTTGCTTTAGAAAATATGAATAAACAGAAAACCGGCCACAGCATGGATGAAGGAATAATCGATTTACATATTATTACCGATGAGGATATAAAAAAACAAACCAGCTATGCGGTTATGATTGATAGTGTAAATAATCCGGCACGACTTTTAAAGAAATCACATGTATGAATTGCTATTTTGTTTCAGATCTGCATGGTAAGCTAGAGAGATATACGAAATTATTTGATGAAATAAAATCGGGAAAACCGGAGGTGTTGTTTATTGGTGGCGATATTTTTCCCAACTTTTATCCCAAAATTGATCATCCTTTTGATGATTTTGTTGCTGATTTTATGATGCCTGAATTTCAAAAATTAAAATCCTTTTTGAAAGAACGTTATCCAACTATTTTTTTTATTCTTGGTAATGATGATCCAAAATCCGAAGAAATGAAGATTATTGAGGGTGAAAAAAAAGGACTCTGGCATTATAGTCACAATAAAAAATTACCCTTAGGAGATTATGCTGTTTATGGATATGCTAATATCCCACCATCACCGTTTATTTTTAAAGACTGGGAACGGTATGATGTATCCCGCTATGTTGACCCCGGATGCATTCATCCTACCGAAGGGAAAAGATCTGTAGAAGAGAACATTGATATTGAATATGCAACCATAAAGGATGATTTAATCAGCTTAACAGGAGATGATTCATTAGAAAATGCCGTTTTTTTATTCCATTCGCCACCTTACCAAACCAATTTAGATCGTGCTGCCCTCGACGGACAAACATTCGATTATGTTCCACTGGATGTTCATGTGGGAAGTATTGCCATTCAACGATTTATTGAAAAAAAGCAACCTTTATTAACCCTTCATGGACATATTCATGAATCGTCAAGAATAATGGGTGATTGGAAGCAAAAATCAGGAAAAACATGGATGTTTACTGCAGCCTATGAGTTTCCTAAACTTGCCATTGTTAAATTTAACCTGGATAATCTGGATAAAGCTGAACGAATTATTTTATGATTGAATTTTGTACATCGCAGAATATTCTGTATTTTCATTGCATCAAAAAATACAGTTAGCAATGAATACTTTTGGCCATATATTTCGGGTAAGCATTTATGGTGAATCGCATGGTAAGCAGGTAGGTGTTTTAATCGATGGATGCCCTGCCGGGTTACCTGTCACAGAAGATGATTTTACCGATGATTTGTTACGCCGGAAGAGCGGAGCCAAAGGAACAACACCTCGAATTGAAGAGGATAAACCGGAGATATTATCGGGGGTATTTAATGATACAACGACAGGAGCTCCCATTTTAATTGCTTTTCATAATAAAAATACCAAATCAGAAGATTATAAGCAGTTACAAAATTTTCCACGACCAGGACATGCCGATTTTACAGCAAAGTTTAAATTTGGTGGGTTTAATGATTACCGCGGGGGAGGGCATTTTTCAGGCCGACTTACCCTTGGTTTAGTTGCCGCCGGCGTGATTGCTAAGAAATTGATTCATCCTTTAACCATTAAAGCTTCTTTGATTGAAGCCGGAGGAGAAACAACGATTGAAAATGCCATAGACAACGCCATAAAAAAGAACGATTCTATTGGTGGTATTGTCGAATGTAAAGCCCAACAAGTACCTGTGGGTTTGGGAGAACCTTTCTTCAATTCGGCAGAATCATTGATAAGCCATATTATTTTTTCCATCCCGGCTATTAAAGGAATTGAGTTTGGTTCCGGGTTTAATGCTGCTAAAATGTTTGGCAGTGAACATAATGATGAGTTAGTAGATGCTTCAGGAAAAACATCAACCAACTTTGCCGGAGGAATAAATGGCGGGATAACCAATGGAAATGATTTATGGTTTAAGGTTGCTGTCAAACCCACATCCAGTATCTCAAAAACGCAGCATACCGTAAATTTAACCTCAGGAAAAACAGAAAAACTTGAGGTTAAAGGCCGCCATGATGCCTGTATTGCATTAAGAGTTCCGGTAGTTGTTGAGGCTGCTACAGCCATTGTATTAGCTGATTTAATGTTAACCGAACAAAAGATTCCTACAATTCTTATTGAACGTTCTGCACGTTAAATTTAAGACTTTCCTTACATCTGTCTTATTTTTTTGACCTATTACTATTTTGTGTTCCTATTATTGGATACTTTCTCTCTTTCCCGTTTTTCAATAGCTTTGTCAATTAAATTTGACTAGCATCGTTTTTTTTTTGAACTTGTATCTTCATCTATAGTTCACTGGCTATTAACTAAAAATTAATATTATGGTACGGAAAGTTTTATGGTGTATAACTTTTTTATTTTTTGCTTTTGAAAGCTATACACAAATACCACAAAGTTTTAATTACCAGTCAATCCTCCGGGATGCTGATAAAGAATTAATGACTAATCAGAACGTAACCCTGAGAATTAGCTTGCTTCAGGGAAGTGAAACAGGAGCTTCGGTATATACAGAAAATCATGCAGTTACAACCAACGATTATGGGCTGGTAAACTTAAAAATTGGACAAGGAACAGACCCAACCAGTGATTTTTCGATGATTGACTGGAGTGACAATAACTATTTTTTATTGATTGAGATTATGGATGCTGCCGGTTCAGGTTATATTCCGTTAGGTGCTTCAGAACTTCTGTCAGTGCCCTATTCAATATATTCGAATAACTCCATAAACTCAGTATATTCAGATACCTCAGAAATTGCAAGAGCGTTGGATAATAAAATTTTATATTTTTCTGACTCAGATACATTGTTTGCCGTAAAGGATCGTGAAGGCAATATCGTATTTGCCGTATTTCCTGATGGGGCAAAGATATATGTTGATGAAAAAGGAACTAAAGGAACTGTGGGTGGATTTGCAGTAAGTGGAAGAGGTACAGGAAAAGCTTTAGAGTATGATGTATTTAGAGTAACGCCCGACAGTGCTCGTTTTTATCTTAATGAACAGGCTAAAGGTATGCCCGGTGGATTTGCAGTAAGTGGAAGAGGTACAGGAAAAGCTATCGTTAAAGATTATTTTAATATTTCATCACAATCATCAACAGAAGTAATTGACCCGAGTGAGCCACGAATCTTATGGTATCCTAACAAAGAAGCTTTTTTAGTAGGTCGTGTTTTAGTTGAAGATCCTGATTCTGTCGGGATAAACTCTGTAAGTACCGGATTCGAATCCAAAGCTATTGGAGACTGGTCCCAGGCATTCGGTTACCAGTCAGTAGCACGAAGTAATTATTCTACCGCCATAGGTAAAAATGCTACATCAAATGCAGATAATTCATTTGCTTTTGGGAATATGGCACTGGCATTAAAAGATAATTCTTATGCCATTGGCTCAGGGGCCGTTGCTCTTGGGATTAATAGCTTTGCCCTGGGTTCTGTAGGAATTGATACCCTCGGGAACTTACAGGATAGTCCCATAGCCTTAGGAGATAACTCCTTTGCTTTGGGTTTAGGAAGCCGTTCCACTGGGTTAGGTTCATTTAGTATGGGGATTAACAATATTGCATCAGGAGATTTTTCAACAGCTATTGGTTTTGGATCGATTGCATCAGGAGGTCGTTCAATAGCAATAGGCCCTTATACAACAACTGCAGGTTATGGCTCTTCGGCTATAGGTTATAGATGTAAAACATTGGCCAATGGAGATTTTGGTTTTTCAGCAGGTGTGGGCTCTGAAACAAATGGATATGCTGCAATGGCTTTGGGTGCTTATTGTGAGGCAGTTGGAAGTAGATCCGTAGCTATGGGAGATGGTTCCATAACTGAAGGATTTGCCAGTTTTGCAGTTGGAAAGGATGCTAATGCCCTTGAAGCGAACGATTATGCAATGGGGCTTTATGTTACAGCTGATGGGGGAGGTTCTTTTGCCTTTGGTAAATTTTGTTCTACAAATTCTAAAGAAGGAAGTGTCGTTTTTAATAGCGTATTAGGTAAAGATGTTTTAATGCCATCAAGAAATTATCAAATGAACTTTAAAGCGGAAAATGGCTTTCGTTTTTTTAATACCGGTGATACCCTGGAAAGCGGGATAGTAGTTTTTGAACCGGGTGGTAATGTAGGAATAGGTCTTAAAAATCCTGCCTACAAGCTAGATGTTGTTGGAGATATTAATACTACTGGAGATTATTTGGTTAATGCTAAAAAGAAAAATTTTGCTGATTATGTGTTTTCCGAAGACTATGATCTGGAAAGTATCGAAGAACATGCAGCATGGATGTGGGAAAATAAACATTTACCTGCTTTAAAAAGTGCTGAAGAGCTTTCAAATACCAGTTACAGCATTACTGAACGAAGTGAGCAAATGCTTGAAGAATTAGAAAAAGCCCACATTTACATTGAACAGTTAAATGATGAAATGAAAAAAATTCAACAAGAGAATCACTCATTGCAAAATACGTTAGAACAACAACAACAACAAATAAATTTATTGATGAGTGAAATTAACAAACTAAAACAATAAGAATACCTTTTTGAAATGATAAAATTAATTTAAAAATCTTGATTAACAGAATCTAAGTATTCATTTTTAATCTTGAGATGCTTATTCGGCTTATGTATTATACATTATTCCGGATAGTGCCTTTTATCTTATTAAAAAGTTCTATAATTGTTTGGAATACAATTGATTTAGATTTATTTTTATTTAATACTTTTTTTATAGCAAGAATTTTAATTGAAATAATTATTTAAATAATATTAGGAAGATGAAAAAAATCTACTCTTTTTGTTTTTTGTTGTTATTATCGTTTACTTGTGCAGCACAAATACCACGAAATTTCAACTACCAGGCAATCCTTCGGGATGCTGATAAAGAACTCATGACCAACCAGGAAGTTAACCTGAGAATTAGCTTGCTCCAGGGAAGTGAAACAGGAACTTCGGTTTATACAGAAAACCATTCCGTTACGACCAACGATTATGGGCTGGTAAACTTAAAAATTGGAAATGGAACAAACCCTACCAGTGATTTTGCGATGATTGACTGGAGTGAAAATAGTTATTTTTTAGCCATTGAGATGATGGATGCTACCGGTTCCGAATATATCTGGTTAGGTTCTTCAGAACTCCTTTCGGTCCCTTATTCAATACACTCCAGAACCTCAGATACGGCAAAAGCGTTAAATAATAAAATTTTATATTTTTCTGACTCAGATACGCTCTTTGCCGTGAAAGATCGGGATGGGAATGTTGTGTTTGCTGTATTCCCTGACGGAGCAAAAGTTTTTGTCGACGAAACCCAAAAGAGGAATGTTGGCGGTTTTGCGGTTAGTGGCAGAGGTACAGGAAAAGGGAATCTTGATTTCTTTTCCATAACACCTGACAGTGCAAGGATAACATTAAATGAGAATGCCAAGGGACAACCCGGAGGATTTGCTGTAAGCGGAAGAGGAACAGGGAAATCATCCTTTAATGATTATTTTAATATTTCATCACAATCATCAGCAGAAGTAATTGAACCCAGTGAACCCCGGATATTGTGGTATCCCAAAAAAGAAGCTTTTTTGGCAGGCCGTGTTTTGGTAGAACACCCCGACTCAGTTGGATTAAACTCACTGAGCACTGGGTTTGAATCAAAAGCAATTGGGAATTATTCTCAGGCATTGGGTTATCAGTCCCGGGCTTTTGGGGATTATTCTTCTGCGATAGGTTATCAGGCAATGGCAAGCAGTACAAATGCATTTGCATTTGGTAGTTATGCCCGGGCGTTAGGAGAAAATTCTTTTGCTTTTGGAGAAGATGCAGAAGCATACAGTTCGGAAAGTTATTCGTTTGGAAGGGGGGCTAAATCTTATGGCTACAGAAGTTTTGCTTTTGGTAGTTCTGGTGTTGATAGTTCCGGAGCTGCTACAGGAGTTACACAAGCGAAAGGAAATTATTCATTTGCCATTGGACAGGGAAGTATAACAGGGATAGATTTGGCCGACTGCCCACCCAAACCACCAAAATACCCGGGTACTCAGGAAGAGTTTTGGAAAATTTATTATTCTGGTGAAGGGGCTGTGGCTATTGGAGTTGGAGATTCAAGTCTGGCTAGTTATGCTACAACCCTTGGTTATTATAATACAGCAAGTTATGGATCCGTTGCATTAGGGTATAAAAATAAATCCTACGGAATGCGATCAGCTATTTTGGGAGGGTATTCAAATATTGTTAATTCATCATCGTCTGTGATTGCCGGTGGGCATGGTCACAGGATAGATGCTCCAAATGCAGGGATTTTAGGAGGAACTGAGAATAAAGTGCATTCTGATGCTGCCTGGGGAGTTATTGGGGGTGGTTATAGAAATGAAATTTATGGAAGTACTTCTACGATTCTGAATGGTACTTACAATGTTGCAACAGGAGCTCTTTCGACAGTTATTGGATCAAGAAATAATGCCTATAGTTGGTGCGAAACAGTTATTGGACGGTATAACGATTATGACCTATCAGGTAATCCGGAAAACTGGGAAGCCACTGATCATTTATTTGTAATTGGTAATGGAACAGCAGAAGATGCACGGTCAAATGCAATGGTTGTTTTAAAAAATGGTAGAATCGGGGTTGGGACTACAGGAAAACCTATTTCAAGGTTTCATGTAAATAGTTTAAGTGATGAGAATGCCTTAAGAGTCCAGGTTTCAGGTTCAACAAAACTTATTGTAAATTCAAATGGAGGAACAGCAATCGGTAGATTTTATACACCACCAAGTGATGGTTTATATGTTCAAGGAAATGCATTTTTTGAAAGTGAAGTTTCTGCACTTACTTTTACCGATAGAACTCCATACCCTAAGGATTTGGAAACGGCATATAAAGCAGTATTCTCTATGAATAGATTACCTGATGGTGAATATGATGAAAACAATAAAGAAAACCAATTGGATCATTCTAAGCTTCATCCTTTTGTTAATTCTGTAGATGGAAATCATAGAGATTTATCCGCAAC
>DATFIZ010000183.1:0-5693 GCA_035269575.1 Bacteroidales bacterium | reverse complement strand
AATAAGCTCAGATGGTTTTCCATTAAGCAGCATTTCACCTTCATTTATGATAGCCATATTCTTACATAAATCGCTAACATCATCCACTATATGTGTAGATAAAATCACGATAATATTTTCGCCAATTTCACTTAATAAATTGTGAAAACGGTTTCTTTCGGCAGGATCTAGCCCCGCTGTTGGCTCATCTACAATAATTAAATTTGGATTTCCCAGTAAAGCCTGAGCAATACCAAATCGTTGCTTCATCCCTCCGGAGTATCCGCTTAAATTCTTTTTTCTTACATGAAATAGGTTGGTTTGCTGTAACAAAGCTATTACAATTTCTTTTCGTTCTTTTTTGTTTGTAATACCTTTAAGCTCAGCAAAATGATCAAGCATCGCTTCAGCTGATATCTTAGGATAAACGCCAAATTCCTGGGGTAAATAACCCAGTTTTTTCCTGATATCGGCTTTTTGTTTCAATACATTGATCCCGTTTAATTCTACTTCTCCCTGGTCTGCTTCCTGTAAGGTTGCTATGGTTCTCATTAAGGTTGATTTACCTGCACCATTTGGGCCTAAAAGGCCAAACATTCCTTTAGTTATAGTCAGGTTAACATTTTTTAGTGCTTGCACCCCATTGGGATAAGTTTTCGACAGATTGGTTATTTTTAATTCCATTGTAAATTATTTTTATGATTAACTCCACAATCATTGGTTATCGATTAAACGAAAATATTACAAAATTTTCAATAAATTTTTATTTCTTATATAAACTTTTATTCATTATGGGATTCTAATTGTTAAAATAATGTTTATTTATTATTATTTAAAAACGTGAAATTAACATTAAATCCTTCGAACAATTTATATTTTATAAGGTTACAGATATAAAGTGTTTTAAATATATATTTTCCTTATGAAATAAAAATGTTTAGCTTTGCATCTTGTTTTATTAAATATTTTTCGGTAAAAGTAAATTACAGAAGGACTAAATTTAGGAGAGTGGTTGATGATTAACACAAATTTTAAAGACAAAATAGCATTGGTAACGAAAGAAAAATCTTTTACTTACCAGGAATTATTTCAAAAGATAGACCAATATTCTAAACTATACTTTAGCAATATTTCAAATTCAAAAATAGCTATCCATGCAGAGAACAGGGCTGACTGGATTTTCGCTTTTTATGCAGCCTGGAAGAATAATTGCACCGTAATTCCCGTGGATTTCTTAGCATCTGCTGATGATGTTACCTATATTCTGAACGATTGCAAACCCGAATTACTTTTTGTAAGTAATAATACCATTTCCAAATTTGATACGATTACTAAAGAACTTGAATATACCCCACAGATTGTAAATATTGATGACCGGGAAGCAGATGAAGCCATTGAGCAAAATCAAAAGGTGGAATGGGAGGCTCCGGGAGATATCGAGAAAACAGCGGTAATAATATACACATCGGGAACAACAGGGAGTCCGAAGGGAGTAATGTTAAGTTACAAAAACTTATTATCGAATGTTGAAGGTGTTTCTCAAAAAGTTAAAATATACACACAGGATCGACAGGTTTTAATGTTGCTTCCTTTACATCATATTTTCCCTTTGACAGGTTCAATGATTGCTCCATTAAATGTTGGTGGCACAGCGGTTATGTCACCTTCCATGCAATCATCAGATATTTTGGAAACCCTAAAAAACAATCAAGTAAATATTATGATTGGGGTTCCCCGATTATATGATTTGCTGTATAAAAGTTTAAAATCAAAAGTCTTTGCCTCATTTATCGGAAGAACATTTTTTACAATTGTAAAAGCTTTGCACAGTAGAAAAATGGCGAAGAAAATCTTTAAAAAAGTACACCAGGGTTTTGGCGGGCATCTTCAATTTCTTGTATCGGGAGGTGCTGCCCTCAATAAAGAGGTAGGAACTTTTTTCCAAACCCTGGGTTTTGATGTACTAGAAGGCTATGGAATGACTGAAGCAGCACCAATGATTACCTTTACGCGCCCCGGAAAAACAGTTATCGGTTCGCCCGGTCAGGCACTTCCCGGATTGAAAATGGAAATCCGTGATGATGAAATTGTGGCCAAAGGAGATAATATCATGAAGGGATACTATAACAAACCGGAAGAAACCAATGATGTTTTAAAAGATGGCTGGTTATATACCGGTGACTTAGGTCGAGTTGACAAAAACGGATACCTTTTTATTACCGGCCGTAAAAAAGAAATCATTGTACTTCAAAACGGAAAAAATATTAATCCGGTAGAGCTGGAAACAAAACTGGAAGGTTATGAAGGCGTTACAGAAGCCGCCGTATTCCAAAAAAATGATAAATTGCATGCACTCATTGTTCCCGATTATGAGCATTTGGCTCAACTTGAAGTGAGTGACCCCGAAAAATATTTCAAAAAAGAACTCATCCCTGACCTTAATCAGCGTCTGACTTCGTACAAGCGGATTATGAAGTTTCTTTTAATTAATGAAGAGCTTCCCCGTACACGATTAGGAAAAATTCAACGATTTAAACTGGAAGATATATTTGAAAAGCCTAAAGCAAAAGAGAAAGTAGCCCATAAAGAAGAAGAGCCTGTATCTGAAGAATATCAGGTAATAAAAACATATATCGAATCTCAGGTGGATATGACAATATCACCTCAGGATCATTTAGAGTTTGACATTTCAATGGACTCTTTAGAAAAAATAACATTGATTGACTTTATTGAACGAACTTTTGGTGTTAAAATTGAAGAGGATAAATTGATTAACTTTCCATCCATAAGTAATATGGTTGATTATGTTAAAGAAAACAAGTTGTTTCATAATTTTGAATTACCCAACTGGTCGGAAATATTAAAAGAAAAAATAAACTTTCAATTACCTAAATCATGGCCCACCCAATCGTTTATTATTAAAACAGCAAGATTTTTCTTTAAGCTGTATTTTAAGTTTAAAACCAAAGGATTAGAAAATATCCCTGAGGGTGCAGCTATTATTACCCCTAATCACCAGAGCTTTTTTGACGGTTTGTTTGTTACAGCCTGTTTAAAACGTAAAACAATAAAAGACACTTATTTCTATGCTAAACGAAAACATGTAAAGAACCGTTTTCTGAAATTTATGGCGCACAGAAACAATGTCATTATCATGGATATGAATGTGGATATTAAAGAATCCATCCAGAAGATGGCTGCTGTTTTAAAAGAGGGCAAAAAAATTATTATCTTCCCCGAAGGCACAAGAACTACAAATGGTCAAATAGGAGAATTTAAAAAAACATTTGCGATTTTAAGTAAAGAATTAGATGTACCCATTGTTCCGGTTGTAATCAAAGGGGCCTACGATGTATTACCTGCCGGATCCAGATTTCCGAAGCCATTTCGTAAGATTGAAGTTGAATATTTAAAGCCGGTTTATCCTTCAGGCCATAACTTTGAATCATTAACCAAGGAAGTAAAAGAGATAATTAATAAACTGGTTTTTTAACCTGTTATTCTATTTAGCCAATTATACAAAATAAAAAACCCGAAAAGCCTTAAAAAAAGCATTTCGGGTTTTTTTCCTATCTTCACGCAGGTCAACTGTACTTATTTATTTTGTTTTTCACGATACAAACAACAAGCCGGTAACGCATTATACACTTCATCATCGGCTTTAACCTTTTTCGTATCATGTCCGGCCTTAGCAACGGCTTGATGAACATCATCTACTTTCACTTTACTGTTATCAAAGGAAATTTCAAGCATTTGGGTTTCTTTATCCCAATCGGCTTTTGTAACACCTTCAAGTCCGGAAGCTGCTTTTTCAATGCGGTTTTCGCACATTCCGCAATTTCCGTAGACTTTAAACTTTTCTGTTTTTACTTCCTGTGCACTTACACTTAAACTTGTGATCAGGAATAATCCTACAACTAAATTTAAAATTTTTGTTTTCATAACTTTTTGGTTTTTATTGATTATTATTATTCTGAATCTCTATATAAACAACATGCTGGCAGTGAATTATAGACACTATCCTCAGCTTCGATTTTTTCCGTATCATGTCCGGCTTTTGCTATGGCCCGGTGAACATTCAATAAATCAAGTCCGGGCTTATACGTTAATTTGAGCATTTTGGATTCTTGTTCCCATACTGCTTCTTGAATACCTTTAACCGATAGTGCAGCTTTTTCAATTCGGTCCTTACACATTCCGCAAGCACCTCCTACTTCGAACATGGTATGTCCTGAAGCATCTGCTGTTGTTTCCATAGCATGAGCTGCATGATCATCATCAGAGGTTGCTCCTTCTCCATCTCCGTGATCGTGGCCTGCATCAGGTGCACTGCCAGCGGAAGGGTTCATCATACTTTTTTTCCCTTCCAGCTGAGCCGAAGCATCAATTTTAAACACTCCGTTGGTGGCAACCTCTTCTCCTGCTGACAATCCCTCTTCTACCACATAATAATCTCCGGCTAAAGGTCCTAAAACAATTTCCCGGTATAAAAAAGTTGGATTCTCCCTTTCAGGTACTTTTACATAAACCACAGATCTTTTACCTGTCCACAGTACAGATGACTTTGGTATCATCAACTGCCGTATATTAGCAGCCTTTTGAGAATATAGTTTCCCGTTGGCAAACATATCCGGTTTCAGCTTTTGCTCCGGATTACTCACTTCTACACGTACTTTTGCTGATCTGGTTTTAGGGTGAATAAAGGGATCGATAAACTGTGTATTTGCATGATACGTTTTACCAGGGATTGACTTTACAGTAAACTCCATTTTATCGCCCTCTTTTATCCATGGAAGATCCTCTTCATAAGCATCAAACATAACCCATACCGTGGATAAATCAACAACCCTGAAAAGCGGGTCTCCTATTTTTACATAATCGCCCAAGGTCACCTGTCTTTTCATTACGGTTCCGGAAATTGGCGATAAAACATCAAAATACAATTTGGGTTCACCCTCCTGCTCAATTTGAACGATTTGCTCTTCGGTTAAATCCCAAAGACTTAGTTTAGCTCTTGCGGCCTGATAAATTGTCGGACGGCTTCCTTTAATAGCCAATGCTTCAATTAATTCACGTTGGGCAGATACTAATTCGGGTGAATAAATAGTAGCCAGGGGTTCTCCCCTGTTTACTTTTTCTCCGGTAAAATTAACATATAGTTTTTCTATCCTTCCGCCAAATCTTGCCGTCAATTCTGCCATATTACGTTCATCGACAGCCACTTTCCCTTGAAGGTAAATTTCTTTTTCGGGATTTCCTTTCATCACTTTTGTCGTTTGAATATCAGCAAGCTTAGCTGCCGATTCCGTGAGCATTACTTCGTTTGGATCAAAATCATCACCTTCCGAATCCATGCTCGATAATGGTACTAAATCCATTCCACAAATCGGACAATCACCCGGGTGGTCTTGTTTTATCTGGGGATGCATAGAGCAGGTCCATGTAGTGGTCTCTTCTTCATGATCTTGTTCATCATGTATTTCTGTTGTTTCTTTTGTTGGAGGAAGGTCCTCTGAAGAATGAAACATTAACCATCCCAACAAAATTCCGGTAATAAGTACAACAATTACCAACTTATAATTCTCCTTTATATTTTTTATGATTAATTTCATAATACTATCGTTTATTTTCCCATTAAATAATATATAAATGCAATGACTGCCTGTTTATCAGCAACTGCTTTTTCCAAAGACAGGTTATACTGAAGAACTTTT
>DATFIZ010000182.1:0-14997 GCA_035269575.1 Bacteroidales bacterium | reverse complement strand
AATATATTTGAATAATTAAATAAAAATCACGTATTTTGCGTTCTGTTTTTAGAATACGATAAAAAAAAATTAGATAAAAATGTCACGAATCTGTCAAATTACAGGAAAAAAGGTTATGGTTGGGAATCATGTTTCCCACTCAAAGAGGAGAACTAAGCGAAAGTTTTATCCAAATTTATTGACAAAGAAATTCTATTTTGAGGAAGAAGATCGTTGGATAACGTTGAAAGTTTCAGTTTCAGCTATTCGAACTATCAATAAAATTGGTTTGAAAGCAGCCTTAGAAAAAGCGAAAGAAAAAGGTTATATTAATAAGTTTTAAAATAGGGAGTGTAGATCATGGCAAAAAAAGGAAACAGAGTTCAGGTAATTTTAGAGTGCACTGAACATAAGAATTCAGGTCAACCAGGGACTTCTAGATATATATCGACCAAAAATAAAAAAAATACAACGGAAAGACTTGAACTTAAAAAGTATAATCCCATATTAAAAAAAGTAACCGTTCATAAAGAAATAAAATAATTGAATTATGGCAAAAAAAGCAGTTGCAACATTACAAAAAGGAGCTGGAAGAAATTTAACCAAATGTATTAAAATGGTTAAAACGGAAAAAGGAAATTACCAGTTTATCGAAGAAATGGTAAACAACGAAAAAATAAAAGATTTCTTTGCAAAAAAATAAACACGAATATTATTTTACAGATATAAAAGCTTTCTTCCATCAAAAGAAAGCTTTTTTTATATATGCAGTTTATCAAATTATGCTAAATTTACGGGCTGATATACATTAATTTAGAAAACAATAAACCCATGGGTACACTTGGAATATTTTCGAAGGAAAAGAAAAAAACGTTAGATAAAGGATTAGAAAAAACGAAAGAAAACGTTTTAAAGAAATTATCACGTGCGGTTATCGGAAAAACGAAAGTAGATGATGAGGTTCTGGATAATTTGGAAGAGGTTCTTATTACCTCCGATGTAGGAGTTGATACTACCCTCAAAATTATTGAACGAATTGAAAGTCGTGTATCACGCGATAAATATATGGGTACGGAAGAGTTAAATAATATTTTGAAAGAAGAAATCGCTGCTTTATTGGAGGAAAACAATTCTACAGATATTGATTTATTATTTAATTCAAATGACAAACCATATGTTATTATGGTTGTGGGAGTTAATGGAGTTGGGAAAACAACAACCATTGGAAAACTGGCTTATCAGTTTAAAAACATGGGGAAGAAAGTATATCTTGGTGCTGCCGATACTTTTCGAGCTGCCGCTGTTGATCAGCTTACCATTTGGGCCGAAAGAGTTGGTGTCCCGATTGTAAAGCAAAAAATGGGTTCTGATCCTGCTTCTGTAGCTTTTGATGCCTTATCTTCAGCTAAATCAAACCATGCTGATGTAGTAATTATTGATACCGCCGGAAGACTACATAACAAAATCAACTTAATGAATGAGTTATCTAAAATTAAAAAGGTGATGAATAAAGTTGTACAGGATGCACCTCATGAGATTTTATTAATATTAGATGGTTCAACCGGGCAAAATGCCTTCGAACAAGCTAAACAGTTTACTCATGCTACAGATGTTACTGCTTTAGCCTTAACAAAACTGGATGGAACAGCTAAAGGAGGGGTCGTGATTGGTATTTCTGATCAATTTAAGATTCCGGTAAAATATATTGGCATTGGTGAAAAAATTGAAGATTTACAAGTCTTCAATAAGAAAGAATTTGTTGATTCTCTATTTTCTGATTAAATCGATTTTCTTTTAACGGATTAATAAACAAGAGTGTTTTGATGAAAACAAAACAGAACAATAAGCACATTAATATTATTACCCTGGGCTGTTCAAAAAACCTGGTTGATTCCGAATACCTGATGAAACAATTAGTCGCAAATGGGTTTTCGGTAAAACATAATTCCAACCAATCCTCAGAAATTGTTGTTATCAATACCTGTGGATTTATCAACGATGCTAAGCAGGAATCCATCGAAACCATTCTGCAGTTCGAGGCGTTAAAAAAGCAGAATAAAATTGAGAAAATAATTGTTTTCGGATGCCTGTCTGAACGATATAGGCACGAATTAGAGAAGGAGATCCCTTTTGTTGACCATTATTTTGGGGTTTATAACCAAAAAGAGTTAATTGAGTCTGTTGGCGGTCAATATAAATATAATTTAGTGGGTGAACGGTTGGTTACTACCCCTAAACATTATGCTTATTTAAAAATATCAGAAGGATGCGATCGAAAATGTTCTTTTTGTGCGATTCCGTTAATCAAAGGAAAGCATCAATCCAGATCCCTTGAAGATATTGAAAAAGAAGCGAAACGATTAGTGAAAAACGGAGCAAAAGAGCTTATTCTTATTGCCCAGGATTTATCGTATTATGGGTATGATTTATATAAAACTTCTAAACTGGCCGAATTGGTGGACCGGCTTTCAGCGATAAAAGGGCTTCAGTGGCTGCGATTGCATTATGCATTTCCGGCACTATTCCCCAAAGATGTTTTAAGCCTGATGCAAAATAAAAAAAATATTTGTAAATACCTGGATATTCCTGTGCAGCATATCAGCGATAAGCTGTTAAAAATGATGCGACGAGGACATACTCAAAAAGATACTTACCAATTAATAGAAAAAATCAGATCAGAAGTACCTGATATAGCGCTAAGGACGACTTTGCTGGTTGGCCATCCGGGGGAAACAGATGAAGATTTTAATGAATTATTGGAATTTGTGAGGTTTGCGAAATTTGAGCGCCTCGGAGTTTTTACCTATTCTGAAGAAGAAAATACCTGGTCAGCAAAGCATTATAAAGATGATATCCCTTTTTCGGTGAAACAGGCACGAATGGATGAGTTGATGGAGGTACAACAAGAGATATCTAATCAGTTGAACCAAAAAACGATAGGCAGGTTGTTTAAAGTTTTAATTGACCGTAAAGAGGGGGAGTATTATATTGGACGTACCGAATATGACTCACCTGAAGTAGATAACGAGGTGGTGATTGATTCAGCCGATAAAAAATTAAGAACAGGCTCCTTTTATACGGTTAAAATCATAAAGTCTGATGACTTTGACCTTTATGGAAAAATACATCCATAAAAAAACCACAAAGATTTATACTCCCTGTGGTTTGTAAAAAATCGAAAATATATACTTACTTAACCAATAATTTTGCTGCATTAACAGCCGATTCATAATCGGGTTCTTCTCCAATTTCAGGAACATATTCCACATGCTTAACGATATTTTCTTTATCGATGACAATAACACCACGGGCGATTAGCCTCAATTCTTCAATCAAAAAACCATATTTTGATGAAAAGTCCAAATCTTTATGATCTGATAAAGTGATAAGATTATCGATCCCTTCAGCACCACAAAATCTTTTCAGGGCAAAAGGGAGGTCGTTTGAAATAGCCAGAATCACAATATCATCGCTTAAATTTGCTGCTTTTTCATTAAATACATGATTTTGTTTTGAGCATACACCGGTATCAATAGAAGGGAATAACGATAAAATTTTCACTTTACCCTCGAAATCAGAAAGTTTGACAGGTTCAAGGTTATTGTTTAAAACCTTAAAATCTACTGCTTTGTCATTTACTTTTGTTTCTTTTCCCAGTAAAGTTACCGGGTTACCTTTAAATGTAACTTTTTTATTATTTTTTTCCATGGTTAATCTATTTTTATGAATTAAAAAAAACCTTACTTTATAACAATAAAAGTAAGGCTTTGTTTATGACGTTTAGTCCTTTTTTGGTCGTTTTTCTTTGGGTTTTCCCTTGGGTAGTTTTTTACTACCGCCCGGAGTAGGCGTAATAACTATTTCATCCTTCTCTTTATCATAATCAACGTTCAGTATTTCGCCTTCTTTAATGGATGTTTTGATAATCACTTCTGCCATTGGGTCTTCAAGGTATTTCTGAATCGCTCGTTTTAATGGTCTTGCTCCAAAATTCACATCAAAACCTTTTTCTGTGATATAATCCTTAGCATCTTTACTAATTTCAACAGAATAGCCAAGGTTATCAACCCGTTTATAAAGTCCTCTTAATTCAATATCTATAATTTTATAAATATCATCTTTTGTAAGCGAATTAAAGATTACCACGTCATCCAGTCGGTTTAAGAATTCGGGTGCAAACGATCGTTTCAGCGCATTTTGTATTACACTTTTTGTGTGGTGACTGGCCGATTCCTGTTTTGCCCTGGTTGAAAAACCAACGCCCTGTCCAAAATCTTTAATTTGGCGACTTCCAATATTTGAAGTCATGATGATAATCGTATTTCTGAAATCCACTCTTCGGCCAAGACTGTCCGTTAGTTGCCCTTCATCCAATACCTGTAGTAATAAATGGAAAACATCCGGATGAGCTTTTTCAATCTCGTCAAGTAATATAACAGAGTATGGTTTTCTGCGTACTTTTTCGGTTAATTGTCCGCCTTCTTCGTAGCCAATGTATCCGGGAGGAGCTCCTACAAGTCTTGATACAGAAAATTTCTCCATATATTCGCTCATGTCCATTCGAATAAGGTTATCCACCGTGTCGAACAGATAAAGCGCCAGAATCTTGGCTAATTGTGTTTTTCCTACACCTGTGGGGCCTAAGAAAATAAACGAACCGATGGGTTTATTCGGATCTTTTAACCCTGCGCGATTTCGCTGAATAGATTTAACAATTTTACCTATCGCCTCATCCTGGCCAATGACATTTTTCTTCAATTCTTCGCCCATCTTCATTAAACGTGCTCCTTCGGCTTGTGCTATACGCTGCACAGGAACACCGGTCATCATTGCGACAACCTCAGCAACTTCTTCTTCCGAAACCGTTTCCCTGTTTTTAATCAGTTCTTTCTCCCAGTTTTCTTTCTCTTTTTCCAGATTATCAATTAATTTTTTCTCGTTGTCTCTAAAGCTTGCGGCCTTTTCAAAATTCTGATTTTTTACTGCAGCTATTTTTTCGTTTCGTATCTCTTCGATCTGCTTTTCCAGTTCAATGATACGAGATGGAACCACGATATTCGAAATATGTACACGGGATCCTGATTCATCCAGTGCATCAATAGCTTTATCAGGTAAATGACGATCGCTGATATAACGCATGGTTAACTTTACACAAGCTTCTATCGCATCATCGGTGTAAGTTACATTATGATGGTCTTCGTATCTCGCTTTAATATTATGCAGAATTTCAATCGTTTCTTCATCAGATGTAGGATCAACCATCACTTTCTGGAAACGGCGTTCCAATGCGCCATCTTTTTCAATATGCTGACGATATTCGTCCAGGGTAGTAGCTCCGACACATTGAATTTCACCACGCGCCAGAGCTGGTTTTAACATGTTCGCAGCATCCAGGGAACCTGTTGCTCCACCGGCACCAACGATGGTATGAATCTCATCAATAAATAAAATGATATTGGTTGACTTGGAAAGCTCGTTTAAGATAGCTTTCATTCGTTCTTCAAACTGACCGCGATATTTTGTTCCGGCAACAATTGATGCTAAATCCAGTGTAATTACACGTTTATCAAAAAGAACACGGGAAACTTTTCGCTGGACAATTCGTAGAGCTAAGCCTTCAACAATAGCCGATTTACCAACACCGGGTTCGCCAATCAATACGGGATTATTCTTCTTTCTGCGGCTTAATATCTGCGCTAAACGCTCAATTTCTTTTTCTCTGCCAACAATGGGATCTAATGTATTGTCTTCTGCTGCTTTTGTTAAATCAATCCCAAAATTGTCTAAAACAGGGGTTTCTGATTTCGATTTTGGTCCCGGTTGCGATGAACCTTGACTTCCACCTTTTCCCGAACCAAAAGGAATTTCGTTTTCTTCATCTTCAAAATCCGCTTTTGACTCCGGAACAATCGATTCCATTTCTGTTCTAATGGTTTGATAATTAATACTTCGCTCTTCGAGAAACTGAGTTACCACACTATTTTCATCTTTTAATATAGCTAATAATAAATGCCCTGTATTTACTGTAGGACTGTTAAAAGAACGTGCTTCAAGGTAAACTAGCTTTAAGGCCCTTTCAGCTGTTTTAAAAAGAGGGATATTATCAGAATCTGAAAGTTTTAAATGTTCATCTGATTTTATCCTTTGTTCTATTGCTGATTTTAGTTCTGCCAGATTTATATTTAAATTTTCAAGCAAATTAATAGCAATCCCTTCGCCTTCACGTAAAATACCCAACAGCAAGTGTTCGGTACCAATATAAGCATTTCCAAGCCGAACAGCCTCTTCTTTGCTAAAGCTTAAAACATCTTTGATTCGTTGTGAAAATTTTGCATCCATAATCTTTATTTCCAAATAATAATATTCTATACATTAATAAAAAACAAAATTAATACATAACCCTTTAAAATTAAAAAATAATCATTCATTTCTGCTGAAATAGATTTGAACAGTACAAAATTTATTTTTTTTTGGGTTGTTAATTAACTAGTAAAACAAATTCATTTTTAACTTGTTCAGATACCTTTTAAAAAAGTAGTTGATCCTTTTCATTATAGTAAGTTTTATGAACAATTAATTGTTGAAAAATCATAAATTATAACCTTAAAATATTCGTTTATAAACGGCTATTTTAGTATTTTTGTATGATTTTAAAGAAAGGTTCAAAATTAAATTAATACATTGAAGATATGGCAGAAGAAGAAAGAATTCTTAAAATAAATATTGAAGAGGAGATGAAATCAGCCTACATTGATTATTCAATGTCGGTTATCGTTTCAAGAGCATTGCCCGATGTAAGGGATGGTTTTAAGCCGGTACACCGAAGAGTTTTATTCGGAATGTCGGAACTTGGGATTACCCCCAATAAATCGCATAAAAAATCAGCAAGAATTGTAGGAGAGGTGCTGGGTAAATACCACCCACACGGAGATTCATCTGTTTATGAAGCCATGGTCCGAATGGCTCAACACTGGTCTTTGAGATATCCTTTGGTTGACGGACAGGGTAACTTTGGCTCTGTTGACGGAGACAGCCCGGCTGCTATGAGGTATACCGAAGCCAGATTACAAAAGATATCAGAAGAAATTCTGCGTGATTTGGATAAAGATACCGTAGATTTTCAATTGAATTTTGATGATACGTTAAAAGAACCTACGGTTTTACCTACAAGGGTTCCTAACTTATTGGTTAACGGAGCATCAGGAATTGCTGTGGGAATGGCCACCAATATGCCCCCACATAATTTATCCGAAACTATCGATGCCATTATTGCTTATATTGATAATGAAGATATTGAAATTGAGGAATTGATGCATCATATTAAAGCTCCGGATTTTCCTACCGGTGGTATAATTTATGGTTATCAGGGAATAAAAGATGCTTTTGAAACCGGCAGGGGAAGAATTGTTATACGTTCAAAAGTAGAAATCGAAACGGAGGCTAATGGAAGAGAACGAATTATTGTTACCGAAATTCCTTATCAGGTCAATAAAGCAGAGCTAATAAAGAAAACTGCAGAAATGGTGAATGATAAGAAAATTGAGGGGATTTCGAATATAAACGATGAATCGGACCGCAATGGTATGCGCATTGTATATGATATTCGTAAAGACGCCATTGCCAATGTAGTATTAAATAAACTTTACAAGTATACTCAACTGCAAACATCTTTTAATGTAAATAATATTGCCTTAGTTAAAGGAAGACCTAAAACACTTAATCTTAAAAATCTGATTCAGAGTTTTGTAAGTCATCGGCATGAAATAGTTATCCGACGAACAAAATACGAGTTGGATCAGGCGGAGAAAAAAGCGCATGTACTTGAAGGGTTATTGATTGCTTTGGATCATTTGGATGAAGTAATTGCGCTAATACGAGCCTCAAGAACTCCTGATGAAGCCAGGCAAGGCTTGATGAGCAAATTTGAGCTTTCTGAAATTCAAGCTAAAGCTATTCTTGAAATGAGGCTCCAAAAGTTAACAGGATTAGAGCGTGATAAGGTTAAAGAAGAATATACAGAACTACAAAAATTAATTGAATTTTTAAAATCTATTTTGGAAAACGAAGATTTGCGCATGCAAATCATTAAAGATGAATTATTTGAGGTTAAAGAAACCTATGGTGACGAAAGGAGAACAGAAATTGTTCCGGATGAAGGAGAGTTTAATCCTGAGGATTTTTATGCTGATGAAGATATGGTTATTACGATATCACATCTGGGATATATTAAAAGAACACCTGTTACTGATTTTAAAACTCAGCACAGAGGAGGAGTAGGCTCTAAAGGAAGTACTACCCGGGATGAAGATTTTCTGGAACATATGTTTATTGCCTCGATGCATAATACGATGCTTTTCTTTACAGCTGCAGGAAAATGTTTTTGGTTAAAAGTTTATCAAATTCCCGAAGGTACCAGAAGTTCAAAAGGCAGGGCTATTCAAAACCTTATAAATATTGAACCCGATGATAATGTTAAGGCTTTCATTAATGTTCGAAGTCTCGATGATGAAGAGTATATCAGGAACAATTACATTGTAATGTGTACCAAAAAAGGTGTTGTCAAGAAAACACTTCTTGAAGCTTATTCACGACCAAGAGTAAATGGTGTTAATGCAATTACCATTAAAGAAGAAGACCACCTGCTTGAAGCAAAATTAACCGACGGGAAAAGTGAAATTATCCTTGCTACAAAAGAAGGCAAAGCAGTACGTTTTAATGAATCGAAAGTTAGAGCCATTGGACGAACCGGTTCCGGAGTAAGGGGAATTACCTTAAGTAAAAAAGATGATGAAGTAATAGGCATGGTTTGGGTTGAAGAATCGGATAACGAAATATTAGTTGTTTCAGAAAAAGGATTTGGTAAACGATCAACCATTGATGAATACCGAATTACTAACAGAGGAGGAAAAGGAGTAAAAACACTGAATATTACAGAGAAAACCGGAAAAATGGTTGCTATTAAGGGAGTTAACGATGATATTGATTTGATGATTATCAATCGTTCCGGCATTACCATCCGGGTTGCCGTTAAAGATATAAGGGTTACCGGACGTGCAACACAGGGTGTAAAACTAATTAATTTACGGAACAATGATATGATTGCAGCTGTTGCGCAAATTGAAAAAGAAGAAGAAACAGAAGCTTTGGAACAGCAAAATGAAGAAGGAGAAGGTGAGGAGCCTTCAAAAGATGTTAAAGAATAGGTGAAAAGTAGAAGTGAAAATTTGACATAAATTATATTTGTATTACTTTTGAAAAAAATTAATTTAAATAATGAAAAATATGAAACATCTAAAGAAATTTTATTCAATTTTATTTGTGTTAGCTATAGCCATTTTTGCAAGTAGTTGTGGTGGCAATAAAGCATTAGTATCTAAAGCTCAACGTTGGGCAGAAGAAGGAGAAAATTTAGATACTGCAATTAAAGTTTTGAATACAGCTGAAAAAGCTGAAGACACCAAAGACTGGGCAAAAACGTATTATGTAAAAGGATTAACATACGAAGCAATTGCAAATAGTGATAATCCGGAATTTAAAAACATAACAGAAGATCCATTGTTTGAGGCTTTTGATAACTATAAAAAAGCTTATAATATGGAAGGTAGCAACATTTATCAAGGCCCTATAGATGCAAAAATGTTAACGATGGCCAGTAAGTTTGTTAACAACGCTGTAGAAGCCTATCAGGAAGAAGACCTGGAAAAAGCATTTAAAAACTTTGAAAAATCACTTGAAGTAAAAGAGATGCCTGTTTTTGGTGGAGAAATAGATACTGCAGTAATCTTTAATACAGCCCTTACAGCGCAACAAACAGGAAAATATGATAAAGCTATCGAATACTACAAGGAAGCGATAAAATATAACTATGGAAAAGGGGATACCTATATTTATTATGCCGACTGCTATAAAAGTAAAGGGGATACCAGTAAATATGTTGCTACCTTAAAAGAAGGATTTGAAAAATATCCGGACAATCAAACCTTGTTAGGAACCCTTATTAATTATTATTTATTAGAAGCAGATGATACCGATGAAGCTTTTAAATATTTAAAATTAGCGCGTGAGAATGAACCTGATAATCCTTCATTTTATAATGCAGAAGGTCATCTATACGATAAGACAGGGAATAAAGAAAAAGCAAAGGAGATGTATGAAAAAGCCATCGAAATAGATCCTGAATTTTTTGAAGCGTATTATAATTTAGGCGTACTCTATTTTAACGAGGGTGTTGAACTAACTGAAGAAGCAAATAAAATTACAGATAACAAAAAATATTTGGAAGCTAAGGAAAAAGCGGATGATAAATTTAGAGAATCTTTACCATATATTGAGAAATCTCATGAGTTAAGACCTGATGATGAAGGTATTATGTCAACATTAAGAACGTTATATTATCGTTTAAAAATGAATGAAAAATATCAGGAGATTTCTGCTAAAATGGAAGATCAAGAAAAATAAATTCTATTGAACTATTTCAATTGGGAGGGAGATATATTTTCCCTCCTTATTTTTAAAAACTTCTATTTAACATAATATTAATTATAGGACATTTAAATCAGAATTGTGTAATAGGTAAGCAAGGCCTATTTAACATAAAATCAGTTGTCGGGCTTTAGTCCGATAACAGCACGATTTTATGTTAAGAAATTTACGGTATTTTCATGATTCTTTCAACAACCCGATCCAGACAACCACCGGATGTTTGTTCTATGTTAAGAAATTTACGGTAATATGTGTGACAGATAAGTTGAATTGTCGAAAATGGTAAGTTAAAATGCAGAATTTATGTTTCTTCTTTAAATATTTACGCATAATTGTTCATAACAACTCAAATATTCAATTCTAAGAGACTTTATTACATGCTAACATTTATTTCTCGCACAAGGACTATTGGTAATAAAAAAACCGAAAAAACCGCCCACCAGCAAGCTTTGGATAATTTCTCCTGCTTCCATGATATTCATATCTCTTCCTTTAGTTATATAAAAATACAGAAATCCTACTCCGGCACCAATGATAGTGAATAAAATAGTTTTTTTCGTCTGGGGTGATTTAATTAACCTTTTAAACCAGTTGGTCTCTTCTTGCCATTCTAATTTTTTAAACTCCATAGCTAAAAATATCTAATAATGTAGATACAAAGATGTGAAATAAAATCAATAAAAAATAATAAATTTGTTATCATTCAATATAAATATATTTATTGTGAAAGAACTAATTGTTATCTTATCAGCTACCTGGAAGTTTGCAGCTACATTTCCTGTTGCGGTATATGTATTTCAAATGTCCTTTTATGAAACTATTTTATATACGAATATTGGCGGACTTTTAGGGATTATTTTTTTCACCCTGCTCTCCAGAGGGTTGCTTAAATTAATAGATGCTTACTGGCCAAAGAAATGGCGATGCAAAAAAAAGCAACACCAAACGTTTACTAAACGTAACCGGCGATTAGTCATCCTTAAGAAAAAATACGGGCTCCCCGGAATTGTTATTTTAACTCCTGTTATTTTGTCTATTCCTATCGGTGTGTTTTTGATTACAAAATATTACGGAAAACAAAAGAGCAGTTATCTTTTGCTGTTTTTAGGTCAAATTGTATGGTCTTTTATTTATACGATAATATTGATAAAATTTAAAAACACGATATAAAAACTTTGTCGGTGAATTAAATAGCTGTACATTTAATTAAAATATTATATCTACTACTGCATGCATCAAAACAACAAGATACGATGGTTTGAAATTTTAGCGGTTGTGTTTACCGGAGTTTTCAAGTTTTTATTTGTCAATGTTTTTGAACTACAGTTTTTATTTATTACCCTAAGTATCTTATTCTGGGGGTTTTACATACTATATCGGAAGAAAAAAAATAAAAACATACTTAAATACTGGGGATTTACGCAAACAAATTTTTTCAAAGCCTTTAAAATGGCCGGGCTTTTTGCAGGTATTCTTATTGGTATTTTCACTGCAAATGCTGTTTTCAATCACTATCCGTTGTTTAACGTCCATCTTTTATATGTATTGTTATTATATCCTGTTTGGGGCTTAATTCAGCAGTTTATGATGATGAGTTTAATCCTGGGTAATTTGAATGATATGTCATCGAAAAAGATGCCGCAAATTGTTTATATATTCATCACCTCTATCCTTTTTTCTGCTGTACACTTCCCGTCAATTATCTTAATGATTATTACGTTTATCCTGGCTCTTTATTATTCTCAGATTTTTCTCCGTTATCGAAATCTTTATGCTTTAGGGTTTTTCCATGGCTGGATTGGTAGTTTCTTTTATTATTACGTATTAAATTTCGATTCCTGGGAAAAAATTATCCTTCCGCTTTTAAATTTTCAATGATTTTCAGTCATGCAAAAAGTGCAGTAAACAAACGGATAGCTAATACTTCGTAAAACCTGATTCATTGTTTGTAAATTACTTGATTTTATCCCCATTAACCGTACATATTTAGATATGAAAAAATCTTTTTAAGAAAATTTCTTTTTTTAATCGGTAATGTATATAAAGTAATATGCCCGAGATAAGTATTAAACAGGCAAAAACAATAATACTCCACTGTAATTGGAAAACCTTTGTTTGATAAAAGGCAATGATACCATCAATACATAACGTAAAAAACCCCGTTGCCAGAAAATAGTAGGCTAGAATATTTAATCCGTGATGTTTATTATATTTGGTAATGATTGCGATTAAAAAAACCCAGAAATAAAAAGAAAAAAGCAAGGGAATACCCAGTTGTATTGCCCATCCGTTATTTTGGCTATACCAATCAAAAAGCATGAGTAACAGAGCGGTAGAAAGAAAACTAAAAATAAGAAAAATAAATTGTCTTTTTCTTAAAAAAGTAAATAGTGTTGTATTTACCAGAAGCACTAACGAAACAGTAATACTGTATTTTGACCAGGTAATGCTTTTATTGATTATAAAATCGATTAAAGAGGTTATAATGATTGTAGAAAGTAGAATAATACCTGATAATTCCCAAAAAAACGTTAATCGTTGTTTTTTTGTTAAACGATCAAATCGTGGGTAACTTTTGGTGTTTTCTGTCTCTTTGAGCATTATTTTTTCAAATGATGGAGATTCTTCATCAGGATTTAGTCCGCATAATGGACAAAGATCTATGTTTTCATCAAGCGCTACGCCACAATTTTTACAGTAACCCATATATTTAATATTTTGATAATTTTACATTTATTCGCTGCTGTACAAGGAAATTTAAAAATTTCTTTTCAAATTCTTTAGATATTGTAATATTTCCAAAGCTTAAAACCAGGTTATTTTTGAAACCTGCAATACCACAATTTATTTTAAGTTTTTTATTAGGTGGCGGTGGGGTTAAAATGAAGTGGTCAATCTTTTTTTCAACGGCTTCCGGTAAATTAATTTTACCAATATTTGTAACAACACCACTATATTGATTTGCCCCCATTGAATAGTATTTATAATTTAATAGCAGGCTTTTAAGAAATAAAGGAATTCCTTTTACAATAATTTTACGCTCCCCTCCCACATTTCGGGCAATAATTTTATTAATTAGTTTCTCGTCGGTCTCTAATTGTATCTTATGATAAACAATTTTTATAATCTCATCAAAAGTATAATGGCCTAAACGCAGATCAATTTCGGGCATTACAAACAGCGAGAAGTTTCTCATGGTTTTTGAGGGATAGATGTTTCGCAAATTGACAGGAACCTGGATTCTTAAAATTTTATTTTTTTTATTTCGGCTATATTCTGGTAGAGTCTTATGTATATCCTGAAGAACATACAAATATAATGCAATTAAATAAACCGTTATATTAACTTCTTTATCTTGTGCTACCTTTTTAATTTCATCAAGAGGCATAACAGCCACTAAAACATCAAAGCGCGGTTTTCTATTAAGCGGAAAAGGGAGATGAAATGATTTTGGTCTTTTAAAATTCGGCGGCACCTCTTTCTTAAAGTATTCTTTATAAGAGTCAACAAACTCTTCATGAAAATCTTTGGGGTTGACAACGAATTCATTTAATTGCTCACGGACATCAATTCCTCCTTGCTGAAAATACAGCAAAAGAAAGTATTGTAAAAATCGAAAAGCCCCTCCTCCATCTGTCAGTATATGTGAAAATTCGATACTTATTCTGTTTTTTATGACCAGTATTCGAAATAATAACCTTTCATTTCGTTTTTGATCAAATGCTCTACACAGAATAGATTTATCAACGATAAGCTGGAAGGGTGTATTTGTTTGCTCAAGATAATACCAAAAAAAACCTTTTTTTAATGTCACTTTATAGTAGGGAAAACGTTCTTCTAACTTAGGAAGAATATTGATGAGGTGTGCAATCTTAATTCTTTCTTTTAATACAACGGCTATTCTATATACATTGGTAAGTTCATCGTTTTGGATGGCGGGATATATTTTAGCTGCATTATCAAGCGGATACCAGAAACTTTTTGTATTGTTATTATTTAACACCACAACGAAATTTTTAAATGATGAGCAAAAACTTTTAAACGGTAAAGTTATAAGAAAAAAATGGCTAATCAATATTGATTTCCATCTTGTCGTACCATAGGAACAAATCTTACAGGCGCTACAATTTTCTTTTTTAATTGGCCCGCTTTTTTCTCCAGAAGGGCTAACTCCTGCACAATGCTTCCCCCAATGGGAATAATCATTCGGCCTCCTTCTTTGAGTTGTTCTTTTAGTGGTTGGGGAATATCTGTTGGAGCACAGGTTACAATGATAGCATCAAAAGGTGCTTTTTCTGACCATCCCTTGTAGCCATCCCCGATTTTAACCTGAATATTATCATAGTCTAAATGAGCTAATAATTCTTCCGCCTTCTGTCCTAGTGATTCAATGATTTCTATGGTATATACTTCGTTAACAATTTCTGCCAGAATAGCCGATTGATATCCTGAACCTGTTCCAATTTCAAGTACCTTCATGTTTTGATTCAGTTCAAGGGTTTCGGTCATTAAGGCTACAATATAAGGTTGTGAGAT
>DATFIZ010000181.1:0-12273 GCA_035269575.1 Bacteroidales bacterium | reverse complement strand
CATACTCAGGAAGTAGCTGTTGCTGATCAATGGGAGAGACCCTATGGAAGAGAAAAAGCAGCTTTTCCACTGGAATGGGTACGCGAAAATAAATTGTGGCCCAGTGTTAGCCGTATTGATGATGGATTTGGCGACAGGAACCTGATGTGCTCATGTGCACCGATTGAAGAATATAAAGAAGGTGAATTTACTTTCGAACAATTAAAGTAGAAAAATAATTGTTCATTAAAATAATTTATCCCGGAACTTGGTATCAGGTTCCGGGATTTTTTTGCGTAAATCCGATCAATTCAATAGGCGTACCATTGTGTTCAATCATTGCCACCCGAACGCCTTCCGATGGTGCATTGGTTTGGTTAAGAATTCGGAAGTCAGTACGCGAAAGAGCCTCTTCCAAATTATCTACTTCAAACGCAATGTGAGGAACGGTTTTTATGAGTTCGTCGAATGGGCTGTCATCATCAAACCGCATCCATTCTATCCCGAACGGACCGGAGTCAGATCCCCCAACATAAAATTTTGGAAGGGGTATATATCGCTTTTGTTTATTTTCAGGATTTAAACCTCCAGCCAGGAATATAGGCTATTTTGTTTGTTTTATACAATTGTATAGTGAAATTACAGATAGCTAGCTAGCTTATATCCAACTATTTATCTTTTATTCTACTATTTATTCACATTTCTAACCACCCGGAAGCCAATAACAGCATAGCTCATGACAGGGTTGAATCCAAACCGGTTGGATGTCCTGCAATTATTAATTGTTCGTGTCCACTGACCTCCTCGTATTACACGTAAATTTCCAGATTTTGGTCCGGTTGGGCTATCATAATTTGATCTGGAATAATAATTTTCATCATACCAGTCCCAGCACCATTCAAATACATTCCCTGACATATCATAGATGCCTGCTCTGTTGGGGTTTTTTGTTCCTACAGGATGAGGGTGGCAATTATTTTTTTGGAGTTTTTCTTCTGAAAATTCTCCTTCCAAATAATTTTCGCCAGAGTTTTTCCATATCCATGCAAAGTCTTCTGCTTCAGAAATTTTATCTGTTCCGCTCCATTTTTGATCATCCCTTCCACAACTCCTTGCTGCATATTCCCATTCCGCCTCAGTTGGAAGGCGGTAACCATTTGCCTCCTTATTATAGATTACTTCTCTTCCTTTCAATTCATAACAGGGTGCTAACCCTTCTAATTTGCTTATCTTATTACAAAACAGGATGGCATCATACCAGGAGATATTATCAACAGGCAGATTAGCTCCCCGAAAGCAGGACGGATTATATAACATTACATTTTCATATTGTTGTTGGGTAACTTCATGTTTGCTTATATAAAAATCATTAAGCATGATCTCATGGGCAGGCTTCTCGTCTTTTTCACCAATACCCCAAACATCACCCATCCTGAATTTCCCCCCTTTTACATATACCATTTTATCTTCGAAATATTTTTTCTGTCCTGCTAACACCTTTTTTAGAATCCTTATATAATTTCCACCCAAAATTTTATTGATATCATTTTCTGTATATCTCCTTTTTAATAGATGATAAGTAATTAAAGGAAAACCAGAAGCATCTTCAAGACCCACAGGGCTTCGTAAACCAGCTCCGTTGAAATCGGAGCCAACTCCCACATGATTTACGCCCATTACTTTTACCGCATGATCAATATGATCAATCAACCGTTCTATATCGCACCTACCTTCATTTTTACCAGCCAAATCACCTGAATTAAATGTAATCATCACGGCACCGCCTTTTTGAGCGATCTGCTTTAATATATGATCGGGAATATTTCGCTCAACGTTATATATGGCTCTAACGGGTGAATGAGAAGCAATCACTGGCATGGCAGAATACTTAACCACTAACTCCTGCATCTGATCATCCAGATGGGAAATATCGATTAGCATACCCAGTTCATTCATCCGCTGAATCGTTTTTTTGCCTAAGAGATTTATACTTCGTTCCCACGGACTTCCTTTATTTGTATAACTCAATCGCTCATATTGATTATCCATCAGAGACATTGCTCGTATACCGATCTTATACAGACTGTCAATAGTTGATGGCTTGCCATCTAAAGCACCATAGAAATATTCGACACCGGGAATGATCAAAAGATTCTTATTTGAAATACCAATTTTTACACTTGGAGTATCCGATATTAAGCGATAATCTACCAAATGGCTTTTTACTCTTTTATGAAAAGTTTTTTTATCAGCTTTTACCCGTTCAAAAAGAGTTTGATCTTTTAAAGGGTAATAAGAAAAAAAAAGTCCTACTCCATCAATTTCCCCTTTTTCTATCATCTTTATATCTAATTGACGGGCATTTGGATAATAATTTTCCTTATCTTCATCACTAAATACAAGTTGGTGGGCATGGGCGTCTACTACCAATGCCTGGTGATGAATTCTCATAGCTTTATCCCACAATACAGAATCAATTTTTTTAGCGTCCTTTTGAGCTGTAAGCTCGTTAATAAAACCTGTAAATAAAAAACAAAGTGTTATTAAATAGGTGTATTTCATTGTATGTAATTTATTTATTACGTTTAATGCCTATAAGATATTTTACTAACTATACGCCACCCGTTCTTAAATTTGTAAAGGCTTAGATAATCTGTAAATATTTGCTTGCCATCTTTGAATAACTTAATTTTAGCTATACAGGCATCACCTGTAATATCTACGAATTTAAACTCACAGGTTACGGGTTCCTGGACATCCCCGGGATTTTCCTCCTTATACTGGCGTACTCTTTCTTTCCACGTATAAATGTGGTTTTCCCATACCGTATAACCGTCTTTTCCTATACCAATTAACTCAAAAGAGGGATGAAAACCTTTTTCAATGTCTTCCAGTGAGCCTTTATTCTGAATACCATTTACATATGCATCCAGAATAATCCGCTTAACCAGCTGTTCATCATTAGCGCCGTTTACTTTTCCTAATATGAGAAAAAGTATAAATAATAGACTTACTTTTTTCATGATTTTTTAAAATTAAATATTAGTAATTCAGATTTTTTTTGATTTTGCAGGCAAGAAAAGAAGAAAAATTGGAATAATCTTTCGGATTTATAAATCCGGAGATGAAATTTTAATCCATCTAAAAGATCTATTAATAAATATTGATAGATGATTGTTTACAAATAACAATAATCTATAGGTTTATTCATCAATCAATAATTCCTGATTACCATTTTTCTGTACTGAGTTGGAGTAGATCCAATAAATTTATTAAATGCAGCGTAAAATGATGAAGGGGTGTTAAAGCCCGAATCGTATGCAATGCTTTCTATTTTTTCATCCCGGTATGCCGGATTGGCTAATAAACTTTTTGCTTCTTCAATTCTGTATTCATTGATAAAATCAGTAAAGTTTTTCTCCATTTTTTGATTGATAATTTGGCTCAACTGATAATAAGGAATAGATAATAACTCAGCAAGTTTCTTTAGGGTAAGTGTGGGGTCTGTATATAATTTCTCATTACTGATCTTTTCAAAAAGTAAAGTCTTGTACTTTTCTGCTTCGTCCTCAGTTAAACCTGAGCTGGTATATTTTTTCAGAATTTTTCGTTGTTTGTCATATTGCTGATAACGATTCCAGTAGAAAAGCATTAAATAGAAAATGAATGAATAAGCAACTGCCCCAAAAATATAGGGAACAAAACGAAAAAATAAATTGAAAATATAGATTAGCGTATTGATATAAATGATATACAAAAGATTACGGTACCAGAAATAATTATGCGCACGAAGTTTGATATGGGAAGCTTTTAATTGATTTGATAAATTTATCAGTTCTCGGTGGGATAAAAGAGTATATATTAAAAGAAAAACAAATGAAATCAAATTTTTATAATTAAAGGAGTGAATAAATAAGGCAGTTAATGGGATTAAATGGATAGCATGCTTTAATTTTAAAGAGAAATCATCTGAAAAGCTGGCCTTAAAATAAAAGTAAAAGAATGGGATAGCTAATAAAAAAGCAGTATGCCCGATATAAAAAATGATTGTATCGGGGCCTGTAAAGAAAAAATGAATGGAGCGTAAAAAACGGATGGATACCAAAATTAGAAATATCCCAAGAAAAATATTGGCTTTTCTTTTTCCTATTTTAGCAAACAAAAGGTAGAAACCAAAAATAAAACCGTTTATAGTTCCCAGCCCTGCAAGAAGAATTAAGAAAGAATGTGTATCCATTTTCTTTAAAAATCTATATCAATAATACAAATCTAAACAATAAAACCGATCTTCATTAATGCAATTAAAAGGTGAAGGATTCTAACGTAATTCATTCCGGAACTTAGTATCAGGTACCGGGATTTTTTTGCGTAAATTCGATCAATTCAATAGGCGCTCCATTGTGTTCAATCATTGCCACCCGAACGCCTTCTGATGGAGCATTGGTTTGGTTAAGAATTCGTAAGTCAGTACGCGAAAGAGCCTCTTCCAAATTATCTACTTCAAACGCAATGTGAGGAACGGTTTTTATGAGTTCGTCGAATGGGCTGTCATCATCAAACCGCATCCATTCTATCCCGAAAGGACTGGTATCGAATCCACCAACTGAAAATTTCAGATGTGGAATATATCGTTCATCTTGAATTTTTTCTTTGGTTGGAATCCCGATATGGTGGTAACGCCAACCCCATTCTTCAATAGCCAACGGTTGTTCATGATCTTTTCTTTTTTTCTCCATAAAGATTGTATATATTAATTTCACTGCTTATTTGCTATAATAGTAATTATGCTATTAATTATAAAACCTTTATTTATAGTGTTAAACAGATATTATTAAGTCAATTCTGTGTTTCAATTTCCGGTTCCGGAACCTGTAACTCATTATAAAATTCTATACGGTCAATGAGTTCACCTAAAGCGAGTGATATTAAAATAAAATACATGGCAAAATCATTGCTCAAAAAAAGTATACAGCTTACAGCCAGTGCAATTCTAAAAAAACTCATAAGGTGTACGATACGATGGTATTTGATCTTTCGGTAAATATAAAGTAACAACCTGAAAAATACAATCATATAAAAAGCTTCGGGTTGGTTAGCCAATAGGGCAAAAACAGTAATCGCCATAAACAGGGTTTGTGCCGAATGAATTTTGGCGGGCCATTTCCAGGTGGCAAGCCGATAGAGCATATCGATGGAAAACAACAGAAGAAACCCAAAAGCTGAAACCAGTATTCCCGGAATACCAAACCCATAGAAATCAATACCCAGCGATACAATAAACAGACTAAAAAACAGGATTTCCCGGCTTAACCACGAATCTTTCAGATTGGTTAATGAGCGCCATGCCCGTAATTTTTTACCAAGATGGAATATACTTAAGAGGCCTGCAATAATGCCCATTCCAAAGAAAATATGTTTTTCAGTGGATGTAAAGGTTTGTGTTATTCCGGAACTGTAAACACCTGTTAATCCTGCTGCTATCAATGTGAAAATGATGAGAGGCCATTCGGTGATCGCTGATATCTTCGCATTTTCTTTTTTTTCCTGTTTTGGTTTAACCTGGTGACTAAAAAGACTCAGGTCCATTTCCGGTCCGGATTTTTTATTTAGCGGGGTGACTCTTAGTTTAGAACCGATATCAACAGAGACAGGGCTTGATTTTATAGATTCCTGCCTTGAAAATTCGTCTTTTATAAAATCTAGCGCGCCTGTAGGGCATAAATCGGCACAGGCAGGTTTTTGCCCTTCTTCAATGCGGTGATTACAAAAAGTACATTTCTCAATTATTCCTTCTTTGGGATTAAATTTTGGTGCATCATAAGGACACGCCCAGGTGCAATACTTGCATCCCATACATTTCTCGGGATGATGAATGACAGCGCCCGTTTTTTCGTCCCGGGAATAGGCATGGGCCGGGCAATTTTGCAAACAGGGTGCATCGTCGCAATGATTACATGCCAGCGATAAATAGAATAACGGAAGTTGAGGGTAATGGATACTGTTTGAAGAATGAATATTTCTCCAGGTTTCGGGTGACTGAAAACCATTTTCATTCATGCAGGCAACAACACATGCATGGCATCCTACGCATTTGTTGTAATCAAATATGAAAATATTCTTTTCCATTATCGGTTTACTTTTTCATAATCAACCCGGTTATCATGAAAGGCAGTGCCGTGTCCCATATCCGTTTCACGTCCTTTGGACAGCATATTGGGGCAAGCGCCTTCCTGGCGCCAGTATCCGTTGACAATTACAATATTTCCCGGACGCAGGCTGGCATCTGTTTTTACTTTAATTGTTAATTCTCCGCGGTCGTTATATACCCGGATCCTATCGTTTTCCTGAATTCCTTTGCTTTGTGCATCTCCTAAATTTATGGTAGCATAAGGTTCCGGATCAATGGTTTTAATGCTTTTTAAGTTGCCGAATTGTGAATGAATCCGGTTTTTGGTATTGGGAGACATCAGGTTAAAGGGATAGTGCCCCTGATGATGATGCCCCTCAGCAGTTCTTTCGTAGGTGGGCAAAGGGCTTACTCCCCATTTTTTATGGGCGGTTTCGGAATAAAGTTCAATTTTTCCCGAGGGTGTTTTAAACCGAAAATCATAAAATGCAATTTCCTGCAAGCCGGGAGCCAAAACCGGTTCCTGTTTTAACTTTTCCAGGGTCAGTTCAGGAAATGGTTCCAGCTGCTTCGTCAACCATTTTTCTATCGATTCGTCTGATGGGAAAGGAATATTTTTTTCAATTTCCTCATCGCTAAAGCCCATTTTTTGGGCTAAAAGATAATAAACCTCGGTTTCGGGTTTTACCTCACCCATTGGCTCTATTACCTTTTGCCTCATTTGCACATAGGGGTTCCAGTATGATGAGATAATATCAGACTGTTCAAACATAGTTTTGGCCGGTAATACAATATCTGCTTCTGTAGCTGTGTCGGTCATAAATTGTTCTACAACTACCTTATATTCAAGCTGCCGGAAAGCTTCTTTTACGATATTGCTGTCAGGATTTTGAGAAACCGGGTTACCACGTTCTACCCACCCCATTTTTAGTTGAGGATTATTCATGCGAAACATATCTTCTCCTAATCGGGCAGTAGCAATTTTGCGGCGAAAAATTCCATCGGGCTTATCGGGAGGATAATAGTTTTCCGGTTCTTTAACCTCACTAAAAATATCTCCCTGTAAATCGGCATAATGCCAGCAGGCACCCGTTTTTCCGATGTTTCCGGTAAGGATTGATAATGCCATCAGGCAGCGTGTGGTTTGTCCTCCGTTGGTATATCGTTGCATTCCATAACCCGGGATTAAAGTCATCGGTTTGATAGTTCCAATGCTTTGTGCCAGTTTTTCAATAAACGGAAGCGATACTCCACATTCATGGCTTGCCTCTTCGAGATTAATTTTTAATACCGATTCTTTAAAATCGTCAAATCCTAAAACATATCTCTCAATAAATTCATGATCGATCTGATTTTTTTCGATAAGTATTTTGGCAATAGCTAAAGCCAGAATACCATCGGTGCCTGGAATGGGTTGCACCAGTATATCAGCTCTTTCGCTGGATGCGGTTCGCCGGGGATCCACAAAAATAAGCTTAGCACCTTTTTGCTGCGCTTTCTCTATGGGTATCATTTGCTGAATATTCGATTCGGCAGGATTTTTTCCCCACACCACAATCAGCTTTGCATTTTCCAAATCCCAAGGTACATTGTGTTTGTTTTCGCCCAGGGTAAGTCTTGTGGCCTCGAGTCCTGCCGGCCAGCATAAATTGCCGTAAACGGTGGTTGCCCCGCCAAACATTTTCCAGAAATTGGTGCTTACTCCATTTAATAATCCGGACATACCACTGGCAGAGTAAAATAGAATGGAGTGTGGCCCAAAATCTTTTTTGTAGTGATTTAATTTTTCGGCTATTTCCTCAATCGCTTCATCCCAGGTGATAGGTAAAAATTTATCATCATACCTTTTTAACGGTTGCAAAATTCGTTCAGTCGAGTTTGTCCTTTCCACATAGCTGAGTCCTTTCAGGCAAATGCCTTCGGGTGTGGCTCTATTTAACGGCTGTGGGTCAATCTTTACCACCCTGCCATTATCGGTCCACACTTTAAAGGAACAAGTGCTGTAACAATTCCGGGGACAGGCTGTATGGTGAACTTTCATGAATTAGCATTAAATTTTTTGTCTATCCATAGCATCTTCTATAGCTAATGTAAAAATATTTTTCATTTTTAACCCCATCGCTTCAACTTGCTGAGGAACGATACTTGCTGCGCTCATCCCGGGAACGGTATTTGCCTCTATAAAAAAGAGCTTGTTTTGGGCAAAAATATAGTCGATACGAACAATCCCACTCAGCTGAAAGATATCGTAAATCTGCGATGAAAGTTTTTGTACTTCATTGGTTAATTCGTCCGGTATTCTGGCGGGTGTAATTTCATCAGCCATACCGTTGTATTTGGCATCGTAATCGAAAAATTCATTTTTACTGACAATCTCAGTGGGAGGGAAGATGATAGTTTCTGTAATGGTTTTTATCAAACCGCAGGTTAATTCTGTTCCTTCTAAAAATTCTTCAATAATTATCTCGTGATCTTCTTTAAATGCTTCGTTAATTGCTTCAAAGATTTCTTCCTTTTCTTTTACCTTGGTTATGCCAAAGCTGGAACCTCCGCAATTGGGCTTAACAAAACAGGGTAGTCCGGTAACCTCAAGAATTCGGTTGGCATCAATAGGATCGCCTTTTTTGAGCGATACCCATTTTGCCTGGGGTATCGTAAAGGGTTTAATATAGTTTTTACTGAAAATTTTGTTGAACGTAAGCGCTGATGCCAGCGTATTTGATGTGGTATAAGGAATCCTGAGTGTGTCGAAATAACCCTGCATCTTACCATCTTCGCCAGGGGTGCCATGTATGGTTATTAATGCACAGTCGAATCGGGTTTTCTGGTTGTTTAAGGTAAAGCTAAAATCATCTTTGTTTACAATCAGGTCGCATACCAGCTCACTTTTAACAATCCATTCAGTACCTTTGGCTACAACAGTATATACATTATATTTTTCTTTATCAAGCCATTGGGCTATCTGATTGGCGCTGTTCATAGAAACGATGTACTCAGAAGAATCGCCGCCACATACGATGGCAATATTTTTTTTCATAGGTATTTGGTTGGATATTTTTATCAAAAATAAGACTTATCGTTCAAAGATTTAAATGCCTTTGAAAATAGTTTGAAAAAAATATGGTTCTATCGGGAAATAATGAATGAATATAGGTTTTATTTAGTATTTAATATTGGCCTTCCCACTCGTTGTAAAATTCGTTAAGATACTGCTCCATAAATTGATGCCGGTGATTGGCCATGATTTTTCCTGTTTTAGTGTTCATCCGGTCTTTCAGGAGCAAAAGTTTCTCGTAAAAATGATTAATCGTAGGAGCTTTACTCTGTTTATATTCTTCTTTGGTCATATTCAGGTTCGGTTTGATGGTTGGATTATAAATCTCCCGTTGCTTATATCCGCCGTAATTAAAGGTTCTTGCAATACCAATAGCTCCCATAGCATCTAATCGATCGGCATCCTGGATAACATCCAGCTCAGGCGATGTAAAGGTTTGTTTATGTTTTCCTCCTTTAAAGGAGATATTTAAAATGATATTTTCGATATGCCCAATGATATCTTTATCAACATCTAATGTGTGTAAAAATTCTCTTGCTTTACGAGGACCAATTTCTTCATCTCCATCATAGAATTTGTGGTCTGCTATATCATGAAGTAGTGATCCCAGTTCAACGATAAAAAGGTTTGCTTTTTCGGTTTGTGCAATATGTTTTGATAAATTCCAAACACGATAAATATGCCACCAGTCATGTCCTCCTTCAGCATCTGATAAAACATTCTTTACGTACTCAATGGTTTTTTGAATAACGATTTTTTGATTCATATAACAGTTTTATAAAGGATGTAATCCGAATTAGATAATTAAAAAATCAACAGTCTGGAGATTTCTAAATAATATATTTTTTAGTCCATTTTTTCTGCCCTTATTTTTTTGTTCAATCCATAAAAAAATAAGCATGCTAAAATAAAAAATAAAATAAAGCCTGTTACAGAGAAAATAATACGCCAGGTTTCACCTCTGTTAAAACTATTAATCATGATAAATAAAGACCATGTTAAAAGTCCCATAACAGGAATAACTAATGCAATAGCTCTTTTTTTTAGACTTTTTGTCATAGGTGGCAATTTTTAAAAGTTTTTGCTTAAGTATTTTTATTCATCCATTCTTTATATCTTCGTTCGTTTTCATACCAATGCGCAATGCTTAAGAAAGCAGTAGCAATAAAGGCTCCTAAAGCAACACTAAAACCGGATTCAACCATCTTTTCTGTTTTTCCTGTCAGAAGCCTGAAGAACAGACTCCCTAAAAACATAAAGGAGGAATAAATAACGCCCGATGTTAAACAAAAGATTAATTTGCTTTTATTTCTCCAAAATCTCCATCGATGAATATTTTTTTTATTCAGAATGATCATTATTGAATCAATGTTTTTTGTTTAAAGATATTTTTAAAAATCAAATTTAAACTTTTTTTAATAAAAAAAGGAACCCTGTAAAGAGTTCCCTAACATTTGAGGTACATTATATTAAGCGGTAAAATTATTTAAACCATCCGAATTTAAAGCTAACAAATCCACCGGGGGCAGAAAAATTATCATTATCATAATTTTCAAACTGATCTACATCCACGGCAAACCGATAATTAGCTCCTATACCTATTCTAAAAAATTTGGTAATATTAAATTCAGCCTCAATACCAGGTGTTAGAATAAATACATTATTGTCTTCAATCCAGTTATCGGTAACTTCGTCATATATTTCAAGATTTCCGCGGCCTGTTTGTAGCGATGCCGAAAAGTGAATGGCTTTTTTAGGCATGAAAATATATCCAAGCAGGAGTCCGCGATGTTCAAAATCCATTATATCTCCAATGTACTCATCGTTATTGGATAAAATATTATTTTCCAGGTTTAGGTTATAAAAACCCACTATGAGATGGTCATTAAAGATTGCTGCTGCATTAAATCCTTGCATGTATGCATTCTCTCCGTCGAGTGTGGTAATATTGGTTATTGGGCCTAAATAACCACGAATCTTTTCGGGTTTTGTAAAAAGCGTTTCAATATCGTTATTTTCCTGTGCCAGGCTGATGCCTGCTGAAAATATAAATAGTATTAATGCAAATATTCGCTTCATAATTTTTCTGAGTTTGAATTATTATTGGTTAAAAACTCTTACAAATAGTTTGCCAAAACGCAATTTACTTCTCCATTGAATTTTATTCAATCATAACTTCATCCACAAAAATGAATGCCGGCGAACCTGCTCCCAGGTGCCACGGTGGAAGGTTTCCGTAATTATGGGCTACAATTTTAATGTATCGGGCGTTTATATCAACATTCGTTTCCAGGTCTTTAATGATAATATCCATATTTTCATCCGGGATATTGTGCTCAAGGGTAGCTGCCAGCTTGAAATCTTTTTTATTATCAGAAATCCAGAACTCGACCTTTCTGGGCATCAGAATCCATGAGCGTGTATCCTGCAGAAATCCTGCAGCCAAACGATTAATGTGTTTTACCTTTCCTAAATCTATGATGGCTTTAAAATCGGTATCCTGGTATCCTTGCCAGCCTCCAAGGCGCCAGTTAACCGGTCCGCGTATTCCATCGATTAATCCCTCAGGACCTCCTGCATCGTAGGATGTGTTATACGTAGACAGTATTTCAATATCTTTATCAAAATCTAATTTAATAAACGTAGCTTTTACAGGAAAACTATAGCCCAGGGTCTTGTGCCAGGCAATAGCATTTATTTCGAGGGTTTCATCTATAAAAAAAGGCTCGTTATATAAGGTGGCGTTTTTATCGGGCTCGCTGCCATTCAGCGTATAGTATATTTTACAATCTTTCATCATGGTTTGGATACTTACTCTAACCGGTTCTTTAAAACGCTGTTCTCGTGATGTGATAACCGGTACAGGCAATACAGGCGCATCAGTAATATGGGTAACCGGTATATGTTTGTCATCACTAGCCCAATTTTTATTTGGTTGCGGCCCCATCACGAAATGTAAATGCCCTCCTTTTATGATTATATCATGCGTAATGTAGCTAAAAGGGTAAGCCTTTCCATTCAATTCAGCCGATTGGATATAGAGATTTTTTTTTGATACATTCTGTGCAGTAATTTTAAATTGATTGCCATTTTCAAGATGTATTGTAGCTTC
>DATFIZ010000180.1:0-20415 GCA_035269575.1 Bacteroidales bacterium | reverse complement strand
TTTAAGTATGAAAAGGAAAATTTTTACTTTTTTAACACTTTTTCTATTTTCATTTATGGCTGTTTTTGCTCAAGAAAAGGCAGTTAATGAAAATGGTAATTACAAGAATGTTATTCGCATTAAGATTCAGGACAATCTTGTAAATCAATTTGATGCATTGCATCAGAAAAAATCTCAAACCACTAACAAGTTAGTCCCTGCAGACAAGGGATTTGTACAAACCAATGTTAAATCTCTGGATTCCAAGAATCAGGAGCTTAATGCGGTTGAATACAAAAGAGTATTCCGCTATGCAGGAAAATTTGAGCAGCAACACCGTGCGTTCGGATTGCACAAGTGGTATGAAATTTCTTTTAATTCAAAAAATACTGTAAAGCAATTGCTTGATGCCTATAAAGGACTTGAAGATGTTGAGTTTGCTGAACCTGTTTCCAAAAAGTCTTTGGTGCAGTATGATACTCACCCAAAAGCCAAAAATAATGCCAAGGCTTTAAATACTCTCCCCGATGATCCGTATTTTTCAGAACAGTGGCATTACCATAATACCGGACAATCTGGTGGAACAGCTGATGCCGATATTGATCTGCCTGAAGCCTGGGAACTTGAAACAGGTAACACCAATGTAATTGTTGCCATTGAAGACGAGGGCGTAGATTATAGTCACGAAGATCTTGCAGGCAATATGTGGGTCAATACAGGAGAAATTCCTAATAATGGTATTGATGATGACAATAATGGTTATGTAGATGATTATTACGGATACAACTTCGGAGACAACAAGGGTCCTATCAGCCCGGGTAGTCATGGAACACACGTTGGCGGAACAGTAGCAGCAGAAACGAATAATGGTACAGGATTAGCCGGTATAGCCGGTGGAACAGGAAATAATGATGGTGTTCGACTGATGTCTGTTCAGGTTTTTGGCGCCAACAGTCAGGGTGGTTTCGCAGAAGGTTTTATTTATGCTGCAGATATGGGCGCTCATATTTCCCAAAACAGCTGGGGTGGTGGTGGCGAAAGCCAATCCATCAATGATGCCATTGATTACTTTATTGTCAACGGAGGTGGATATGGTAGCCCAATGAACGGGGGTGTTGTTATTGTAGCAGCTGGAAACAGCAATGTAAGCAGCGGTGCAAGTATCTGGCCGGCAGCTTATCCAAATGCTATTGCTGTGGCTTCTACTGATCATAATGATGTAAAATCTTCATTTTCTAACTATGGTAGCTGGGTAGACATATCTGCTCCGGGTAGTGATATTGCAAGCTGTGCACCCGATAATGGTTATCAGTATATGTCGGGAACCTCCATGGCCTGTCCGCATGTATCAGGTGTAGCTGCTCTCATCGTTTCACATTTTGCCGGAAATATCACTCCCCAGGGTGTAAGAGACCTTTTAATTAATAATGCCGATCCTATTGATAATTTAAATCCAAGCTATAGCGGACAATTAGGCAGCGGACGTTTGAATGCTTATGCTTCATTGAATGGTGGCGGAACTCCTCCCCCTCCTGAAGATGAGTATTGTAGTTCGAAAGGTAACGATGCCAGTTATGAGTGGATTTCAAATGTAGAAATAGGAAATTATTCGAACAGCTCAGGTGGTGCAGGGTATACCGATTTCACCAGTGAAAATATTGAACTAAATGCAGGTGAAAGTTATTCAATTACATTAATACCGGGTTTTGGCAGCTCTTCATATGACGAATACTGGAAAATATGGATTGATTATAACAATGATTTCTCATTCACCAGTGATGAATTGGTATTTGACGCAGGTTCACTTAGCAGCACTGCGGTAAACGGAACAATCTCTATTCCTGCAGGAACTGAAGGAACAAGTACAAGAATGAGAATTAGCATGAAATATAACGGTGAACCTACTGCATGTGAAACCTTTGATTATGGTGAGGTAGAAGATTACACCGTAACGATAACCAGCGATAGCGGAGAAGACACGGAAGCTCCAACAGCCCCATCTAACTTAACCGCATCGAATATTACGGAAACAACCGTTGATTTAAGCTGGAATGCCTCAACCGACAATGTAGCCGTTACCGGTTATGATGTATATCAAAATGGTAACCTGTTAGGTTCTGTTGAAAATAACTCGGCCAATGTTACCGGTTTAACGGTATCTACAACATACGAATTTTATGTTAAAGCAAAAGATGCTGCCGGAAATATTTCTGCTGCAAGTAATACTATATCGGTTACTACAAGCGATCAAAGTGGTGGCGAGTATTGCGCCTCACAAGGAGAAAATTCATCCTATGAATGGATTGCCGAAGTTAATATTGGTACTTACAGCAACTCATCAGGTGCTGCCGGATATAGCGATTTTACCGGCGAAATAATTACGCTTAACGCTGGTTCTTCTGTTGATATTTCCTTAGTTCCCGGATTTAGCGGTTCTACCTATAATGAGTACTGGAAAATCTGGATTGATTATAACGGCGACAAAGAATTTACAAGCGACGAGTTAGCTTTTGATGCCGGTTCGTTAAGTAAAACCACGATAAACGGAACCATCAATGTACCTTCAACAGCCAGCGGAACAACACGCATGCGCGTTTCGATGAAATACAACGGAGCACAAACAGCTTGTGAGACATTCAGCTATGGCGAGGTAGAAGATTATACCGTTACATTCTCTTCTGGTGGTGGCGAAGATACCGAAGCGCCAAGTGCTCCGGCAAATCTTGCATCCTCTAACATTACCCAAACAACAGTTGATCTGAGCTGGAATGCGTCAACCGATAATGTGGGTGTTACCGGATACGATGTATATCAAAACGGAAGCCTGTTAGGTTCTGTAGAAAATAACTCGGCCAATGTTACGGGATTAAATGCCGGAACAACTTACAACTATTATGTAAAAGCAAAAGATGCTGCCGGAAATGTTTCTGCTGCCAGCAACACCATATCCGTAACAACATTATCCGATAATGTTGAGTATTGCGAGTCTAAAGGTAATAACTCTTCCTACGAATGGATTGATTTAGTTGAACTGAATGAAATGAGCAATGCTACAGGAAATGATGGAGGATATACTGATTACACAAATTTAACCGCAACCGTATCGCGTGGCGCAGAACAAACGATTTATGTAAGTTGCGGATTTAGCGGAAGCAGCTACACCGAATACTGGCATGTATGGATCGACTGGGACCACAGTGGCACATTTGATACAGACGAAAAAATGGTTTCCGGATCATCAAGTAGTGCGGATAAGTTAAGTGCTACATTTACCGTTCCTTCTGATGCTCAATTGGGAACTACCCGAATGCGGGTAACCATGAAGTATAATGCAGCAGCAACAGCCTGTGAATCATTTAGCTATGGCGAAGTAGAAGATTATACCATTAATGTAACTTCTACCGGCTCCTATTCATTTACTTCCTTTACTGAAGCTACTGAATTAGGTAACGAAATACCTACAGATATCAGTGTTTATCCTAATCCTGCAATTGATGACATTACCGTAACGGTGGCAAATGGCACAAGAGTAGGTACAATAAGTATTTACAACATGATTGGGTCGCTCATAAAGATTGAAGAAATCAATGGTAACCGAAAGGAAATTGATATTTCAGATTTACCTGCCGGTTCATACATTATTTCTGTTGAAGATGAAAAAGAACCTATCACAAAACAGTTCATTAAACAGTAATAGATAAAAATAGCTCAAAAGAAGAAAGCCACAGCTGTGGCTTTCTTCTTTTTTTATACTTATTAAATACTCAATTATTTTGTTTTAAAGGATGACTGTTTATTCTTGAATACACATCATTTTACTAAACCATTTCACGCATCTCAGCAGCTTTCACAATAAGCTGAACCACCTCATCAGCGTTGATGGTTTTACAATTAAATATCAAATCATAATCTAAATCAGAAACACGCTTGCCGGCAAAATCTTTTCTCAACAGAGCTCTCTTTTTATCCATATCAAGGGTGAGTTTTTTGGCCTCTCTATGAGATATTTTATGCCTTCGGCTTACTCCTTCAATTCGATATTCTAATGGAGCAATAAGCCTGACATGCAAAGAATTTTTAATATCATATAAAATACTTGCTCCTGCCCTGCCCACAATAATTACACGACCCTGTTCACCAAAAGAATGAATAACTTCTGTAATCGTTTTTCTGATTTTTCTTTCACTTTTGTAATATTTGCTCGATAAAGCTTCTAATATCTCATCAATAGCACTTCGCTTTTCAAATTGAAAAATATATTCAATCTTTTCTGTTTCTATACCCAGCTCTTTGGCCGATTCTTCAAGAATTTCTTTACTAATTACTTTCCATGGTTCATTATTATTGTCCCCTTCCATTTTAGTTAAAATATCCGCAAGCTCTGCTGCACAAATATTTGCAGGACAACCAAAAGATCTTGAAATGGTAATTACCGGTCCCGGTTTCCTGGGTTCCTCAACTTTTTTTTGTGTGCTTTTATGTCTTTCTTCAAGATATTTAAGTAAAATGTTGGTCATAATAAAAAATTTGTAGTTCACTATTGTTTTAATTCTTACAAGATATCAAAATTTATTGATTTTTTCAATACTAAATGGATAATTGAAATTCTGCAATTCGTATAAAAGAAAATTTTTTGAGGGCCAAAACAAACACCTATAAAACGATTAACGAACCTTATAAATAATTAATAGAGTTATTTTTTTTGAGGTTAAAGATATTTTTATATTTTTGCATCGCTTTTAGGATCGCTTTAAACAATGCGTTCATTAAATAACATCAGGTCTCGTAGCTCAGTTGGATAGAGCAACAGCCTTCTAAGCTGTGGGTCCCAGGTTCGAATCCTGGCGGGATCACGAAAGCCACTTCATACGTAAGTGGCTTTTGTTTTTTATATATAAGCTAAAACACTATATTTTTAAAGTAAAAGTATGGTTAAAATACTCCTCCCTTCAAATAAATATTCATTTGCTTTTCGGAAAAAGAATTTACCATGGTTAATCTATTATTTCTTAAATTTATAATCATACCTTTTACAAAGTTTACCCGTATTCTATCTCCTTGTTCTAATCGAATATCATCCAACGTGTCATAGGTTATGACGGGAAATCCTGCATGAATGGCCTTGTTTTCATAACTTTCACAAAAAGACTTTGCAATCACTGCCTGTATTCCCAATGAAATAAAACAATCAATTGTATGTGGGTAAAAAGTACCACAACCAAAATTCTTTCCTGTAATGATAATATCCCCAGGCAAAGCTTGCTGTGCAAAATTTTCATACCCTTCAAATTCCTTAAAAGTAAACTGACCCATTTCATTAAAATCATCCGCATCATGAAATTGTTGGGGATAAATTAACCGGGTATCAATATTATCTTTATAAATAAGCCAAACACGCCCTTCAATAATTATAGACTTATCAAATAGATGATTTATCATTTTTAAATTTAATCATTTATCTGCTTAGTAACAAATTTAGAATAAATTCAACAGGATTAGATATTGATATTTTATTAAAAATTTAAGATTTGAAGCAAATAATCATGCAATAAATTTTATTATCAATAATATGCAATTATTTTTGCATTTCTTAAAAAAAATTCCTCATGCAGCATAATCTAAATAACAATATCTTTAAGTTATATTTGATTAAAATTGCCAAATGGTTTATGCTGTTTATGCCCATTGTTGTTCTTTTTTACGAAGATAACGGGCTTGAAATGCGGCATATTTTTCTTTTACAGGCTATTTATTCAATATCTATTGTTATTTTAGAAATTCCTTCAGGCTACTTTGCCGATGCATTAGGACGAAAATATACGCTTGTTATTGGAACTATAATGGGTTTTTTAGGTTTTTTAGTCTATAGTTTTTCGTATGGTTTTACCGGGTTTTTAATTGCAGAGATTGTTTTAGGTATCGGTCAAAGTTTAATATCCGGTGCAGATTCGGCTATGCTTTACGATTCATTGCAGGGGTCAGGGAAAGAGAAGGATTATATTAAATATGAAGGTAGAATGGTTTCTATTGGAAACTTCGCCGAAGCTATTGCCGGGATATTAGGTGGTTTATTAGCAGGACTAAGCTTACGTTACCCTTATTATGCACAAACCATCGTAGCTTTTATGGGTATTCCGGCAGCAATAATGCTTATTGAACCTAAAAAACACAGAGATGTAATTAAACTTAAGTTAAATGATATTCTTAAGATTGTTAAATATGCCCTTTATGATCATAAGGAGCTAAAGTGGAATATTATTTTCTCATCGGTTATAGGCGCTTCTACATTAACCATGGCATGGTTTGTTCAGCCCTATTTTGAAATGGTTGCCCTTCCGGTAACTCTTTTTGGCATTTTTTGGACCATGTTAAATCTAACCGTGGGTGTTAGCGCAATATTTGCACACAAAATCGAAAATAAATTAAAACAAACCAAAACCATGTTATGGATTACGATATTAATACCTGCAGGATACATTGCCGTAAGCAGAATTCATGCACTATGGGGAATAGCAATCTTATTCATTTTTTACTTCGTGCGGGGAGTAGCCACTCCGGTATTGAAAGACTACATTAATCAATTATGCGATTCTAATATCCGGGCTACCGTTTTATCTGTAAGAAACTTTGTTATCCGTATTTTCTTTGCTATCATTGGTCCATTGGTTGGATGGTATACCGACACCTTTAATTTGCAAGCAGCTTTACTGTTATCAGGGATAATCTTTTTTATCCTTTCCGCTTTAACCTTAATAATCTATTTAAAAAACAGGGTTATGTTGACGAAGAAGTAGCTCCTAAAAATGCTGATGTGGTGGCTACTAAAACAGCTGTTTGAATCTCTTTTAATGTTTTTTGAACAGCATCGCTAATTTCAATATTCTTAGTCAGTTCTTTAATACGTTTATTTGCAGCTTTATAATCTTTCTTATTAGCAAAAAGCGTACGGATTAATTTACTACTATTCAATAAACTAAGTAACAACAAGCCTTCTAAATCTGCTTTTTTATTATCAAAAACAATTCCCAGGAGGTGATCCACAATATCGTCTTTATATTTACGGTCGAGCAACGGATAAGAATAAAAGTTAAAAAGGCCAAAAAAATAAGACTTTTTATGGATACTTAATACATTCTTACCAGATAATTCTTTTAATATCTGTCTTTTATACCTTGAAGCACTATTCCCGATTTTATTCACCCAATATTTAGCAGTTCGTTTTCTTTTGGCTTTATTAATAACTTTAATCGAAGCATTAATCACTTCGTTTTTTGTAAATTTATCATCGACAAGTACCAACCGCTTATTTTCTATTTCAATTTTATTCATTTCCGACAATTCAAGCAATATAGCTCCGGCAATACCATAATGCAAAGACAAACTATCAATAACAAACTTTCCTTTTTTTGCATCTAAGGCAATGAGCAAATATTTTTCAATCAAGTTTAGTTGCATCGTTTTTTTCATTTTAGATAAAAGTAAGAAATATGGCATATATATTAAAATTATTCCGTCAAAAAAATTAATTTATTGATCATCACGAGTTAAAGAAATAGGTTTCTATAAAAATATTAAAAGGATAAGCTTTACTAATTAGGGTATAATGAATGTTTTTATTGATTTAAATTCTTTATTTTTATCGTTCAGTAAAACCTTTCCATTTCTTTCCGCAAACGTTTTAGATGGATAATTACTTAAAAATAAATATATAGATGTTTATTAAACATATTTTTTTTGGATAAATACTTGAATTTTTTTAAGATTTATTGGAAATTAATATCTTATTTAGTAATTCATTTTACAATCGAAAAAAAAACAGATATTATGAAGTTATCCGTAAAAGATGCCATGCGATGTGTTGGTTGTCAGAGTTGTATGTTCGCCTGTTCAAGACGTAGCGGTAATGCCGGGTTGTCAAACACCTGTATTGGTGTTCGTTCTACCGGTGGAATATCCAGGGGGTACACTGTTATTGTTTGCCGCTCTTGCAAAAACCCTCCATGTGCAAGTGTTTGTCCTACAGGTGCATTAGTACCTCAAAAAAATGGTGGTGTACGTCTAAAATCTTCCAAATGCATTGGTTGCGGATTATGCAAAGAAGCCTGTATCATTGATGCTGTATTTTGGAATGAGGAACAAAATAAACCTGTAATTTGTGTGCAATGTGGAATTTGTGCCGATTACTGTCCATATGATGTATTAGAATTAATCAAAGATGAAAAGGAAGTTAGCCATGAATAAAAATGACACTTTATCCAATGTATTATATATTGATCTGACCAAAAAAAAATCCTGGGTCAACGATCGAAGAGAACTTTTTGAAAAGTATTTAGGAGGTACGGGTGTTGCTACTCAACTGTTAATGGAAGAATGCCCTGAAGGAATTGACCCTCTGGATCCTGAAAGTCCCATAATTTTTGCTGTAGGCCCTTTAACCGCCGTATTTCCATTAGCCTCCAAAACCTGCGCTATGTTTAAGTCGCCACACACAGGAGATCTGGGCGAAAGTCATGCCGGAGGAAGAAGTGCTGTTGCTATTCGTATGGCAGGCTATGGTGCAATAGTGATTAAAGGAGCCAGCGAAATACCTGTTTACCTTTCTATCCGCGATGGAAAAGTATTTTTTAAAAATGCTGAAACGTTATGGGGAATGAAAGATAGTTCGATCCCTGCCCGGGTTATCAGACAAAATGAAAAAGGGGAAGGATTGAGAGCCATATTCAGAATTGGTCAGGCAGGTGAAAACCTCGTTACCTACTCCAGTGTTACTACAGAAACTTACCGCCACTTTGGAAGATTAGGCCTGGGAGCCGTTTTTGGAAGTAAAAAATTAAAGGGATTAATTGTTTCCGGAAAACGGATGATTGAAGTAAACAATAAAAAAGAATACAGAAAATTATATGATGAAATTTATAAAGCTGCTACGGACTCACCCGTAATGAAAAAATATCATGACATTGGAACAGCTGTAAATATTAAAACATTAAATACGCTGAAAGCTTTGCCGGTTAAAAACCTGCAAATGAGTACCAGTGAGTCTATAGAACCTTTAACAGGTGAAGAGATGGCAAAAAATCATCTTGCCCGAAGAGTTGCCTGTGCACACTGTCCGGTTGCTTGTGTACATTTAGCCTATTTGCGCGAACCTTATGAAGACGACCCCTATTTTTTTAAAACAACACCTGTCGGTTATGATTTTGAATTAATTTATTCATTAGGTACGATGGTTGGCATTTATGATCCAACACAAATGCTTAAACTAATTGATAAGGTAGAAGAAGTAGGTGTTGATGCTATGAGTATGGGTGTTATTCTGGCCTGGATTACTGAAATGGTTGAACGAAATAAAATTTCCAAAGCCGATATTGAAGGATTGGAAATTAAATGGGGAGATGCAGATGCCTATATCCAATTAGTGGATGAAGTTACACATCCAAAAACAGACTTCCTTAAAGCATGTGCCAAGGGAGTAGATTTTGCTGCCGCCAAATATGGGGGAAAAGAATTTGCCATGCAGTTTGGCAGAAATGAAATGCCTGGTTATCATACAGGACCTGCCTGCTATTTAGGATTCTTATTGGGCGCAAGGCATAGTCATCTGGATAATGCCGGCTATTCAGTTGATCAAAAAGAATTACTCGATAATACATTGGCTCCCGAAAAAGTTGTAGATAAATTATTAGATGAAGAAGCCATACGGCAAATTCTTTCAAGTATCGCCGTATGCTTTTTTGCCCGCGGCATTTATGATCTAAAAATGGTAAGCCGGGGGCTAAAACTGGTTGGATTTGAACTGGATGATAAACAATTGCACGACATAGGAAAACAAATCCATTTAAGCAAATACCAGTTTAAAGTGCGTGAAGGATTTGAATTTGATAAGTTAAATATTCCTGAACGTATTTATCAAACAGAAGATCCTACAGGACAAATTACCAAAGAATTTATTCATAATGGTCTAAAATATGCTCAAAAGCTAATTATTCAGTAGATTATATTAACCGACTAATACCAGTTGGGATTGAGTTTATCCTGGCTGGTATTTTTTTATAGGGGATTTTGCATTTAAATAAATTAAATGATATTATCTTGCCCACTCAAGTTATCTGATATTTAGTGATGAAGAGCTTCATTATTGAATGAGTTAATAAACAAAAATTTTATTATCAACCAGAAACTTTTATTTTTGAGGTTCTGCTTTCAAACGATAAAACATAGATTACATGGAAACAAATATTTTAGAATGGATTGGATTTGCTGCATCGGTAATTATTGCATTATCCATGACGATGAGCTCGATCGTTAAATTCAGATGGATTAATTTCATTGGGGCGACTACTTTTTCAATCTATGGGTTTCTTATCGGTTCATTACCTGTTGGTTTCCTTAACGGGTTTATTGCAGTGGTAGATATTTATTATCTAATAACCATTTATGGTAAAAAAGAAGTTTTTGAAACGCTTGAGGTGCAAGATGATAATAAATATCTTTTGCGATTTTTAGCATTTCATCATAAAGATATTCAAAAATTTTTCCCGGGTTTTACCTATAACCCCGAAACGAATACGACAGGCTTTTTTATTTTACGGAATATGGCTGTAGCCGGAATATTTTTAGCACACAGAGAAGACAGCAATATTTTAAGAGTTGAACTTGACTATGTAATTCCCGAATATCGTGATTTTAAAAACGGGAAATTTATTTACTTACATTTAAGGAAAAAATTTACCCAGGAAGGATTTGATATGGTTAAAGCATCAGGGAAAAGTAAAAAATACACTCGATACTTAAAAAAGCTTGGCTTTAACAAAGACTCCAAAGGAGTATATTTTAAAATTTTAGAAAAGGCTAAATAATCAAGATTCCAATTAGAATAATTTTGCTAGTCATTACTTATTTAAAATCCTGGTAATATAAGAAATGCAACAATTCATAAGACAAAAAACTCGTTGTACTAAACATTAAGATGCCAGTCACTGAAGATTGTTAAAAATATGTTAATATTAAATTGTTTTTTTAAGTTACTGTGTTGAGGTTTTCCTTATCTTTGTCCAGAATAATTTTTTTGATCATTCAAAAATGATATTAAAAATCATTAAAAATCAACTAAAGTCAACAGAGCAAAATATAAGGGTTGAATGACCCGGTTAAAACAGGTTTCTTTTTCAGAAACCTGTTTTTTTATGTAATAACGAACAACTATGATATTTTTAATTTTTAGTATTCTTTCATCAGCCGCCATTTATGTTATCTTTAAATATATTGATCGGCTTAAAATCGCAACCTTCGATGTAATTATTATTAATTATATAACTGCTGCAATATTGGGTTATCTTTTATCTGATACACATGCAGATATTTTTCCTGTACACCAGAATCAATGGTTCCCCTACGCTGTTTTAATTGGCATACTTTTCATTTTAATGTTTGTTGTTATCGCAAAATCATCTCAAATTGTAGGTATTGCAATTACTTCGGTATCCAACAAAATGTCGATGATAATTCCTATAACATTCTCCATCATAATTGATCCGCTGGATCAGCTAACCAACCTTAAAGCAACAGGAATTATTCTGGCGATTGTAGCTGTATTTTTATCCGTTTACCGTAAGCGAAAAATTGAATTTGATCCCCGGAACATTTATCTGCCTGTTATTTTATTTCTGGGGATGGGGATTGTTGATTCCATTGTAAAATATGCACAACAATATTACGTAAATGATAATGTACTCCCTCTTTTTACGGTAATACTTTTTATCATGGCCGCCATTTCCGGTTTAATCACTAAATTATTACGAAAAACACCTTTTAAAGCACTCATTAACCCCAGCATATTAATTTGGGGCATTCTTCTGGGAATCAGCAATTATGGCTCTATATATTTTGTAATAAGAGCGTTAAACTACAAAGACACTATTGGCAATAATCTTGGCGGTTCTGTAGTTTTTGGCATCAACAATTTGGGTGTAATTGCTTTTTCTGTCCTCATCGGGCTTATATTTTTTAAAGAAAAAATACTAAAAATAAACTGGATCGGAATCATTATATCGCTTATAGCAATCTATATATTATCAATTACATAAGATGGCTGATTTTAACGATGAATACTTAACTATTCGTAAACCCTCCGAAGGATTATTTAAAGACCGTGGAAGTAAATTTCTGGCTTTTGCTTATCCTGTTTCTTCGGAAGAAGAAATAAAAGTAATCCAGGAACAACTCCGGAACAAATACCATGATGCCCGCCATCATTGCTATGCATATATGCTTGGCCCTGAAAAAGAAGTATATCGTGCCAACGACGATGGAGAACCTTCAAGTACTGCAGGAAAGCCAATTTTAGGACAAATACGTTCCTTTAACTTAACCAACATCCTGATTGTGGTCATCCGCTATTTTGGGGGAACAAAACTGGGCGTAGGAGGACTTATCAGTGCTTACAAAACAGCTGCTGAAGAAGCACTTAAAAAGGCTAAAATCATAAAAAAAACATTACATGATATTTACGAATTGAAATTTGATTACCCACAAATGAATGAAATCATGCGGATAATGAAAGAAGAAAATATCGAACAAATTGACCAGCGTTTCGAATTGGCATGCTCAATTACACTGGCTTTAAGAAAAGCAGAGGTAGATAAAGTATTAAGTAAGTTCGACCGGGTGGAAAATCTAAACATTGAATTTGTTGAAACAAGATAAATTATTAGAAAAATAAAGTTAAAAACCACTAAATAATCAGGATGAATGAAAAACAAAAATTTAGTATCAATCACCGATTTCTCAAAAGATGAGATCTTTAAAATTCTTGATTTAGCCGAAGAATTTGAGAAAAATCCTAACCAGAACCTTTTAGAAGGCAAGGTCATAGCTACTTTGTTTTTTGAACCCTCTACCCGCACCCGTCTAAGTTTCGAAAGTGCAATTAGCCGATTGGGTGGAAAATATATTGGATTTACCGATGCGTCATCATCGAGTGTTAAAAAAGGTGAATCACTAAAGGATACCATCATGACGGTTGCGAATTACAGCGATATGATCATTATGCGCCATCCGGTTGAAGGAAGCGCCCGATGGGCAAGTGAGGTTTCCAGGGTTCCTGTTGTTAATGCCGGCGACGGAGCAAATCAACACCCTACGCAAACATTACTTGATTTATATTCTATCCGGAAAACCCAGGGGACACTCGATAACCAGAATGTATTTTTTGTAGGTGACTTAAAATATGGGCGTACAGTGCACTCGTTGCTTCAAGCCATGTCGATGTTTAATACCACTTACAACTTTATCTCACCTGAGGAATTAAAAATTCCGGATGAATACAAAATGTTTTTAGATAAAAAAGGATTAAAGTATTATGAACACCGAGATTTTTCTGATATTATTTCACATGCGGATGTTATTTATATGACACGGATACAGCGTGAAAGATTCTCTGACCCAATGGAATATGAAAAAACAAAAAACTCATATGTTTTAAAGAAGAAGATGCTGGAAAATACCAAACCGAACATGAAGGTTTTGCACCCTCTGCCAAGAGTAAATGAAATAAGCACGGATGTTGATAGTGATGAAAAAGCTTATTACTTTACCCAGGCCCTTAACGGGGTTTATACCCGGCAAGCTATTATATCTTCAATTCTTGGATTAAAATAATTTAAACTAAAACATTATGACAGAAAAAAAATTACAGGTTAGCGCAATACAAAATGGAACCGTTATAGATCACATTCCGGCTGACAAATTATTTAATGTTATTAATATCCTTGGACTCGACAAAATTAATAATCAGATTACTTTTGGTACCAACCTGGAAAGCAAAAAAATGGGACTTAAAGCTATTATCAAGCTATCGGATGTATTTTTCGCCGATAACGAGATCAATAAAATTGCACTGGCAGCTCCCGAAGCAAAATTAAATATTGTAAAAGATTATCAGGTTGTTGAAAAGAAAATCGTTGAAGTACCCGATAGTATTAAGGGGATAGCCAAATGTGGGAATCCAAAATGTATTACTAACCACGAAGGAATTATTACCAGATTTCAGGTCGTAAACAAGAAAAAGGTAGCTATAAAATGCCACTATTGCGAAAAAATAACGGATTCAGAACATATGGAAATATTTTAATAAATTTTTTCTTTTTGACAAAAAAATAAGCCAGGTGATAAAAGCCTGGCTTATTGGTTTGAATAAAAATATTTTATCGAATACGGTCCATACTCCGTATCAATGCTTCATCTTTACCAATAGCCCTTATAGCCAGATATGTCAAAACAGCGGAAACAAAGGGAAATACTACAGTAATTTTGTAACTAACAATGCCGTTAAGCTGACTCGAGAAACTTTGAATATAATAATAGTTAAGCCCTAAATAACCAATCATTAAAAGAATGTTAATCAGATTAATTCGCATTTGAAATATTCGTTTCTTATAAAAGAAAATACTCGAAAAAGAAATCAACACAATAATGGAAAGTAAGATAATGGGTGGCACGGTTAACGAATAAATACCATCTTCCTGTAAAAATGCCAAACCATTAAACTGAAAAATAAAAACCTGTCCGTTTTCAGCAAGTAATTCTGCATAAGGATAAAAAAATATGGATGCCATTAAAATGGTTACTACGACTAAATAAACCGACTGAACTCTCTGAATCATAACGTATTAAAATAAAACCTTTAAAAAACAACTATTAATCATCACAAAATTAGCTGATTTTATTGATTTTCACATTAAAATGAGCTGAATTCTATGATTTTTTTTCCATCTCTATTATAAAATTATCTCATCAAAACCTTTTCTAAAGCGTTCATTTTTCTCACGTTTCTGTAAATCATCAGGAAACAACTCTATTTCACCTTTATAACCAATCGCCATGATAGCCATGGGCTCCAAATCATCATCCAAACCAAAATGTGCTTTGGCTTTGGTTATACTATAGCCTCCCATTTGATGCACATATAATCCTAAGGAGGTAGCCTGAGCCAATAAATTACCAACAGCCATGCCGGTATCATGTTGTGCAAATCGATTGGGCTTTCCGGTTACTGAAGATGATTTTTTGGCCAGACTCATAACCAAAACCGGCGCATATGTTGCCCAATATTGATTGGCATCTACCAAACAATCAAACAGTTTAGCATAATTTTCATCTTCATTTTTTACCCCTATAATAAACCGCCAGGGCTGCTCATTATAACTCGACGGAGCCCAACGAGCGGCTTCAAAAAGTGACGCTAATTTTTCTTTTTCAATTTTTTGAGATGAAAAAATCACAGGGCTATACCTGTTTTTTATGATATTGTGTATAGTATTCATGATAAATATATTTTCATTATGGATATAACAGAAATATAAAAATTCTGTTCAATATATAAAAATTTAACCACTCTTAAACAAAAAATATGTTTAATAATATCTTAATAAAAGCACAAAATATATCACTTTAGCTTGAATATCATAAAACTAATTCGTAGAATTGTAAATTAAAATCGAAAAATACAAAGTAAGTATATAACCCGTTAAATTATAAGACTATGGCCAAAATGACAAGTCAAGATTACATTAAAAGAGAAGAAAAATACGGAGCGCATAATTATCATCCGCTTCCAGTAGTATTAGAAAAAGGCGAAGGTGTCTTTGTATGGGATGTTGAAGGAAAAAAATATTACGATTTTCTTTCTGCATACTCTGCTGTAAACCAAGGACATTGCCATCCAAAAATAGTAAAGGCACTCTCCGGTCAGGCTCAACAACTAACGCTAACTTCCAGAGCTTTTCATAACAATGTTTTAGGCGAGTATGAAGAATATGTAACCAAATATTTTGGTTTCGATAAGGTTTTACCTATGAATACCGGAGCTGAAGCAGACGAAACAGCGATTAAACTTGCTCGCAAATGGGGATATAAGAAAAAAGGAATTCCTGAAAATAAAGCAAAAATTGTTTGCTGTAATGAAAATTTCCATGGAAGAACCATTACCATAATATCCATGTCAAACGATCCGGTTGCTTATAAAGATTATGGACCCTACACTCCCGGATTTGTAAGAATTCCTTATAACGATACGGAAGCATTAGAAAATGAATTAAAAGATCCTAATGTTGCTGCTTTTTTGGTTGAACCTATCCAGGGTGAAGCGGGTGTTTATGTTCCCGAAGACGGCTATTTAAAGAAAGTAGCTGAATTATGTAAAAAATACAATGTACTTTTTATTGCAGACGAAGTGCAAACAGGTATTGCACGTACCGGTAAATTATTAGCTTGCGATCACGAAAATGTTAAACCCGATATTTTAATTTTGGGAAAAGCAATCTCCGGTGGTGTTTTCCCGGTATCGGCTGTTTTAGCTAACGATGATATTATGCTTACCATTCAACCCGGAGAACATGGTTCTACTTTTGGTGGAAACCCCGTTGCCGCTAAGGTTGCTATGGCAGCACTAGATGTTATTAAAGAGGAAAAACTGGCAGAAAATGCTGAAAAATTAGGAAAAATTTTCCGCGATGAATTTAGAAGTATTAAATCTGATATGATTGAGCTTGTTCGTGGTAAAGGACTCCTTAATGCAGTAGTAATTAAAAACAAAGAAGGAAAAACAGCATGGGATGTTTGTGTAGCTATGGCCGAAGCTGGAGTTTTAGCTAAGCCTACACATGGTAATATTATCCGTTTTGCACCTCCTCTTGTAATTACCGAAGAACAATTGCGTGATGCAATGAACAAAATAAAAGAAGTATTTAAACAATTCGAATAGGATATTCGAATACCCGGCCTATTCTGCAGGCAGGTATTAAACCTTTAATAAAAAAAGCTGTCTCAGTCATAATGAGCAGCTTTTTTTTTATAAGTATATAATAACTAAACATTAAATCAATATAAAAATGAAATCAAGTATCATTCTAAAATTCGCTGTAATAGCATTTATTATTATGGGAATAACAACTTCTTGTCAACAAAAGGTTGACGAAAAAAAGACACTCGATGTCAGTCTTATTGATAAAAGTTTCGATCCGGCACAGGATTTTTATCATTACGCTAACAATGGATGGTTGGAAAAGTATCCGCTTCCGGATGACGAAAGCCGATACGGATCTTTTGACCAACTGGCGAAAGAAACAAGTAAAAAAGTACACCGTCTGGTAGAAGAATTAGCTTCAACAGATCATGAGCAAGGAACCATCGAACAAAAAATTGGTGATTTCTATACATTAGGGATGGATACCGAGAGGATAGACGAACAAGGGCTAACACCTCTACAACCTGAATTTGATCGTATTACTTCGATTAATACCAAAGAGGATGTTCAAAATCAAATCGCCCATTTTCATATGCACGGAATTGGTTCATTGTTTGGATTTTTTGGTTCACCCAACCCAAAAAACAGCGACATGACCATCGCACATATCAGTCAGGGTGGATTAGGAATGTCTGATAGAGACTACTATACCAGTAACGATGCCCGCACAAAAGAAATTCGCAATGCATACGTACAACATATCGAGAAAATGCTTACCCTTAGCGGGATTTCAGAAGATGAAGCAGAAAAAAGAGCTTCAACAATAATGAATATTGAAACACGTCTGGCTAAAGCTTCCTTTACACGATTAGAAAACAGAGACCCCAACGCAACGTATAATAAAAAATCCCAGGAAGAAGTTAAAAACCTTTATCCAAATTTCGACTGGGATAACTACATGGCTAATATGGGTTTAGAGTATGATGGAAATATTAATGTGCGTCAGCTCAAATTTTTTGAGGAAATGAATACCATGATAACAGAGGTGAGTATTAATGACTGGAAAACATACTTTCACTGGAACCTGTTAAATGCCTCTGCAAACTATATTGGTTCAGAATTTGAAGAACAACATTTTGATTTCTTTGGCAAGACCATGCAGGGAAGTGAAAAAATGCGTGAACGATGGCGCAGAGTTTTAGGCGTTACCAACAGAGCATTGGGTGATGCTATCGGACAAAAATTCTCCGAAAAATATTTCCCTCCCGAAGCAAAAGAAAGAATGATTAATCTTGTTGAAAATTTAAGAGAAGCACTGGGACAACGCATTGATAATCTGGAATGGATGAGCGATGAAACCAAAGAAAAAGCACATGAAAAGCTAGCCACAATGCGTGTAAAAATTGGATATCCCGATAAATGGGAAGATTATTCGAACTTACAAGTAGGCAATGAATCTTATGTGCTAAATGTTTTAGCTGCCAATAAGTTCAGTAGAAAAGATAATCTAAATAAAATTGGAAAACCGGTTGATAAAGATGAGTGGTTTATGAATCCACAAACCGTAAATGCCTATTATGCACCATCGATGAATGAAGTTTGCTTTCCTGCAGGAATCTTACAACCTCCATTCTTTTACTTAGACGGAGATGATGCCATCAACTATGGAGCTATTGGCGCTGTGATTGGACACGAAATGACACACGGATTCGATGATCAGGGCAGGCTTTATGATAAAGAAGGAAACCTTACCAACTGGTGGACACAAGAGGACTCTAAACTCTTTGATGACAGAGCTCAGGTTCTGGTAAACCAGTTTAATAAAATTTACGTACTTGATACATTACCTGCTGACGGTAAATTATCGTTAGGTGAAAATATCGCAGACTTAGGGGGGTTAAATATTGCTTATACAGCATTTAAAAATGCACAAGAAGAAGATCCTCAGGAAGAAATAATTGACGGATATACAGCCGACCAACGATTCTTCTTAAGCTGGGCCAGAGTATGGGCACAAAATATCCGCGATAAAGAAATTATTCGCAGAACGAAAGAAGATGTTCACTCGTTAGGAATTAACCGTGTTCACGGGCCCATTGCAAATATGCCCGAATTTCATGAAGCTTTTAATGTAGAACCCGGAGATGAACTGTATATTCCTGAAGAAGAAAGAGCATCCATATGGTAAAAAGATAATTTTTAATAACAAAAAACCGTGCTATTTAAAGTACGGTTTTTTTTTATAATCATCATCCTCTAATCTTTACAGGGTTTTATTTCTTGCATAAAATCGTTCTTCAATAATCTTATTATTATTCCACTGCTGAATCGCTACTTCAGCTATCATGCGTTTAGTGCCATCTTTTTGTTTGATATTAATCCAAAATTCAACCATCGATATTTGCCGATCTTCATCTGAAGTGATAGCAATAATCTTACCACCGTAAATTTCTTGTATATTTTTAATAAAATCTTTATCATAGGCCAGATTTTCTTCTTTTCCTTTACGGATTTTACCATCAGCCTGGATGACCAAAATATCATCATGGTAGTACTTTTCTTTGGCCTCCGGAAGCTTCCCTTCCTCCAGCATGGTATATAATTCTTTGGCTTTTTCGTAACAGGTCATGATAAAGATGTTAATATTAGACTTTTAAATATACAAAAAAACCTTCAAAAGCTGAACATATTTTTAAACAAAGAATAAAACACAGATTTATTTTTCTGTTTTATTATTCAATCATTTCATCTTTTATAATCAACATTTATCAAGGATATTTTATTAACGATGTTAAAATCATATCATTTTTTTTGACCGCTTTAGATTGTTTTGTATGTTTACATCATTAATAATTTAAATCAAATCATAACAAAGAATAGATAACATAATGAAAACATTAGAAAAATTAAATCCCAACGTAGTGTGGAGCTATTTCGAAGATATTTGCCAGGTTCCACGCCCCTCAAAAAAGGAAGAAAAAATCATTCAGTTCTTGTTAAACTTTGCCAAACAAAATGACCTGGAAGCCAAACGAGATGATATTGGTAATATATTAATCAAAAAGCCGGCAGCTCCCGGTAAAGAAAATTTAAAAACGGTTGTATTGCAAAGTCATATTGATATGGTTTGTGAAGCCAACGAAGGTACTGACCATGATTTCGATAAAGACCCTATACAACCTGTAATTGATAGCAACTGGGTAAAAGCCAAAGGAACCACCCTTGGTGCTGACGATGGTATTGGCGTGGCTGCACAAATGGCTATTTTAACTGCTACTGACATTGACCATGGCCCTATCGAATGCTTGTTTACCGTTGACGAAGAAACCGGCTTAACCGGAGCATTTGCATTAAAACCGGGATTTTTTGAAGGAAAAATTTTGATTAACCTAGACTCTGAAGACGAAGGGGAGCTGTTTATTGGTTGTGCCGGTGGTATTGACACCTTAGCAACTTTTGAATACGATACGGAAAAAGTTCCTGACCAACATGTTGGCCTTAAAATAAGTGTTACCGGATTGAACGGTGGACACTCAGGAGATGAAATAGATAAGGGGCTTGGAAATTCGGTAAAAATTATGAACCGCTTCTTATGGAATGCGTTCAATAAGTATGATGTAAAGATTGGCACATTCGAAGGAGGAAAAGCCAGAAATGCAATTCCACGCGAAGCTTTTGCACACATTTCCGTGCAC
>DATFIZ010000179.1:0-11556 GCA_035269575.1 Bacteroidales bacterium | reverse complement strand
CCTCTGATGCAGGAACTCCTTTATATTTTTGTTTGGATAACTTAAAAGGTCGTATCCTTTTTGATGAATAATTTATTTTAAATATTGATGAAGGAGTTTCATTAGTTCGTTTGTTTTGATAGGTTTTGCTAGATAATCATTGCATCCGGATTTCAAAATCAATTCTTTATCTTCTGGCATAGCAAAAGCTGTTTGTGCAATAATTGGAATATCCGTATTAAAGGTTCTGATTATTTTTGTAGCTTCAATACCATTCAAAACAGGCATTTTAATATCTATTAGAATTAAATCAATAGCTTTTCTTTTTTTACATATTTCAATAGTTTCTTTCCCATCAGTTGTATGTAGTATATTTAATCCTTTATTTTTGAGCAGCATTTCCAGGTATTTATAATTGCTGATCTCATCTTCAACAATTAATATTGTTTTCCCCTCCCAATGATATTGTTGATTTTGTATGATCTCTTTTGTTTTTTTCTCTACAGGCTGATTATTAATATCTAAAGGCAAGGTAAAGTAAAATGTAGAGCCTTTGTTAACCTCCGAATTTAATCGGATATTTCCTCCAAGTTTTTTTACAATATTTTTTGTGATGGTTAATCCTAACCCTGTTCCCCGATAAATTTTTGATTTGCTGGATTCTAATTTATTAAAACGCTCAAAAATTTGATTTTGTTTATCTTGGGGTATTCCAATTCCTGTATCGGTAACATAAAATTTTACCAGTTTTTCCTCCTTTAATATTTCATATCCGAATCTGACAAAACCTTGATCAGTATATTTAAAAGCATTATCCAATAAGTTGGTCATAATTTGTTTTAGCCTGAAAAGATCGGTACTTAATATAAAGTTATTTTTATAATGGGTTTTATCCCATTTAATTTCTAAATGATCTTTATTTATTTTTCTCCTGAATTCACTATATGTAATATCCAGCTCCTTCATTAACTTATTAACATTCATGTCTTTTTTAACGACTGAAAACTCACTAGCCTCTATTTTTGCCAGATCGATAATATCATCAATTAAATAGAGCAGCGTATTGCAATTATTATTAATGTGTTTAACAAGTTCTTCACGGTCATCAGAACTTGTATCCGTATCGACTAATAAATCCGAAAAACCAACAATAGCATTCATGGGTGTTCGTATTTCGTGAGACATGTTGGCTAAGAATGCAGATTTTAAACGGTCTGACTCTTCTGCCTTTTCTTTGGCTTCTTTTAGTTCAATTTCTGATTTATGTCTTTCGGTAATATCGCGGCAAATACCTACTATTCCAAGGGTATTTCCGTCATCATCAACAAAGGGTATTTTTACAGTATCTAATAGCAAAAGTTCACCCTTTGCATTTTTTTCCCATGATTCTATTCTTACAGGTTCATTGGACTCAATAATCTTTTGATCGGTAGAATAAAAGAAACCAGCCTGATGTTCTGAAAAGATTTCAAAATCTTGTTTCCCTATGATTTCATCTTTCGTTTTATTATTGAACTTGCAAAAAGCATCATTACAACCAATATAAATATTTTTTTTATTCTTATAAAAAATTAAGTCAGGGATTGAATTTATCATTGAATTCATCAATGATTTTTCATGAATAAGTTGAAGCTCTGCTTTTTTTCGTTCACTTAATTCTTTTTGTAATTCATTGGTTTTAAGGGCAACCTGTTTTTTGAGAGATGCTGACCAGATAAGGATAACTCCCAGTATTATCAAAAATGGTATAAGAATCCAGATTATCGTTTTTAATACCTCTGATTTTAAATTTTTTTCATCAAACGCACTAAACCATTTTTCATAAATCCGGTCAAATTCGCCGGTAGCTTTTACAATCTTTAATCCTTCGTTTATTTGTTGTAATAATTGCGGATTATCTTTTTTTATTGCAAAGCACAATTCCTGGGGGTGTACAGAAGAACCTACAAATTTTAGATTTTTTAAATTGTATTCGTTAATGGCAAATTGCCCCTGCACTTTATTAATTAATGCACAATCATATTCCCCGGCTGATAAGAGCCTTAATGCCGTTTGATAATTCCTTACGGGAATAATTAATGAGGTAATATTATTTGAAATGAGGTAGTCGTGCATGATATCACCCTTTACAACAATCACCTTCTTATTCTTAATGTTATCAAATGAAATTATTTCACTCTCATTACGAACAAAAACGGCATGTGTAATATAAATATAGGGGGTAGAGAAATTTACATTGTGCTCTCTTTCTTCTGAATAAGACATGGCCACTAAACCATCAATCTTACCGGCTTCTAATTCAGCCCTCACTTGATTCCAGGGGGCCAGTTCAATTTTAACATGAAACCCCATGGTTTTACCAATTGACTTTAGCAGGTCTACACTAAAGCCAATAGGTACATTATTATCATCAAGGAGTTGATAGGGAGGATAATCATAATTTCCTTTAAAGAAAATTGTATCTGCTTGAGTAAATTCAGCGGATAAAATATCACATAAAAAAGAAAAGATTAAAATTAAAAATATCGTTATCTTTTTTGTCATAAGAAGCTGATATGACTTATTATAAAAATTAAATTATTATACGTAAATATTCATATAAGGTTTTTTTAAGCAGGGTTGCTTTATAAATTATGAATTAAACATGGGGAAATATCTTAGATAAGTATATTTTTGTATTCATATTTAATCCCAGTTATCTCAGACCATGAAAAAATGCCTTACTCTTTTTATATTTTTTATATTCATTTCCTGTCAGTCAGGACAAAAGAAAAATAATTTTGAAGAACAAAAAGTTCATTCTGCAGATATAAAATATGCACAAGGATTTTCTATAGAATACTACGACCATTATAAATTACTTACGATTTATAATCCGTGGCAGGGAGCAAAAGAAATTAAATATCAATATGCAATTATTACAGATAAGAAAAATGCTGGTCTGGTCCCTGCCCGGTTTAAAAAAATCGTTGCTCCATTGAAGAAAATTATTTGTTTGTCTACTTCCCATATTGCTTTTCTGGATGTTTTGAATGAAGCTGAATCGATTGTGGGAGTTTCGGGAACAAATTTTGTTAATAATCAGGTACTTCAGGAAAAAATATCAAGGGATGAAATTGCAGATGTAGGGTATGAAAATCATTTAAATTATGAACTTATAGCCGGCATAAATCCTGAAATTGTAATTACCTACGGAATTGGAAGCGAAGTATCAGGTTATAATCAAAAGCTGAATGATCTAGGTGTTGAAACCATGATTATTCCTGAATATTTGGAAACGCATCCACTGGGTAAATTAGAATGGATAAAATTTATCGCTGCTTTATATGATAAAGAAGATGAAGCAGAAACCTATTTTCAACTGGTTGAAAATGAATACAATCACTTAGTAGAACTTGTTTCGACAACTAAAAAAAAACCAAAAGTTTTATTTGGATTACCATGGAAAGATACCTGGTATGTGCCCGGGGGCAATTCTTTTCTTGCTAAAATGGTTGATGACGCTGGAGGTGATTATATATGGAGTGAAAATAACTCGCGTGAAAGTATTCCCCTCGATATTGAAAATGTATTTGTTAAGGCTAATCATGCTGAGGTATGGCTAAACACCGGAACCATAAAGCATAAACAAGAAGTATTGAAAGTGGATGATCGCTTTAAAGATTTTAATCCTTTTAAAAACAGCCGGATTTATAATAATAATCAACAGGAAAATAGGTGGGGCGGTAATGATTATTGGGAAAAGGGAACCGTAGAACCGCACATCATCTTGAAAGATTTAATTAAAATTTTTCATCCTGAGCTACTCCCAAATCATTCGCTGGTTTATTATCGATCTATTGACTAACAAAGTTGGAAATTCAATAAATTTACATTTCTTTTGATTTTCAAATTTAATCATCAGGAAAGATTGGATTATACAAGCCGAAATATCATTTTGTGGATTATTTTAAGCTTATTGCTTGTTCTATTGTTTATTGCCGATATATTTACCGGTTCGGTAAATATACCTGTTGATGAAGTATGGCGAATTATTACCGGTCAATCAACTGACCATCCGGAATATTTAACCATCATCTACCGGTTTCGTTTGCCAAAAGCTTTAACAGCCGTGTTTGCCGGATTTGCATTGTCAGTCAGCGGACTACAGATGCAAACCGTTTTTAAAAATCCTCTGGCCGGTCCTTATGTATTAGGAATAAGCGCTGGCGCTAGTTTAGGGGTGGCTGTCGTAATCATGGGAATTTCATCTTTTGCTTTGGTTAGCCAGTTAGGTGTTATTGGAAACTGGATTATCGTTATTGCCGCATGGATTGGATCCGGATTAATTCTTTTTCTGATTTTAATGGTTTCGGTAAGGGTAAAGGATATTATGACTATTCTGATTTTGGGAATAATGTTTGGTAGTGCAACAACAGCTATAGTCAATATTTTGCAATATTTTAGCAACGAATCGATGCTTAAAGCTTTTGTGGTATGGACCATGGGTAGTTTGGGAGGCGTATCTATTTCGCAGCTTAAAGTTTTAATTCCGGGAATATTCCTGGGTTTAGTCATCTCATTTCTATCAGTAAAAATATTAAATGCTATGCTTGTGGGGGAGAATTACGCCAAAAGTATGGGTTTAAATGTGGGGTTATCCCGGTTTTTAATATTTTTCAGTACCAGTTTACTGGCTGGCAGTATAACTGCTTTTTGTGGACCCATAGGATTTATTGGTATAGCTGTTCCGCATATTGCACGGATGATTTTCAAAACCGCAAATCATCAGATATTGCTCCCGGGGACGTTAATCTTAGGGGGAATAATTTTGCTTTTTAGTGATATTATTTCTCAAATCCCGGGTAAAGAAAATACGGTTCCCATTAATTCAATTACGGCACTGGTTGGTATTCCTATCGTAATATGGATAATTATTCGTAATAAAAAATTATCAAATTTAGGGTAATTTATGGTTAAAGATGATAGCATATTAACATTACATCAGGTAGCCATCGGTTATTCAAAAACCAAAAAAGGAAATCACATCCTTTTTGATAATATCAATCTTTCAGGCCGTAAAGGTGAACTCATTGCCCTGATAGGTAAAAATGGAATTGGTAAAAGTACTTTACTTAGAAATATTGCCGGCTTACAAAATGTTTTGGAGGGAGAAGTTCTGTTCCTGGATAAAAAAATACAATCTTTTAAAAGAAATGAGTTTGCCCGACTGGTAAGTTTTGTGTCCACTGAAATTGTAAATGTAAGTAACTTAAAAGTTTTTGATTTGGTTTCCTTGGGGCGGTTCCCGCATACCAGCTGGTTTGGAAAATTAAAAGAAAAAGATATTCGGCAATCGCTAAATGCTTTGGAAATGGTAGGGATGAAGTCATTTATTCATAAAAATGTAAATGAGATTAGCGATGGTGAACGCCAACGGGTAATGATTGCCCGTACCCTTGCACAGGATACCAAAATCATTGTTTTAGACGAGCCTACTGCTTTTCTTGATTTGCCCAATAAATATGAAATTGTGCACCTGCTTAATCATTTATCAAAAAGTGAGAATAAAACCATCCTTTTTTCTACCCATGATTTAAATATTGCCATACAGGAGGCTGATAAAATTTGGCTGATGTTGGATGATGAGATCATTCAAGGTGCTCCCGAGGATCTGATTTTAAGCGAGACCCTGAATAGGATTTTTAAAGCATCAAACCTGAGTTTTGATAAGCTAAAAGGTGATTTCAGAATCAAACGAAAGCATTCCAAAAAAATTGGACTTATTGGAGACGGTTTGCCTTATAACTGGACACGGAAAGCCCTGGAAAGATTGAATTATGCTGTTGATAAAGGAAATACTGCCATTGACTATATAGTAGTTAAGCCGGTGAAAAATGAACTGAACTGGAATTTTAAAAGTGAAAATGGTACATTTGTTTTTAAATCCATTGATGAATTATCATTATATTTAAAAACACAAACTAAATAACGTTCGCTATGCAAGGATTAAAAAAAATTACATCGTACATTCTCATTACTTTTATTTTGTTAATAACGGTAATATCCATTTTAGGCATTTGGGAAGTCATTTCGCTCGAAGATGTTATGCGTAAAATATTTACTTCGCTGTTTGTTATCTTTGTGGCTTCGGTTATTGTACTTTTTATATTTTCGGTGTTGATAAAAGATTCGGATAAAAACTAAAAAAGGCCCCTTTGAAGGGCCTTTGTAGCTTTAGTTTTCTTTTTTTAACTCCATTTCGATGATTTTTCGAACCGATTCGTGTCCAATTCTTTTGGCTATAATTTTTTTGTCTTCATCCAGAAGGTATATTGTTGGAGTACTGTAAATATTGTAAAAAAACCTGAAATTAGAGGTGTTATTGGGATCCCACACATTAATCCAGTTCAATTGATTGTTATTAATATATTCAAGCCAATCGTCTTTATCTCTTTGGGTATAAACAGCAAATACTTCGAGATCGCTACGGTCAAAATCCGCATAAATTTCTTTGATTTTAGGAGTTACTTTCTTACAATGCCCGCAATCGGGCTCAAAAAAATATAGGATAGTGAATTTTGCATCTATATCAAGTAACGAAGCATATTCACCGGTGCTGGTTTCCATTTTTAAATCCTGTGCTTTATTTCCTATCAGGTTAAAACGTAATTTAGCTACCTGCTCCTTAATTCGTTGGAGCGTGTTTTCATCAACCCAGTCCACTTTATCCGTTAAATAATAGTTTTCGGCAACATGTACAAAAACTTTATCCATTCCCATGATATTACTTCGCTGGAATGTGTTGATAAAATATCGCATAAGGTATTGAAACATTTCGTCATTTCCTTCGGCTTGTGCTGCAACAATATCAATATAGTGATTGATAGTATCCGGATCCTGGATTAAAATTTTGGTAAAATAAGTGTTAACCTTATTATGGAAAACCGGAGTGTATAAAAATCGTTCATCCTTAAAATCAATATAATCAAAATAGTGTTGGCGGTTATAATTGTATGAATGAAACCAACGAACCGAATCGGGGTTATTTATTCCTTCCGGTATTTCAATCTCAGGAATTTCGGGATTTTTTACCACATGAATAATCACCGAAAACATACTCCCTTCATAGGTCTGAGCAAATTCATTAATCTTATCTTTAACCGTACGGCTCATTTGTTCTAATTCCTTACGGATTAACCGGGCCGAATCAGATGAACGATCTAACTCCTTTAGTTTAGCCTGAAGCTCCGATGATTTTTTGTTATTACTCATCATCAACTCCTGGTATTCTTTGAAAGCCTGATTTTCTTTTGAGCCAGTAAACTTCATGTTTTTAACCAAATCATCGGATGTGGTTTCAATGGCAAATTGTTGGTCGTCGCCAATAAGTAAATCGAAATAATTTTTGGAGGGCAATACGACAATATAAACGCCTTGAGGAAGCAACGTGTCGGCCTTAAACTCTCCCTTCCCTTTATTATCTAATCGGACAGTATCTTTTACATACGTTTTATCTCCATAATAATATCCAAGGTAAATTTCCGCATCGGCTAAGTCGTTTATGGTAACTTCAATTTCGTAACCCTGGGCAAATAATTGGGTAGCATTACTGATGAGAAAAAGCGAAAGAAAAATTTTAAAAAAAGTTTTCATAGATCGATTATATTTTAATGTTTTTTTAACGCACAAATTTTTAATTCAACAAAGGTATTAATTTTTGAACATTAAGATTATTATTAACTTTTTTTAACAGCAATTGCTCCCTTTTGTTTAATAGATTGTCACTAAATGTTTGTGTCATTAATTGAGTAATTAGTGTTACAAATTCATCAGGCGTTTCAGCTGAATAAACTAAACTTTCTAAATGGGTATTATTAATCATGGTATGATTCGTAAGACAAAAACGACCGCCAAATAAGGCGTTAATTAATTTTAATTTAATCCCGGTATTTTGAAAAGTAATTAATAAATGAATATGTGCATCACAGATTAGCTCCTTCATCTTTTCTTCGGATGGATTTATAATTAGTTGGGCATTTTTATGTTTTTTTACTTTATTAATAAGCCTTTGAGATGGGTTTTTACCCGCAAATATAAATGAATAATTAACTTTTGGGCAAATGTTTTTTAAAATATATCCTGCGGCAGTAATGTTTTCGTTTACCGATAAATTGCCATGAAATAAAATGAAGTTCCCTTTTCCCCGTTTGGTGATAACCTGTTCGTTGGAATGAAAAGCAGGTAGGTAGATGGTATTTGGGTTTATGGATTGAAAATACAGGTAATCCGATGGAGAAATGGTGGCTATAAAAATGTTTTTAACAACCTGCTTTTTTTCATAGTATTTTAGTTTTATTGATTCCACATAATAATAAATCCAACGGAGAAAACTAGTTTCTTTTTTTGCTAAGGCACGATAATATTTGTGTTCAATATTATGTGTTCGTAAGATTACTTTACGCTTATTTTTTAAAAGTTTTGACAGATAAAAACTTGAATGAATACCTTCGAGTAATACCGGATGAGTATCTTTTAAAAGATTATTTAATAAAGCGCGGGACGTTCTTGATTTTACTATGAATGGCTTAAATGAAAAAAAATCTATCAGGGATTTATTTCTGGGATAATAGTAAACTTTCTTGCAAAATTTGAGCAATTCATCACTTCGCTTACGCTCATATTCAAAGCAGTGCAAGATAATTTCCACATCGTTTTTCCACAGTGATTTTATTTTATAGAAAACATCAATAATTCCGCCATAATCAGGGGGATAGGGTATAGCAAAAGATACTATATGGATTTTAGTAGAATTCATTCTTTATTTAAAACTTCAAAGTAATTAAAATATTCTGAAGTACAAGCATCAAATTTGACTCTTTTACGTCATTTAACTGAATATAATTTTGAACGGAACTAAAATTTATTATAAAATTACTAATCAAGCGTCAGAGGTTATGATGATTTTAAAATTTTCCTGCCTTCATATTCCGAGATTTTTTTAATGAAGGTTTGTGGCCTGAACTTTTTCAGGCCACTTTTGTTTAATAACTATTAAATAATATTTAACATAAAATTAATATTATTTTTATTTAGATTGTTTCTAAATAATAAAAAAATAATTATATTTGCATCGAAAAACAAATGATTTTCTTAATTAAAAAAATGGAGGTTTACCATGAAAACTAAATATTTCAAAATGACAAAAAAAATTACTTTAATTCTTTTATTAGCTGGAATTGCGAATGTATCTAATGCAACTGATTTAAATAATCAGAATCAAAACAACATTTGTTTAGAATGTTTTGAAGTAGAACAGGAAACAGAATTGAGAGAGGAGTCTTCACAACTGGAAGACTGGATGACAAATGATGAATTTTGGAAGGTAGGAAATTCAACAAATGATCTTACCAGGGAAATTGAAGCAAATCCCAATGATGAATATCCAGCAATTGAAAACTGGATGATTGACCATAATTTTTGGATTTCTGAGGAAAGGAAAAACAATAATGATATTATTGAACCATGGATGATAGATCCAAATTTTTGGCAAATTTAATTTGGCCGTGTTAGTTTAGTTAATTTAGAAAAGCGTCTTGTTTTAAGGCGCTTTTCTTTTTTTCAGGTTTCTTTTAATTTGCTAAATGATTATTTTGGAATTATCTTTGTCCGCCGAAATTTATTGGTTATTTAGTTATTTTTTGTTTAAAGATTATGGATATCGAAAAAACACTCAAAGATAAGGTTATTGCTGCGGTTCAAAAGATATACGGACAGGTGCCCGAAGAAAAAGCGATTCAGATACAGCGTACACGAAAAGATTTTGATGGAGATTTTACGTTGGTAGTATTTCCTCTTTTACGAATTTCTAAAAAACCCCCCGAACAAACAGCCAGTGAAATTGGCGAATACCTTAAATCGAAGGTTGATGAGATACATGATTACAATGTGATTAAAGGGTTTCTGAATTTATCGTTTCAAGATGATTTCTGGCTTTCGTTTTTAAATACTACAATTACCGAAAAAGATTTTGGCAAAAGAAAAAATGCGAATCCACAAAAAATTCTGATTGAATATTCTTCACCTAATACAAATAAACCACTACATCTGGGACACATTAGAAATAATTTATTAGGTTACTCGGTGGCTAAAATTTTGGAAACACAGGGGCATGAGGTGGTAAAAGTAAATCTGGTAAACGATCGTGGTATTCATATCTGTAAATCGATGCTTGCGTGGCAAAAATGGGGTAATAAAATTGATCCCGAAAAAGCAGGTCAAAAGGGCGATCATTTGGTAGGTAATTTTTATGTAAAATTTGATCAGGAATATAAAAAAGAAGTTCGTTCACTTGTTGAGGAAGGAATGAGCGAAGAGGAAGCAAAGAAAAAAGCACCATTGATCCAGGAAGCTCAGGAAATGCTTCGTAAATGGGAAGCTCGTGACCCTGAAGTTATTTCATTGTGGAAAGAAATGAATCGCTGGGTTTTGGATGGGTTTGATATTACCTATCAAAATCTTGGCGTTGATTTTGATAAAGTATACTTTGAATCGGATACCTATAAATTGGGAAAAGAGTTGGTTTTGACAGGATTGAAGAAAGGTGTTTTTTTTAAAAATGACGATGGATCGGTATGGGCTGATTTATCCGACGAGGGGTTAGACGAAAAATTATTACTCCGTTCAGATGGGACATCGGTTTATATGACTCAGGATTTAGGAACGGCACATCAGCGTTATACTGATTTTAATGCTGATGACCTGATTTATGTTGTAGGCAACGAACAAAACTATCATTTTAAGGTTTTGCAGCTATTATTAAGTAAGCTTGGCTTTTCCTGGGCAGAGCATATTCATCACCTTTCATATGGAATGGTAGAATTACCCGAAGGGAAAATGAAATCACGCGAAGGAACGGTTGTTGATGCTGATGACCTGATGGAGGAGATGATACAGACAGCTGAAGATATGTCGAATGAGCTGGGGAAACTAGATGGTTTTGGTGAGCAGGAAAAGAATAAAATTATTCAGACCATTGGATTAGGTGCGTTGAAATATTTTATTCTTAAAGTTGACCCTAAAAAAAGCATGACCTTTAATCCAAAGGAGTCTATTGATTTTAATGGAAATACAGGGCCTTTTATTCAATATAGCTATACACGAATTCAGTCATTAATTAAAAAAGCAAAAGATAAGAAAATTACTATTCCTGACGAGATCAGTAGAAAGCCGGAGATTTCATCCAAAGAATCAGAACTTATAAAGTTAATTCATCAGTATCCTGAAATTTTAACCGAAGCAGCAGAGAATTACAGTCCTGCAGTTATTGCAAATTATATTTACGATTTGGCGAAGGAGTATAATCAGTTTTATCACGATCATCCTATTCTTAGTGAAGAAAAAGCAGCTATTTCACAATTCAGATTATTGTTGTCAAAACAGGTAGGCGTAATTATAAATTCCGGGATGAAATTATTAGGGATTGATGTTCCGGAAAGAATGTAGTTTATTATAAAATTTTAGGCTTAAAATTATACTTTTGCAAAAGGAAAAAAATAAATATTATGTTTGAAAATTTATCGGACAGGCTCGAGAAGT
>DATFIZ010000178.1:0-58264 GCA_035269575.1 Bacteroidales bacterium | reverse complement strand
AGAATCACCCGTTGGGCATTGCGGGCTAATTATTAATGCAGGCTCGCGTGACGAGGAGGAACACGAGCATGGAATGGCTCATTTTATTGAGCATGCCATTTTTAAAGGCACCAAAAAACGCAAAGCTTACCATATCCTCAGCCGAATTGATGATGTAGGTGGTGAAATAAACGCTTACACCAGCAAAGAAGATACCACCATCCATACCTCGTTTTTAAAAAACGATTATGAGCGTGCCATTGAACTCATGGCCGATATTACCTTCAACTCCATCTTTCCGGGCAAAGAAATTTCTCGCGAAAAAGAGGTGATTATTGAAGAGATAAAATCTTATCAGGATGACCCGGCAGAGCTAATTTTTGATGATTTTGAAGAGCTTATTTTTAAAAATCAACCGCTGGGAAAAAATATCCTGGGGAATCCGAAAGACTTGCGCCGCTTTACCAAAGCAGACATTGAATCATTTATTCAGAATAATTACCATACCAACGAAATGGTGTTGTGCTCGGTGGGAAATATTCCTTTTGCCAAACTGATTCGACTGGCTAATAAATATTTTGGAAGCATTAAGTCTAACCCAAGAGTTAACCAACGAATAAAATTCGACAACTACACCCCCGAAATAAAAACCATCAAAAAAAGAACACACCAGGCACATTGTATTATGGGCAACATTGCCTATAATACTCACGACAAGAAAAAAATCGGCATGACCCTGCTGGATAATATTCTGGGTGGCCCGGGACTGAACTCAAGATTAAATTTACTGTTACGCGAAAAATATGGGTATGCTTACCATGTGGAATCCAATTATACCGCATATTCGGATACCGGCATTTTTGCTGTTTATTTTGGTACCGATAAAGAGAATCTTGAAAAAAGCATCAAACTGGTAAAAAAAGAGTTTGCCCGGCTGCGCGAAAACAAACTAGGTGTGATGCAATTAAAAAAAGCCAAACGCCAGTTGTTTGGACAAATTGCCATTAATGCCGAGAACAACGCCAACCTCTTGCTGGCCATAGGCAAAAGTTATTTATTATTTAACAAGGTGGATCAGCTGGACGATATCCGCCAAAAGATAGAAGCGATTACGGTTGAAGATATCCAGGAAATAGCTAATGAGGTGCTGAATGAAAAAAAATTATCTATGTTGATTTATCAATAAAAATGCCTAAATTGACTAAGATGCCCAGAATACTTAAAATTTCATCCCCATGTCCGACTTCTTTTTTAATATAGAACAATACATCTTAGAACATTCCGACCCCGAGGATTCGCTTTTAGCAGAGTTGAACCGCGAAACCAATCTGAAAATTTTACGCCCCCGTATGTTGTCGGGACATTTGCAGGGAAAAATACTGGAAATGATAAGTAAGATGATTCGGCCACAGAAAATCCTTGAGATAGGTACATATACCGGTTATTCGGCCATTTGTTTAGCTAAAGGATTATCAAAGGACGGTGAGCTTCATACGATTGAGATAAATGATGAGCTGGAAGATTTTATCCGTAAATACCTTCAAAAAGCCGGACTAAAGAATATAGTAAATCTGCATATCGGGAATGCCCTGAAAGTTATCCCTAATCTGAAAGAAACTTTTGATTTAGTTTTTATGGATGGTGATAAACGACAATATTCAGCATATTATCACACCCTGTTTGATTACGTAAAACCCGGTGGCTTTATTTTAGCCGATAATGTACTTTGGAGCGGAAAGGTCATTGAGTTAGAGTCGCCTGATGATGAATATACCAAAGGGATTTTTGCATTTAACGAATTGATTACAAAAGACCCCCGTATTGAAAAAGTAATTTTACCCTTACGGGATGGATTGGCATTGATTCGGAAGAAAGGGTAAAAACCCTCTCAACCAAGGTATTATATAAAGTCTTCTTAAATCAAGAAATATCAATAATCAGGGGCAGTGATAAGTTTTTAAAGATCCAAATCAGTTTCTTTCCTTTGTTTCCTTTTATATTTCGTCTTCATCTCCTTTACCCAGGGCCTCCCTGGGATCTGCTTTATCATCATCCATCTTACAGGCCATCAACCCCGCTCTTTTAATCAGGTAATAAGTAAGCCCAAGGGCAACAATCAGGACAGCAATTCCAATAATCTTATCCCCACTCATATTCTCTGTTTTTAAAGCAATTACTTTTCTTGCCAGGGCAATAATAGCCACCAGCACAACCACTTCAACATGCACAATATTACTATGCAGATACACTTTAATGGTATCTAAAAGCTCAATACCTATTAAAACCAGCATAAAAACACCAAAAAGATCCATTAAATCATTCAAATCTATCAATAAATAATCAGAGCTGAGGATGGTACGTATCAAATAATAACCCAACTCTACAGTAGCAAGTATAAGTATACCTGCCATCATAACAATAAGCGAATAAATAATTATTTTTTCTACTTTTCTTGCCAACTTATTCATAATGTATTCTCCTTTAAAATTTGATTTAAAGATAACAAATCCGAATCAATATTCGTATTTTTGTAAGGGTAATCCTTTTTAATAAAAAACAATTACATCCTATGCAAAAATTAGCTGTTGGAATAGACATTGGAGGAACAACTGTTTCGTATGGAGTGGTAAGCGAAAATGGGGATATTAAGTTAAGAGGGTCCTTTCCCACCAAAAATTACCAGGATATTAGCGAGTTTATCGTTTATTTATCCGAACGTATTAATCATGCCACTGCCGGGCTAGACTCGAAACATGCATTAACAGGAGTGGGCATTGGTGCCCCAAACGGCAATTATTACAAAGGAACCATTGAACACGCCCCTAATTTAAGCTGGAAGGGTATTGTTCCCATTACAAATCTGTTATCGCAAAAAATTAATCTTCCGGTTTTTCTTACCAATGATGCCAATGCTGCTGCAGTAGGCGAAATGAGATATGGCGGAGCAAAAAACATGAAAAATTTTATTACCATAACCCTTGGAACAGGATTAGGAAGCGGATTTGTTGCCAACGGCCAACTTATTTTAGGACACGATGGTTTTGCCGGAGAGTTTGGACATACTACCGTTTTCCACGATGGTAGAGAATGCGGATGTGGAAAAAGAGGGTGCCTGGAAACCTACGTTTCGGCAACGGGCTTAAAACGAACCGTTGTCAAATTATTATCCAAAGCAAAAATTGATAGCATTTTGCGGGATTATTCTTATAACGAGATTACTTCGGAACAAATTTATAAAGCCGCCATGAATGGTGATCAGCTTGCTATGGACGCCTTTGAATTTACCGGAAGAATTCTGGGCATGAAGCTGGCTGATGCTATTACTATTTTAAGCCCCCAAGCTATTTTTCTTGCAGGAGGGATGGCTAATGCCGGAAAATTAATTTTCGAACCAACCAAAAGGTATATGGAAGAATTTAACTTTCCTATTTACAAAAACAAAGTTAAATTACTTTCCTCGTCATTACCTGAAAATGATGCCGCCATTTTAGGTGCAGCAGCTTTGGTGTGGGAATCAAAAAAGTAATTTAAAAGACATTACTATTGCCGGTAAACAATGGCATTAATGCTCATTCCTGCTCCCACTGAAGCAAAAACAATAATATCTCCTTTATTTATGCTATGGTTTTTAAATTTTCCCTTTAATATCATATCATAAAGTGTAGGTACAGTAGCAACAGAGCTATTACCCAATTCACCGATACTCATAGGCATAACTTCTGATATTTCAGGTTTTATTCCGTAAAACTTAAAGAAACGCTGCACAATCGCTTCGTCCATTTTTTCATTGGCCTGATGCAACAATATCTTTTTTAACTGTTCAACAGGCAATCCCGACTTATCCATAGCAACTTTAATGGCTTTCGGAACATTAATAATAGAGTATTCATATATTTTTCTACCGTTCATTTTCATGTACCTTATATCAGGATCGCTATCCGGTTTATTGGATTGTCCAAAGTATAAATAAAACGCTTCATCCTTAGTATGTGTTACGGTTGCAGATGATAACACTCCAAATTTCTCATCAGACTTAACACCGTCAACAATGGCAGCTCCGGCACCATCAGAAAAAATCATGGTATCCCTGTCATAAATATCGACTACTCTGGAGAGTGTATCGGCTCCAATAACCAGACAACGTTTGGCTAAACCACTTTTAATAAATGAATCGGCCTGTATTACCCCCTGAATCCATCCGGGACAACCAAAAACAATATCGTATGCCACACACCCCGGATTTTGAATCCCTAACTTATTTTTTACCCTTGCTGCAATACTGGGTAATAAATCGGTCTGAATGGTACCTTTTACAACATCACCAAAATTGTTGGCTACGATAATATGGTCAATGGTTTCCCTGTCGATATTTCCGGATCTTATGGCCTTCTCAGCCGCTAATGCAGCAATCTCTGAGGTCGTCTGATCTTCTGTAACCCATCGTCTTTCCCGTATCCCGGTTATATCGCGAAACTTACGGACAATATCTTCGCCACTCCCTTTAATCAGGGTTTGGTCCTTTTCAAAAAAGGTACTTTTAAAATAATCCTTGTTTTCTATTTTTTGTTCAGGGATATAACATCCTGTTCCGGTTATTACCGTATTTAAATATTCCATATGTTAACTTTTAAGACTTTATTGAAAAAGGAGTTTTTTAAAATATTTGGCAATTTAATATTTACATTGCAATTATTCAAAATCAGGTAAAATTTTTTATCAAAAAGCGTTTATTAAACTTTCTTCATCAAACCATGTCAAAATGAAATAAATTTAATCTGTTAGACATGAAAAACTTACGCTACTACTCCACTTTTTTATTATGTTTCCTTTTTATTTCTAACGCTGTTTATAGTCAACAGGGTGCGATTCAAAAAGGATTACAATCTATAAACGAAGAAGCTATAAAAGCCCAATTAGAGTTTCTGGCATCGGATTGGACCGAAGGACGAGCTACGGGCGAAAAAGGAGCATTCTTAGCCGCAGACTATCTTGCCAGCATGCTCCGGTTTATGAATGTGAATGCTGCGGGTGACAAGGAAATGACCAGTCCCACACGCGAAGAATATTTTAAAGGGATACGTCCCGAAGAATATACCTCCTATTTTCAAAACATTTACATGACTAAGTTTTTGGAAAGCTCTACGAGACTTACCGTAAAGTCAACCGAAAAAAATCAGGAAATTGTTTTTAAGGATGGTACAGATTTCTACACCAACTCAATCCCTTATTCCACAGCAGTTTCTGCTAAAGTAGTATTTGTTGGTTATGGATTTGTCGACGAGGAAAATAATTATAATGATTTTAAAGGGGTGAATGTAAAAAATAAAATTATTATCCGTCTTGCCGGTTATCCAGGGCATAATGACGTTAACTCAAAAGCATACAAAACATTTCACAAAAACGATCGCTATTTCAAGTACTATTTAAGCAGAAATAAAAATAAATATGCATTGGAGCAGGGAGCAATCGGAGTTATTGAAATTTCGGAAGGAAACCTGAGAAAGTACATGGCTTCGGAGCAGGAATTCAGGCAAATTTCAAAGAATAAGACCCCCCGGGCCAGCATATATAATCACAGACTTTCATTACCTGCCGATACGATTAATAATCAACTAATTGAAATACATAGTACATCAAAAATTATTAATAAAATATTAGAGGGCAATAATATTAATATCAACAAATTTGAGGAGAAAGTTGCCCGCGAACTAAAACCATTATCCAAAAAAATTAAAGGTATAGAGCTGGCCATAGATCATTCTGTAAAAACCGAAATCGTTCAAGCAAGAAATGTTTTGGGTGTAATTGAAGGTGAAAATAAAGATGAAATAATAGTTATTGGGGCACATTACGATCATTTAGGCGCAAACGACGGATTTGTATGGAATGGAGCCGATGATAATGCTTCAGGAACGGTAGGCGTTTGGATGCTGGCCAAAGCATTTGCCGAGGCGGGTGTAAAACCTAAAAAAACTATCGTTTTCGCAGCCTGGACAGGAGAAGAGAGAGGGCTGTTAGGCTCAAGATACTTTGCCGAACATCCCTATGGCGGTTCGATTGAAAACATTAAGCTTAACATTAATTTTGATATGATCAGTAAAGATTCAGAAAACGATACGTTAAAAAACCAGGCCCGGATGGTATATACCTCAGCTTTTCCAAAATTCAAATCGATGAGCCAAAAGCATATGGAAGCGTATGATATTAACCTGGACCTAAATTATCGTCCTTCAGAAAGACCCAGAGGAGGTAGCGACCACTCTTCCTTTTCGTCAAAAAATGTACCTGTAATGTATTTTATGGCTGGTTTTCCGGCAACCTACCATACACCAAAAGACCGAACACATGACATCAACTGGGATAAGATGATTGATATTATCAGGCTGACTTTTTTAAACACATGGGAGTTGGCTAATTCCGATGAGTGGTAAATTCGACTGGTTAGATAAAAGCTGTTTGTAGCTTTAAATCCACAATTTACTCTTAAAAAACAAAAACTCCTTGTAACATAGTCATTACAAGGAGTTTTTCGTACCCAGGGCGGGACTTGAACCCGCACAGCCAAGTATGGCCACTGGATTTTAAGTCCAGCGCGTCTACCAATTCCGCCACCTGGGCGTCTTAAATGGGAATACCCATTTTTTAAGAACTTCTCTGGAGCGAAAAACGGGACTCGAACCCGCGACCCCGACCTTGGCAAGGTCGTGCTCTACCAACTGAGCTATTTTCGCATTTTTCAATATTTAAAAGTACGCTTTGCTATCTTTGCGTTTAGCGGATGCAAATATATTTATTTTTTTTGTTCTTCAAAAAAATATATCCCAAAAAAACATATAAAATTTTTATTTTAATCCGATATGCCGCTTAATCTCATTTAGCTTGTTCAATGCTTCAACCGGTGTTAAATTATTAATATCCAGTTTCGCTATTTCATCACGAATCTGTTTTAATACCGGATCATCGAGTTGAAAAATAGTAGTCTGTAAACCTTCACGGTGTTGTGCAATATCGCCTACCGGTTTTGCCAGGGAATCTTTTTGGTCAGAATTTTCAAGTTCTCTTAAAATCTCATTGGCTCTGTTTACCACACTTTTGGGCATCCCCGCCATCTGTGCCACATGGATTCCGAAACTATGCTCACTCCCTCCTTTTTGCAGTTTACGCAGGAAAATCACTTTATCATCCAGTTCCTTTACCGAAACATTATAGTTTTTTATCCTTTCAAAAGATTTTTCCATCTCATTTAACTCATGATAATGGGTAGCAAAAAGTGTTTTCGCTTTAGCAGACGGATGCTCATGGATATACTCGGCCATGGCCCAGGCAATAGAAATACCATCGTACGTGCTGGTACCCCGCCCAATTTCGTCGAGTAAAATCAGGCTCCGGTGTGATAAATTATTTAAGATACTTGCAGCTTCGTGCATTTCGACCATAAAGGTAGATTCGCCCAGTGAGATATTATCCGAAGCACCCACACGGGTAAAGATTTTATCCACCAAACCAATTTTAGCTTCTGAGGCCGGAACAAAACTCCCTATCTGTGCCAGTAATACAATCAGGGCCGTTTGTCTTAATAGTGCCGATTTACCAGACATATTGGGCCCTGTAATTACAATAATCTGTTGCTGATCATTATCCAGATATACATCATTGGCAATATACGACTCGTCGATGGGTAACATTTTTTCAATCACCGGGTGTCGTCCGTCTTTAATATCAATACTATCGGTATCGTTTATCTCAGGGCGGACATATTTATTTTCTTCCGCTACCAGGGCAAAAGACAACAAACAATCTAATCGTGCAATAAACGATGCATTAAGCTGTATTGCCGAGATATAATCCCCAAGGCTTGTAACTAATTCAACAAATAGCTTTTGCTCCAAATCAAGGGCTTTTTCTTCAGCACCCAAAATTTTCACTTCCAGCTCTTTTAGTTCTTCTGTAATATATCTTTCGGCGCTTACCAGTGTTTGTTTCCTGATCCAATCGGACGGAACTTTATCTTTATGGGTATTCCTTACTTCTATATAATAGCCAAAAACATTATTAAAACTAATTTTTAATGATGGTATTCCTGTTCGTTTAATTTCCCGTTGCTGAATTTGAACTAAATAATCTTTCCCCGAAAAAGCTAATTTTCGATATTCATCCAATTCATCCGAAACACCCTCAGCCATATAATTGCCTTTACTTAGCAAAGCAGGAGGATCGGGACGTAATTCCTTGGCAATGCGATCCCGAATCGTACTACACGGATTTAACTGATCACCAATCTTTTTTAACGCTTCATTTTGGGTATTTAAACAAGCTTTCTTAATCGGTTCGATAGCTGTTAAAGCATGTTTAAGCTGCACTACCTCGCGAGGATTTACACGGCCTGTAGCCACTTTAGAAACTATCCGCTCCAGATCCCCTATTTCTTTAATATGATCAGCTAATAAGTCTTTGAAATCGGGATGATGCAATAAAAAATCAACAATGTCGTGACGTTCTTTAATGGGAACTTCATCTTTTAATGGTAAAGCAACCCACCGTTTTAGTAAACGTGCACCCATGGGCGAAATGGTTTGATCAATAACATCGATTAACGTCTTTGCACCTTCGTTGATTGAATAAAAAAGTTCAAGATTTCTGATGGTAAATTTATCGAGCCAGACATAATGATCTTCTTCGATACGTGATAATGTCGCTACATGTTGTAATTTCTCATGTTGAGTGATTTCAAGATATTGTAAAATTGAACCGGCAGCGACAATCCCCAATTTTAAATCCTGCACACCAAAACCTTTTAACGATGATGTTTGGAACTTTTTAAGTAATTTATCCGTAGTATTTTCTTCGGTATACACCCAATCATCAAGCTTATAGGTATAAAACTTATCCCCAAACAGCTGAATAAACTGCTGCTGCTTACTTCGTTCAAACAACACTTCCTTAGGATGGAAACTATTGAGCAGCTTATCAATATATTCGAAACTGCCTTCGGCGGTAAGAAACTCACCGGTCGAAATATCAAGAAATGCCACACCACCCAAATTTTTATCCAGATGAACAGAGGCCAGGAAATTATTTTCGCGATGTTCCAGGACATTATCGTTTAACGAAACACCGGGAGTAACCAGTTCGGTAACACCGCGTTTAACAATTTTTTTGGTTTTCTTCGGATCTTCTAACTGCTCACAGATGGCCACTCTTTGACCGGCACGCACCAACTTAGGTAAATAAGTGTCGAGCGCATGGTAAGGAACCCCCGCCAGTTCAACAGAGGAAGCTGTGCCATTGGCTCTTTTTGTAAGTGTAATACCAAGAATTTCGGCTGTTTTTATAGCATCTTCGCCAAAAGTTTCATAAAAATCCCCTACACGAAATAACAATATCGCATCAGGATGTTTTTGTTTTACCTGATAATATTGCTTCATCAAGGGTGTTTCAGCGTATTTCTTTTCTACAGACAATTTTTTCTCCTTATTCTTTTGATTATAACAAATCAACTCTATTTAATACACAAAAAAAGGGAATTTTTAACAAAATTTCAGCTTTCAAACAATTTATTATTTAACAATTTACTTACATCTTTTATTTTTTTTCAATATGCCCGAAGAAAAGCATAGTATACCCGCTAATCATTTTAATCAGAACAAACTGACTCTTTCGTTAGGGCATAAAAAAAGCCCTTGTTTGCACAAGGACTAAAAAATTCACATTTTTTTTCTCAGGTAAAATTTTTAGGGTTAATTTTTCCGTTGGTCGTAAAAGTAGCAACTTTTTCTTAGAAACAAAATCATAGTACGTTGAAATTGAATGATAACATTTTTTTTATGCATTTAAAATCACATTTTTAATTCTTGCTTAAATGCTGATAATCATTGACTTGCAAGACGGACTTTAGGTTACCCCTTTAAATTTTTATACTTAACTGTTAAAAACCATTTTTCTTGCTCAAAAATAATTTTACATTAGCAGCTACTAAATGAAATTAACCCAAACACGAATCATTTTATGAAAAAAATAGTAATCTTAGGAGCCGGACTTTCTTCCTCCAGTTTAATTAAATACCTGCTCGACCATTCAAAAGAATATAAATGGAAGGTACGTGTAGGAGATATGTCGGTTGAAACAGCCCAACGAAAAATAGATAATCATGAAAACGGCGAAGCATTTAAGTTTGATGTGTTTAACGAATCCCAACGCATTGATGAAATTAAACATGCCGATGTGGTTATTTCCATGTTACCGGCTCGTTTTCATCATTTGGTGGCCGAAAGATGTGTTGAGTTTGGCAAACACATGATAACTGCTTCATATGTTTCGAAGGAAGTAAAATCGTTACATGAAAAAGCATTAGAAAAAAATATATTACTCTTAAATGAGATTGGTGTTGATCCGGGGATTGACCATATGTCAGCCATGAAAGTAATTGATGAAATAAAAGCTAAAGGCGGAAAAATGCAGGCTTTTAAATCCAGCACCGGAGGACTGGTTGCTCCTGAATATGATAACAATCCATGGAATTATAAATTTACATGGAATCCCAGAAATGTAGTTGTTGCCGGTCAGTCAACGGCTCAATATATTGACCACGGTAAATATAAATTTGTTCCTTACAATCAACTGTTCCGAAGAACAGAAAAAGTCTCTATATTGGAGGTTGGTGAGTTTGAGATGTATCCCAACAGGGATTCATTAAGCTACCGGGAAACATACAATCTTCAAGATATCCCGACCATTTTACGAGGAACATTGCGCCGCCCCGGATACTGTGCTGCATGGGATGTTTTTGTTCAACTCGGCTTAACAGATGATACTTTCACTATAAAAAATTCTAAAAACCTAACCTACCGGGAGTTTATCAACCTCTTTCTTCCGTTTAATGAAAAAGACCCTGTAGAACAAAAAATATGCGATTATACAGGAATAGATCAGGAATCAGAAATATTTAAGAAATTAGTATGGCTTGGTATTTTCGAAAATAAAAAAATAAATATGGCTGATGTCACCCCTGCACAGATTCTTCAACAACTACTGGAAGAAAAGTGGGCCCTGGGTGAAAATGACAAGGACATGATTGCCATGCAACACCAGTTTGATTATTCGGTAAACGGAAGGAACAAACGCATCAAATCATCGCTGGTTGTAAGAGGCAAAGATCAGGTACATACAGCCATGGCTATTACCGTTGGAATACCTGTAGCCATTGCCACAAAATTATTACTCACAGGTGTTATTGAACGTCGAGGAGTGGTTGTTCCTACCATGAAAGATGTTTATGAGCCGGTACTAAATGAGTTAGAAGAGTTTGGAATCAATTTTATTGAAGAAGAGAAAGATTTAGATTAATTGATTTTTTCAAATATTATACCTCAGAGCCATCAGGGATTTAAACCTGATGGCTTTTTTATTGAATGGTAAATATTATACCTTTACTTTAATTATTAACGGGAAAAACAAATCATGAAAATTAAAGATTTTAAGCTGGAAAGATATTTTGCCCGATACGAATTCTCAACCCCTTATCTTTTATCCTCTTCGGATTGTGAACCTCTATCACTCAACGAGCTACTATCCATAGCGGATAATGATTCATTAAAACGATGGAATAACCTTAAACTGGGATATACCGAATCGCAGGGGCACCCTGTTTTGCGCGAAGAAGTTGCCGGGTTATACCAAACGATCCAATCAAAAGATGTCCTTATTACAGCACCCGAAGAAGGAATTTTTATTGCAATGAACTGCTTCGTAAAAAAAGGGGATCATGTAATCACTACCTATCCCGGTTACCAATCTCTATATGAAGTAGCAAATGCCATTGGATGCGAAGTATCCCCATGGACGCCCAGGGAAGAAAACGGATTCTTTTTCGATATTCAGGATTTAAAAAAACTTGTAAGGGATGATACCCGGTTAATCGTCATCAATTTCCCCCATAATCCCACAGGAGCAACAATAAAAGAAGATGAACTCAAAGAAATCATTAACCTGGCCAAATCAAAGGATATCATTATTTTCTCGGATGAGATGTACCGTTTTCTTGAGTATGATAATGCTGACCAAAACACATCGGCATGTGATTTATACGAAAATGCCGTTTCTCTGTTCGGAATGTCAAAAAGTTTTGCCCTGGCAGGATTAAGAATCGGATGGTTAGTTACCAGGAACAGCAACCTGCTCAACAAATTTTTGGCTTTTAAAGACTACACAACCATTTGCAGTAGTGCCCCCAGCGAAATACTTGCTATTATAGCGCTAAGAGCCAAGAAACAAATTATTCAACGGAACCTGCAAATCATTAAAAACAACCTGGAAAAACTTGATCTATTTTTTGCACATTTCAATCACTTTTTTGAGTGGAACAAACCCAAAGCAGGTCCGATTGCTTTTCCTGAACTCAAAAGCAACATGGATGTAAACCACTTTTGTGTTGATTTAGTTGAAAAAAAAGGAGTCATGCTCCTTCCAGCTTCTGTTTACGATTATCAAGGAAATAATTTCAGAATAGGATTTGCCCGTAAAAATATGCCGGAAGCTTTAAATGTATTTGATGAATATTTGAAATCGTTTCCGGGTTAGCGCTGAGTTTAACAAAGCTGGAATCCCACATTTAGCTTTCTATCTGCCTAACCACATGGAGCGGCTTGGCAGATGATGGTCGGGATAATAGAAACTAACTATAAAATAATAAAAATTCTAAAAAGCCAAATAAAAATCGCTGGTCAGTTTTTTATAAGCTTCTGAATATTCGTGCCGTTTACTGAGTTCAATGACTAAATGCTCTTCGGCAAGAGGCTTCTGAAATTTTTGAAATTCAAGTAGCAATCTTTTAGGTTTTCTGCCCGGTTTGGGCAAAACATTTGTTTTACGTACACAATATAATCCCTGCTCAGCCGCTTTAGCAATAAATAAATTGCCTTCCACATAAGGTAAAATCAGACTTAAGGTTCCCGATTCAGACAGACAATTCAATGTTCCATTTAAAATATCTGTTAACTGTAGTTCGGTATTATGCCTTGCTTTAGTCCTGTTTTCCCGTGGAGCAGTTAATGAATCTTGAAAATAAGGAGGATTAGAAACAATCAGGTTATAATTTACTGCGACACCTTTTGCAAAATCCTGAAAGGATTGATGTATAATATTGATTCTGTCAGTCCATGCCGAGCGATTAACATTCTTCTGCGCTTGCTCACAAGCATTTAAGTCTATTTCAATAGCATCAACGGTAGCGTTTGACCTTTGTGCCAGCATTAAAGCAATTAATCCGGTACCCGTTCCAATATCAAGGACTTTATCTGCGTTTTCAACACTCGCCCATGCACCCAGCAAAACACCATCAGTACCTACTTTCATGGCACATTTATCCTGATAAATAGTAAATTGTTTGAATTTAAAATAATCATTTGCCATAATGAATAGCTTTTATTAGAACTTTTCAAAAACACCCAGTCCGAACAATGCAAAATCGTACTTGATGGGGTCAACAGGATCAAACTTCCTCAGACTCTCTGTTAATTCATTCACTGCTTTCCAGTCGTTTTGCTTTCTTTTCAGCAATCCCAATTTCCGGGCAACATTTCCGGTATGCACATCCAATGGAATATATAAACTGCTCATGGGGATTTTATCCCACAGTCCAAAGTCAACACCATGATTATCATTACGCACAAACCACCGGAGATACATATTCAGTCTTTTTGCTGATGCTCCTTTTAATACATTGGCTACATGCTTTTGCGTTCTATCGGGGTGTGAAATTTCAAAAAACAGGTTACGGAAATGACTCAGCACCTCAACTATATTTTTGTGCTGTAAATACAGTTTTTGAAATAGGTTTCCCAATCCACCATGTTTCAAATAAATATTTCTTAACGACCGGATAAAAAACACGCAATCTTCTCCGTTAAACGTTCGGTGCTTAAAATGGCTGAAGCGACCCAAATCATTGGTTTTAAAGTTCAGGATAAATTCATAAGGGGCATTGTCCATTAAGTTCATCAGCTGATACATATTTTTAATGATGGTTGTTCGCTGTCCCCAGGCTATTGTAGCAGCAAAAAATCCGGATATTTCTCTATTGGCATTATCATTAAAAAGATGAGGAATTTGAATCGGGTCGGTTTGGATAAAATCCGGATGGTTATATTTATCGGCCTTTTCGTTGAGAAATTCTTTTAAAACTCTGTTCTCCATTATTTCCCGGTAAAAAATCCGTCTTTCATGGTAAGTTTCCGGTCAGCAGTATCGGCCAGCTCAATATCATGGGTAACAATAACAATGGCCGGATTGTATTTTTTACGCAAGGAAAAAAACAACCCATGCAATTCCTTTTTATTCTGAGTGTCAAGATTACCGGATGGTTCATCGGCAAAAATTACTTTTGGATCATTAATCAATGCTCGGGCAACAGCCACTCTTTGCTGTTCACCTCCCGATAATTCCTTCGGTTTATGATCGAGTCGATGACTCAGTTTTAGGAAATCAAGAATTTCTTTGGCTTTTTCTTCAGCTTGTACTTTAGATATTTTATTGATAAAAGCCGGAATACACACATTTTCTAAAGCTGTAAATTCAGGGAGTAAGTGATGAAACTGAAAAACAAACCCAATATTTTGATTACGGAAAGCTGCCAGTTGTCGATCTCTTAACTTACTGATGTTCACCTTATCGTATAACACTTCGCCGGAACCTGGACGTGACAACGAACCCAGAATTTGTAAAAAAGTCGTTTTTCCTGCACCACTTGGGCCAACAATAGAAATAATTTCTCCTTTTTCAACGGTTAAATCAATCCCTTTAAGGACTTGCAAATCGCCATAGGATTTGGTAATATTTTTTGCAATAATCATAAATATTTTCTTTTCTTCAGCAATCGTATCTTACATTAAACCCATAAAATTAAAGTATTCCCGTGGTAAAAGCAAGATATATGTATGTGACATAAATAGTTAAAAAAGTCATTCCTTTCCAGCGTGAAATGGTTCCTTTTCGCAAGGGCAATAAAAATACAAACAACAGCAAAGCTAAAGCAAGCATCCAGATAATATCAAATTTTATCGCCATAGGATTAACATCAATGGTTGTAATTATGCTTGTTAAGCCAAGTATAGCAAAAATATTGAAAATATTAGAGCCGATAATATTTCCAATAAATACATCCATTTCTTTTCGGGCTGCAGCAGCTATCGAAGTAGCCAGCTCGGGCAAACTAGTACCCAGGGCAATAACCGAAACAGATATTACTCTTTCGTCAACACCCATTTTTATGGCAATAGCCGAGGCACCCCTTACCAGAAATTCTGCGCCATATATAAGGCCTGCCGTAGAAATCAACACAAAAATGAATGATAACCAAAGTTTATATTGTGGTTTTGGGGATGTTTCCAGTGAGGCTAGTTTTTCTTTCCGTGATTTTCTAATGGACCAGAAAATATAAAGCGCTAATAAAGTAACCATTAAAACACCCTCAAAAAATTGTAACTTAAGATTAAGACTAAAAAAGAGCAACAAAAAGCTGGCGACCATCATTACAATCCAGTCTAAATGAATTCCTTTCTTTTGAACTTTAATTGGGCTTATTAAAGCACTTAATCCTAAAATCAAGGCAATGTTTGCAATATTTGATCCTATTACATTACCGACAGAAATATCGGGATGTCCTTTTAATGCTGCATCTAAACTAACAACCAATTCAGGTGCGGATGTTCCTAGTGAAACAATTACAACTCCAATTACCAGTTTAGATACTTTAAAATGGGCAGCAAGTGAAACACTACCCCGTACTAAAAAATCTCCACTAAATATTAATAAAAATAATCCGACAAGAAGTAAAAACAAATCCATAGATTATCCTTTAAGGTCGTCGTTTGTTTCTTTTATATTATCATCCGGATCTTTAAAATCCCTTTTAATATCATCGGTATGGTTATTCATTTCGCGCTTGATGTCATCTGCAGCCTTTCTAAATTCGCGCATTCCTTTGCCTAATCCGCGAGCTATTTCAGGAATCTTATTGGCTCCAAAAAGTAACAAAACGACCAATAGTATAATAAAGATCTCTTGTCCGCTAATAAAAAGAAATACCCAGTTCATAAATTAAAATTTTTACAAATATACATTTTGTTCCAATAACAAAAAAGCCCCATTTATATGGAGCTTTTTGAATTATTGTTATGTTTAACTTTTATTTTTTCTTTTTATTCGCATCTTTATGTACGGTATCGTAAACCACCGGAGAAGCAATAAATAGTGATGAGTAGGTACCTACAACAACACCTATTAATAACGCAAATACAAAGCCACGAATTACCTCACCTCCTAATAAGAAAATGGTTAACAATACTACAAATGTGGTAATAGAGGTATTAAACGTACGACTTAAGGTCCCGTTTAAAGCACTATTAATAATAGAATGACGATCGCGTTTTGGATAAAGTGTTGTATACTCTCTAACACGGTCGAATACAACCACGGTATCGTTAACCGAGTAACCTACTACGGTAAGTATGGCCGCAATAAATGCCTGGTCTATTTCCAGTGAGAATGGTAATATTCCGGCAAATAATGAAAATATACCGAGAACAATTAACACATCGTGAATAAGTGCTGTAACAGCTCCCAAACCATATTGCCAGTTTTTAAACCGGATGAAAATGTAAACGAACATCATGATTAATGCTAAAACAATCACAACCAGCGACTTATAAATAATGTCCGCAGCAATTGTGGCACCTACTTTATGCGAACTCATTTTATAATTCGAATTGAAATCATCGAAAGTAATATCATCTTGTATAAAAGGTTTTAACCCTTCAAACAGCTTAGCTTCAACATCCTGATCAACATCAACAGCGTCTTCGTTGATACGATATTTGGTAGTTATTTTCACCTGGTTATCATCTCCAAAAACTTTAACCTCCGGTGCATGTCCATATACTTCTCCAAGGTTTTTCGATATTTCAACCGTATTTACGGGTTCTTCAAAACGGACAACATAGGTTCGTCCACCGGTAAAATCCACGCCCTGATTTAATCCTTTGGTAAATAATGAACCAAGACTAATAAATATTAAAACGGCAGAAACTACATAAGCAATCTTACGTTTCTCAAGAAATTTAAAAGTTGGATTTTTTAATATATTTTCGGTTATTTTCGTTGAATAAGTTATTTCTTTATTTCGTTTCAAGTACCACTCAAAAACTAAGCGGGTTAAGAAAATCGCAGTAAATAAAGAAGTAATGATACCAATCAATAATGTTGTAGCAAAACCTTTAATCGGGCCTGTACCAAAGGTATATAAAATAATTGCCGTTAATAATGTGGTAACATTGGCATCGATAATGGCCGAATAAGCATTTTTATAACCATCCTTAACGGCTAATTTAACCCCTTTTCCTGCAGCCAGTTCTTCACGTATACGGTCATAAATAAGCACATTCGCATCTACCGACATACCAATGGTTAAAACAATACCTGCAATACCGGGCAATGTTAATACAGCCCCTAGTGATGCTAATACACCTAATATAAAAAACATGTTTATGATTAACGCAATATCGGCTACCAGGCCGGCTTTACGGCTAAAGTAGAAAATCATATAAATCATTACCAAAATAAAGGCAATAAAGAATGATTTCATACCCGCATTAATGGCTTCCTGTCCAAGTGATGGGCCAACTACTTCTTCCTGTATAATTCGAGCCGGAGCAGGCAATTTACCTGATTTTAGGATATTAGCTAAGTCTTTTGCCTCCTCAACGGTAAAATCTCCGGAGATAGAAGAACGTCCACCTGTAATTTCCTGATTCACCCGTGGGGCAGAATAAACGTAATCATCAAGTACTATGGCAATAAAATTACCCACATTATTTTTAGTTAAACGTGCCCATATTTTAGCCCCGTCAGCATTCATGGTCATAGAAACTTCTGCACTACCCGTATTCTGGTCGAATTCAGACCGGGCATCGGTAACTACATCACCGTCAAGTGGTGGTTTACCATCCCTTCCGGTAATTTTTAAAGCATGTAATTCATAGAAACTTTCCGTATCATCATGTTTATAGGGTTTAACATGCCACTTAAAGCTGATATCACGAGGGAATATAGAACGAACCTGCTTCATATTCAGGTAAGCATTTACTTTCGATGTATCGTTATAATGAGCCATACCAATAACAGAACCTTCCATCGGTTGATTGGTTCGTGGATTAATGCTAGGTCTTAATATAGAAAATAATGGATATCTTTCAGAAAGTTGATCATCTGTTAAGGAGGCAGAATCCTGTTCTGTCTCTTCAGATTCAATTTGATCCAGCAATGACAAATCTTCTTCTACTACTTCTTCTTCGGCATCTAACTCATCAGCTACTTCCTCAACAACCTCAACTTCTTCGGAGGTTTCTTCTTTCTCCATTTCTTTTTGCGCCTGCTCTATTGTATGAATTCTCTCGTTCGCCTGAAGTAAAAAGGGATAAATCTGGGTATTATTATAGGTTTCCCAGAACTCAAGATTTGCAGTTCCCTGCAACAGGTCCCGAACACGTTCCTGGTCTTTTACTCCGGGCAACTCAACCATCACTCTACCGGCAGCTTCCATTCTTTGAATATTGGGTTGAACAACCCCAAAACGGTCGATACGACTACGAAGAATGTTAAATGAGTTATCAATAGCATCTTGAGCTTCCGCACGAATTACATCTAACACCTCTTCGTTGGTTGAATTAAAATCAACTTTATCTTTTAACTCAATGGTATTAAAAATAGCTGCCAAACGAGCATCAGGATCAATTTCGTTAAATGCCCTTCCAAATAAGGTAATATAATCCTCGCGGCTTTCCATCCTGTATTCATTAGCCAAACTTATGGCTTCACGGAAAGTTGAGTCAGTACTATTGTTGGCCAACGCTTTGATAATATCCTCAACCGATATTTCAAGCACTACATTCATTCCCCCTTTAAGGTCTAAGCCAAGATTAATCTCTCTTTCCTGACATTCTCTAAATGTGTATTTTCTTATTCCAAGGTTATAAACAACCTCACCCGATAATGAATCAAGATATTGATATTCTAAATCGTTAATTTCAACATCTTCGTCGGGATGATTCGCTGCATACTCAGTTGCATACTCTTCTGCATCATTATAAATGCGTGTTGTAACCCAGGTAAACGAAAGGTAATAAATACATATTACGGCTAACGCACCAGCCAAAAACTTAATAGCTCCTTTAATCTGCATTTGTTATTCTGTTTTATAAATTTTACTAATACTATTTTACTTTCTATACAAATTATCGTGCAAAGATAAAATTATTTTTTAGAAACACCCTTTTAAAAAGATTTAAGATGAACAGATTTCAAAATAAATATCTCTATCTCATCTTTCTTTGCTTATTTTATTCAATCAATTGGTCATAATTTGCATCGAGTGGTTTATCTTCTAAAAAATCATAAAGCGTAATTTTACGGAGGGTATAATAATTCGACCAGTATTTTCTTAAAGCCGCAATATAATTGGTTTTGGCTCCATCTTTCTCCGAAAGGGCAACATTTAAATCGAGCACATCTACCTTTCCTATTAAAAACCGTTGTTTAGTCATGTCATATCGTTTTTGAGCAATAGTATCACTCTTTGCGGCTATGACTACCTGATCGTCCTGCAAATTAAATTGCATAACATTTAGATAAACATTCTGCTCAAAATCGGTTTTAGCCTGCTCAACGGTTGTTTTAATGACTTCCTGACTCGATTGTGCCATTTTGTAACGTCCGCGTCCCAGTCCCCAATCTAATATCGGGACTTCAAGGCCAAGAGTAAATCTTTGTTGATCCTGAGGATTTACGTAAACATTTGAAAATTCCTGCGATTGCTGGGTGTATCCTATACTTGCAAATAAATCAGCTCGCAACCCTTTTTCAGATTTGGCTTTGGCCACATCCCGTTCTGCCTCAATCAGCTGTCGATCAAATGCAATGATGTCGGGATTATTTTCGTTTGCCTTTGCCAGTGCATCTTCAACCTCAACGGTTAATTCAGGAATTTCTTTAGGAATAATCAATTTTAAATCTACTTTCTCATTAAATCCAAGGAATGAGCGCAGTTGAAATTTTTTAATTTCAAGATCAACTCTTGCTGCATTTAACTCGGATCCTGCATTAAGCAAGCTTAGCTCCATCTGCATGAGCTCATTTTCAGCAATAGTCCCGATATTATATCTCCCTTCGGCAATTTGATATAGAGTATCGGCATTTGAATAATTAATTTCAGACACTTGAAGGTTTTGTTGAGCAAGCGCCAAATCAAAAAAATAGCTTACAGCTTTAAGCGCTACATTTTCAAGGGATGTGATATACTCTTTTTTGGACTCTTCGTATTTTAAGGGCTCAATCTTCTTTTGCCATTTATACTCGTTATAAAACATCACAGGTTGCCTGTAGCCTATACTAATGGGTGTTGACAAATAAGATGTATTCACATCGCTATCGCCAAACTCATCGAGGCGGGTAAGGTTTGAGGTGGCAAAAATTTGTCCGCCTGTAAAACCCACATTTTGCCTAAGGTTTAAATTTACTGTAGAACTGTTTAGATTATCTTCAACATAAGTATAGGTTCCGTCAGCATTTTGATATTTCTTGATGGCTCGGCTAAACTCAGGGAATGTAGAGCTAAGCGATAAATTGGGCAAATAATCGGCTTTATACGTTCTAAACTCCCAGTAACTTGCCCTAAAACGATGTTTTGCCATAATTGCATCGGGCGACTGTTTACGGGCTAGCTGCACTACCTCATCAAAGGTTAGTTTTTCGGTGAAGGAAGGTTGGGCTTTACCTTTAAACATAAAAATTATACCAACAAAAATAAATATTATCGTTTTAAAAAACTTTTGTTTACTCATAACCTAAAAAATAATTTATTCATACCTTAACGATTCAATGGGATCTCTTTCAGCGGCTCTCTTGGCAGGAGAAAATCCAAAAATAACACCAATAATAGCACTAACACCAAAAGCTATGATTACAGCTCCTGGAGACACGATGGTAAGTATATCTGCAAATTTGGTAATTAGCTTAGAGAAAACAATGCCCAGAAAAACACCAATGAGTCCACCCGACACACTAATCAGAATGGCTTCAGATAAAAATTGCGCAATAATATCGGCTTTCTTAGCTCCCAGGGCCAGGCGAATTCCAATTTCTTTAATTCGTTCCATTACCGTGGCAAACATAATATTCATAATTCCAATTCCCCCAACAATTAAAGAAATGCTGGCAATAGCTCCAAGTACAATATTAAAAATATCTTTGGTCCGCTGTTGTTGTTTTAGCAATAACTCAGGGACGGTTATTTCGTAATCTTTAACCTCCATATGCCTGCGAAATAGCATCCGGCTCAATATTTCGGTAGTTGTAGTAAGTTGTTCGGTTTCATGAACCTGTACAATAATTTTATCTAACTGGTGATAATTAGACGATGTTTCTTCCTGACCTCCCGAAAATGTAAAAAAGAAACGGCCACCCCTTGCTGAACCACCCTGCAAGCTTTTAGAATTAACCAAAGCCCTGTTTTTATAACGCAGCAACATGGTTTGTGCCGGAATATAAACATTATCGTTCACGATATTTACCCCCATATTTTCGGCAGCCGAAAGATTAACATCTGTTTTTTTTAAAACACCAACCACTTTTAACCAAACATGTCCAAATTTCAGGTATTTATTTACAGGATCAACATCGCTAAACACTTTTGCACTAATATTAGCACCAATTACACAAACCGGCAAACCCTTTTCAATTTGCGTATCGCTAAAAAAGTTTCCTCTTTCAAGGTTAATATTATAAACATCAAAATAGTCGTTATCCACACCAATCACCTTAGCAGCAACTCTTTTCCCACTTTGTACAACATATGAGTTAGCAACTATTTCAGGGGTTATTTTATGAACCGATGGAACAATATCTTTTATAGCATTTATGTCCTCCATGGTTAATCCCGGAGAAAATCTTTCTTTTTTTGTTTCGCCATTTTCACTGCTGCTACTTTCTCCACTTCCCTCTTCTGTAAGGTCGATAACAGGAGTTATTACAATATTATTAACCCCAACCATCTTAATCTGTTCCAGGATCTCCTGTTGAGCTCCGTTTCCAATGGCTAACATACTGATAACAGCTGCTGTACCAAAGATTATTCCCAGTGCTGTTAACACAGATTTCAACTTATTATCCAACAGGGATTCAATGGCTATCTCTATATCATGAAAATATCTTCTAAACATTTCTCCACCAATTATTGTTGTCTTCTTTTACCGGACATTGGCCTTTTAGGTTCATCCACAGGCCTTTTACTGTTATCTTGTTTTTCTCTTTTCAACCTTTCACGTTCTTGAAGAACTGGAATTAATTCTTCGCCGGCAAGCTTAAATTTATCCCTGTTTTCTGGAATAGACAGATATATTTCATCTCCTTCATTCAACCCTTGTTCAATAATAATAAAGTTTTCATTCGACGCCCCGGTTACAACAATTTGTTTTTTATGGGTTGTTGTATACACAAAGGTTAAACTATCCTCATTATGGAGAGCTTCTAAAGGAATATAAGACACATTCTCATAAACATCTGTAATAATCTGATTGCTTGTAGTCATGGCAGGTCGCATAATACTGTCTGTTTGATCAACCTCGATAATCACCTCAAAAACTTTAGCATCCGTATTGGGTAGCTGTTCTCCAATATTTGCTACATCAGCAACAACTCCGGAATATTTATTATCAGGAAATGCATCTACACCTATTCGTACTTTTTGTCCTTTCTTTATTTTACTGATATCTATTTCATTAACATACGTTTTAGAAGCCATGGCTGAAAGATCGGGTAACGTAGCTACGGTTAAGTCCCACGGACTAATCATTGACCCCACCTTTCTTTTTTGACCGCTCCACTCTTTTTTATAAATAACCATTCCGCCTTGCGGAGCAAAAATGGTAAATTTATTCAATACACCTTTTAACTCCCGAACTTTTCTTTGTGCTTTTTCCAGCTCAATGGTAGCTTCACGCATATTGGCTTTTGCCTGTTGTTCTTTTAACAGATAATTATCTTTTGCCTGCTCGAAAGCACGTTGCGCTTTTTCAAGATCAATCGTTGCCTGTCTGATGGTTGCCGGTGGTTCAAATTTACTTTGATCCAACACAATCTGTTTTTCTTCCAATGCAAACCTCAGGTTAACCAATTGATCCCTTAACTCCCGCAGTTGCATGGTCGTATCAAGTTTTGTTTTAAGATACTGTGACTCTACAGTTTCCAATTCATCTTCAAAATCTTTTAACGTAGTCCCAACCTCTGATCGATCAAGAGCACCTACATAATCGCCCGAATCTACGACAGTTCCCTCAGGGATCAAATCCTGAATCTTAATATCCCTTATTCGTATACTTCTGCTGTTTCTCAATTCGGATGGTCCCATAATATCAACCGAACTTATAGCCTGCAATTCACCAGTTACTGTAACTAATATTTCAAACTCTCCTTTTTCAACATTTACGGTAAGTTGTTTTTGAATTTGTTCTTTGCCTGAACTGAAATAAATAATTGCTACAACAATCACCAAAGAGATAATAATTAAAATATAATATTTTCGTTTCATTCGTTATAATAATTTGATGTTAGATTATTTTTTGTATTTCATCTTTCACGTCACTTGCCAGCTTATTTGCACTCTCAGCATCCTTACTTTCGGCATAAATTCTTATGATGGGTTCGGTATTTGATTTTCGTAAATGTACCCAGCCGTGATCAAATTCTATTTTTATGCCATCAATCGTTAGAACTTTGTGGTGTGCATATTTATTTTTAACCGCTAATAAAACCTTATCCACATCCATCTCGGGAGTAAGCTGCATTTTATTCTTAATAATTGCATATTGCGGATAATATTTTTTTAAAGAAGAGCATGTTTCTCCTGATTTTGCCAGATGTGTTAAAAACAAGGCAATACCAACCAGTGCATCCCGACCATAATGGATGTCAGGATAAATAACGCCTCCATTTCCTTCACCGCCAATTACCGCGTCATGCTCTTTCATACTTTTTACCACATTTACCTCGCCTACCGCTGAGGCAAAATAGCTTGCTCCATGATTTTCGGTAATATCACGTAAGGCTCTGGATGATGAAAGGTTCGACACCGTATTTCCTTTTTTATTTTGCAGGATATAATCGGCTACAGCAACCAGCGTGTACTCTTCACCAAACATGGTTCCATCCTCGTTTATTATAGCCAAACGGTCGACATCCGGATCAACCACAAAACCCAGATGCGCTTTCTGGTCTTTAACAACCTTTGAAATTTGTGTTAAATGCTCAGGTAAAGGTTCCGGATTATGAGGAAAATCACCCGTAGCATCACAATATAATTCAATAACTTCTTTAACACCCAGTGCTTTTAGCAACTTTGGAATAGCTATTCCTCCAACAGAATTTACAGCATCAACAGCAATAGCAAATGCTGCTTTTTTTATAGCTTCCATATCCACCAAAGGTAAATCAATAATCTTCTGAATATGAATATCCAGTATATCGGTTCGTTCTGAATATTCTCCTAAATTATCGACTACTGCATAGGTGAAATTTTCTTTTTCAGCCAAATCCAATATTACTTTTCCTTCTTCTGCTGATAAAAACTCGCCCTTTTCGTTCAGTAATTTTAATGCATTCCACTGTTTGGGGTTATGACTTGCTGTCAGGATTATTCCTCCCTGTGCATTCTCTTCGGTAACGGCGATTTCTGTGGTTGGGGTTGTGGCCATTCCAATGTTTACCACATCAATACCCAGCCCCATTAATGTACCAACAGTCAGATGATTAACCATCTCTCCGGATATCCTGGCATCACGCCCAACGACCACTTTACATTTAGTTTCTTTATGGTTATTTTTTATCCACTGCCCGTAAGCTGAAACAAATTTCACAGTATCAAGCGGGCTTAACCCTTCACCCGCATTACCCCCTATTGTTCCCCGTATTCCTGATATTGATTTTATCAAGGTCATGTTAATTAGACTTAATTTTAGTTTTAACGTTTAAAAAATCCATTAAAGATAGATCATTCGTTTTACTTAGAAGATATTTTAAAACATTTTAACAAGAAAAATTTAAAACAAGTAATATAATGTCCAAAATGAATATCAGCGACCAATATTTATATTAACTTTGCAGAAAGCATTAAATCACCTATCACTTAAACCATTAGAGTAGAGACATGGAAAATAAAAAAAATAAAAAATCGGCTAAGCCAAAAAGAAAATTTGATAAATCAACCAAACCATATAAAAAACCCGGGGAAAAGCCTAAAAGATTTAATGAACCCATAAGGCTAAACCGGTATATTGCCAATTCCGGAGTTTGTTCACGCCGCGAAGCAGATGATTTAATTCAAAAAGGGCTCATCACCGTAAATGGAGAAAAAGTAACCGAACTGGGTGTTAAAGTTTTACCAAAAGATGTTGTTCGTTATAAAGGCACAGCAGTAAGCCGCGAAAAAAAAGTCTATATACTACTCAATAAGCCAAAAGATGTTATCTCAACAGTTAGAGACAAACACGCCAGCAGAACCGTAATTGACCTGGTAAAAAATGCATGTCCCGAAAGGGTATATCCCGTAGGCAGGCTGGATAAAAACACTACCGGTGTTTTACTTTTAACCAACGACGGAGAACTTACCAAAGAACTTACACACCCAAAATACAAAAAGAAAAAAATATACCACGTTGTACTGGATAAAGACGTTATCAAACAACATATGGTGCAAATTGTAGAAGGTATACAACTGGACGAAGATTACATAGAAGCTGATGCCATAAGTTATGTTGAAGAAGATGATAAAACACAAATAGGCATTGAGATACACTCAGGACAAAACAGGATTGTACGTCGCATTTTTGAATCGTTAGGGTATAAGATAAAAAAACTTGACCGTGTTTATTTTGCCGGATTAACCAAAAAAAATCTTCCCAGAGGGAAATGGAGGTTCTTAACCCCGCTGGAGATTTCTAATCTAAAAAAGAAGTCTTTTCATTAAATAATGATATTTCTTCTCATTCATCCTAACAAAACAGCATGAAGAAATAAGAAGTTATAATGTATAAAAAGATTGTTTTTTTTATTCTTGCTCTTTTTTTTGTTCAATCTGTTTACGCACAGAATATACAAGGTAAGGTTGTCGATTTCAAAACAAAGGTTCCTCTTCCATTTGTAAATGTTTATATAGAAAATACACCATCAGACAAGACAACCAACACTGATGGGATATTTACTATCAATTATCACCATCCGGGACAAAAACTATGCTTTAAATACCCGGGGTATCATCCCGACACAATACTGATTCGACCGGACACCAGACAAAACATTATTGTTGAGCTACATCCTAAAACTTATAATCTAGATAACGTTGATATCCTTCCGGGGAAAAATCCTGCCGAAGAGATCATCGAAAAAGTAATTCAAAACAGGAAAATAAATAACCCTGAAAACTTAGAATCGTTTGCATTTACCTCGCATCATAAGATGCACTTTACGATTAAAGAAAAAATCAAGATAACACCCGATTCAATGACGAAAGAATCAATGGATAAAGATACTGCCAATCATCATCTATTATTAACAGAAACAATAAATAAAAAAAAGTTCTTACACCCCGACATCTATTCAGAAGAGATTGTAGCTTCAAAAGTTTCAGGGTTTAGGGACCCTGTTTTTTCACTGATTGCATCACAGGTTAAGGCTTTTTCTTTTTATAATGATTTTTTTGAAATTTTAGACAAACATTATCTCAACCCCATCAGTGAAAATAGCGCCTCAAATTATTTTTTCCTGCTGCAGGACACATTATACAACCAGAGAGGGGATAGCATTTATGTGATTTCATACCGCCCCAAAAAAGAAAAAAACGTTGAGGGACTCAAAGGGTTTTTACACATAAACGTCAACAAATATGCTATTCAATCGGTTATTGCACAAACCATCGAAGAGGATCAGAGTATGACGGTTAAAATCACACAAAATTATGAACCCATTGAAAATGAACATTGGTTTCCCAAAGAATTAATGACAACAATCACTTTCAATAATGGATTCGCTTCATCGGAAATGGGCGGATATAATATCGTTGCTCATGGGACTTCATATATCGAAGACATCCGGGTTAACCCGCATTTTCATAAAGAAGATTTTATTCCGGTAAAAGAAAACGTTGCGCAAGATGCACTCAATCAACCAGAAAGTTACTGGAGTACCGAAGGGGCTCAGCCAGTGCAGGAAATCGATAAAGAAACCTATCAAATGATCGACAGCTTAAGCAAAGCTTTTAAGCTGAAACAAAATATTTCAATTCTGGAAACATTAATGAATGGGAATCTTCCGGTTAAATATTTCGACCTCCCGTTGAATAAGATTATGGATTATAATGGACATGAAGGCTACCGGCTTGGTTTAGGACTTATGACCAATGATAAAATATCACCATACTTTTCCATTGGTGGTTATTTTGGTTATGGTTTTAAAGATAAAACCTGGAAATATGGTAGTGAATTAATATTGAATATTCATCAAAAAACCGAAAGTAAACTTCATTTTTTATATACCTACGACGTAAAAGAAAAAGGCGGCTACCGTTTTTTAGAGCAACCCGATTTATCGTCTTCTGCCTTTTTTCGAAAATTTATGATAGAAGAGATGGATCTGGAAGAAAAATATGAAGTATCATTCAGCTTCCTAAGCTTGAAATACCTTACAACAAACCTGTTTTTTAATCAATCGTTTATTACCAGCATCAATAATTATTTAAGTGAAGATATCTCTGCAACAGCAACCAGCGAATATGGGTTTAACGAGGTAGGTGTACAATTCCGGTATGCTTATAACGAGAAATTTATGCAAACGTTAAAAACAAAATATTCGCTGGGCACCCGGTATCCAATATGGAATATCAACATTATCAAAGGAACACAGTGGCTAAAAGGTGAATTTGATTATACAAAATACGAGGCCAGAATCAGCCAAACAATAAAAAGCAAAACCATCGGGAATAGCAACATAACCCTTGTCGGAGGGTTCATCGAGGGAGATATTCCCTTAACCAAACTCTACAACGGACATGCGAGTTATCAGCCTTTTAGCCTGGAAACCGAAAACAGTTTTGGAACCATGCGAATGAACGAGTTTTATGCCCACCGTTTTTTTTCTGTTTTCTTAAAGCACAATTTTGGAAGCATCTTATGGAAAACTGAAAATTTTGCACCCCAACTGGTCTTAATTAACAATTTTAGTATCGGAGATTTTTCCGGCCAAACAAATCAATATGCTGCGCCTGTAAAATCCTTCGAAAAAGGATATTATGAATGTGGAATGCTGATTAACAACATCCTTTCTCAATCAATTTTAGGATACGGATTTGGTATTTTTTACCGTTACGGTCCTTATGCTTTTGATAAAACTGCAGACAACTTCTCGTATAAAATCAGTTTAACCATCGGTTTGTAAATCATGCTGCAGAACAAAAAGATTATCTATCCATATAGATAAAAATTCTCTTATCTTTGTACGTAAATTTAAGCTTACTTTTATGCCACACAAATCAGGATTTGTAAACATTATTGGAAATCCGAACGTAGGAAAATCAACCATTATGAACCAGATGGTTGGAGAAAAGTTATCGATTATTACGCCTAAAGCGCAAACCACGCGTCATAGAATTTTAGGCATTGTAAATAGTGACGATTATCAAATTGTATATTCTGACACTCCCGGGATTTTAAAACCAAGCTATAAACTTCAGGAGAAAATGATGCGCTTTGTGGGCAGTGCTTTCGAAGATGCAGATATTTTTCTCTACGTTACCGATGTGGTTGAAAAAATGGATAAGAATCAGCAATATATTGATAAACTATTACAAACGAAGGTACCTATTCTGCTATTAATTAATAAAATTGATTTATCGAACCAGGAAGAGCTGAATGTTTTAGTTGAAAAATGGGAAAAAATTTTACCCAAGGCAGAAGTCATTCCGGTTTCAGCCACAAATAATTTTAACCTGGAACAGGTTTTTAGGCGTATTTTAGAATGGTTACCAGAAGGGCCGGCCTTTTATCCTAAAGATTCGCTAACCGATAAAACGGAACGTTTTTTTGTGTCCGAAATTATTCGTGAAAAAATTCTATACAATTACCGCAAAGAAATCCCCTACTCGGTAGAAGTTGAAGTAGAAGAATTTAAAGAAACCGAAGAACTTTTGCGTATTGCGGCAACCATAAATGTCATAAGACCTTCGCAAAAAGGGATCATCATTGGACACAAAGGACAAGCTTTGAAAAAAACAGGAACCGAAGCACGGAAAGACATTGAGCAGTTTTTTGGCAAAAAAGTTTTTATCGAACTTTTTGTGAAAGTGAGCAAAGACTGGAGAGATAAAGAAAGAGACCTTAAAGATTTTGGCTATACCCTTTAAATTAGCATTAAAATGCAAGAGCTTGAAGATAAGACATATAATTTCACTGTAAAGGGCATTGGTTTTATAAAAAGTCTCAACAAAACCGTCCCTGAGATAAATACCGATGAATTAAAGCATTATACCGGTGGTGTTTCGCTAAAATTTATTGCTGCAATGGATTCCAAAGAAAATGATGATTTTGCCAACAATTTAAGGGAATGCCACAACAATACGCTTAAAATTTCAGAGCAATTAAAAAAAATGGATCCAATCAATAACAAGGAATTACAAGATCAAAAAGAACAACTAAAAAAAGAAGCAAGAGAGATTCTTGACTTACTGGATAAAATTTTAGAAAAATTAATTTATTAATACCGAATAAAAAATGATTGTTGCAATTGTAGGAAGGCCTAATGTAGGCAAATCAACCTTATTTAACCGGTTAACTGAAACCAAACAAGCTATTGTTGATGAAACAAGCGGTGTTACGCGTGATAGATTATATGGCAAATCCGAATGGGCAGGCAAAGAGTTTTCGGTAATCGATACCGGTGGATATGTGCGTAATTCTGACGATGTTTTTGAAGAAGAAATCAGGAAACAAGTAAACATTGCCATTGAAGAGGCTCAGGTTATCATTTTTTTGGTTGATGTGACCAACGGAATCACCGACCTTGACGAGGCTATGGCCGAAATACTGAGAAAAACCAACAAAAAAGTATTCCTGGTGGTAAATAAAGTAGATAATAACCAACGAATTGTTGATTCGAATGAGTTCTATAAATTTGGACTGGGAGACCCTGTTTGTGTATCGGCAATTAATGGAAGCGGTACAGGCGAGCTGCTCGACCAGATAGTAACAGAAATAAAAAATGTAAATCTTGATGAAGGTGACGAAGAAGACCTCCCCAAATATGCTGTGGTAGGAAGGCCTAATGTGGGTAAATCGTCCTTAATCAATGCACTTATTGGCGAAGAAAGAAACATTGTTACTCCTATTTCAGGAACTACAAGAGATTCAATCTATACTAAATACAACAAATTTGATCACGATTTTTATATTGTAGATACTGCCGGATTACGAAAAAAAGGAAAGGTAAGCGAAAATCTCGAATATTATTCCGTATTGCGCTCTATAAGAGCAATAGAAAGAGCCGACGTGAGCCTGCTTCTAATTGATGCTACCCACGGAATTGAATCGCAAGATTTAAACATCTTAAAGCTCGTTCAAAAGAATAAAAAAGGACTGGTAATCTTAATCAATAAATGGGATTTAATTGAAAAGGAAAATAATACATCAAAAATATATAAAGAGCAGATAAAACAAAAAATATCTCCTTTTACAGATGTTCCTATTATCTTTACTTCGGTTGTAAACAAGCAAAGAATCCATAAAGTATTAGAAGAGGCAAAAACAGTTTATGAAAACCGAAAGAAAAAGATTTCCACAGCAAAGCTTAATGAAATAATGCTCGAGGAAATTAAAAATTATCCTCCCCCATCGGTGAAAGGAAAATTTGTGAAGATTAAATACATTACCCAGCTTAACACCTTCTACCCTTCATTTGCTTTTTTCTGTAACCTGCCTCAATATGTCAAAGAGCCTTATAAACGCTTTTTAGAAAATAAACTTCGGCAACATTTTAATTTTACCGGGGCACCTGTACAGGTTTATATGAGAAAAAAATGACAAAAAATGAGAACAAAAATTTTATTTCTTTTTTCATTATTATTGTTTCTGTTATCATGCGACAAAGAAGAACAATACGCTGATACTCCGGAAATTAAATTCAAAAGCTTTACCCTGGCCGAAGAAACAGAAAACGGTTTTGAAAATATTATTGGCCGCTTAAAATTTTCTTTTATTGATGGAGATGGAGATATTGGCATAGATCCTAATAAGGAATCAGCAAATGACACGACCACAACAGAAGTTTATAACACATTTATTACCCGGTTTTACAAAGAAAACAATCAATTTGTACGAGATACAACAATATCCTACATTATACCTTACATGGAAGGTGGTGTTTATCGAGAATATTTAAAAGGAGAAATCGAAATCAAAATATATTTTACGGAAATTGTCCACGACACCCTTATCTTTGATTTTTATATTTATGATAGGGCTAAGCACAAAAGCAACACTGAAAGTACCCCTGAAATAATTATTTCAGAATGGATTTAACAAATAATCCCTTCTTTTGTTATGATGATATCATTTGAAAAACCAATAAGATGATTATTACCAAAGACAATAAAATGGCGGATGTAATTCACCTGAATTACAGCACACTTACGGTTCTAAACCGTTTTGAAATAGCACTGGGTTTTGGCGATAAAACAATTGAAGATATTTGCCGGCAACATCAGGTTGACCTGGATTTTTTTCTTGAAATAATCAACACATTTGTAAACGAAGATTATTTTCCAAAAAAACATCTTCAATCATTTTCTATTACGCTAATCAATGATTATTTAAAGAAAACACATGATTATTACCATCAGGTAAAAGTGCCCGAAATAGAAAATTTAATGGAGCAAATGGTTAATAATTGTTATACTCAAAAAAGTAATCTTACCTTACTTAAAAAATTTTTTAACGATTATAAGCAGGAATTGAAAAACCATACTCAACGTGAAGATGAAGTAGTTTTTCCATACACACTGGCTATTGAGAAAGCATTTCTTTCGGAAAAAACCGAAAGAAAAACCATAAAACTTATGGAAGAATATTCAATCGATGTATTTGAGCGTGAGCATGATAATATTGAAGAAAAATTATTCGACTTAAAAAATATCATTATAAAATATTTACCTCAACCTAAGAACTTTGAGCTTTGTAACAAGTTGCTCAACGAACTTTTTACCCTTGAGCAAGATTTAAATGACCATGCAAGAATTGAAGATAAAGTGCTGGTACCTAAGGTTCGGGAAATGGAAAGGGTGATCCGAAAAAGATTTTCAGAAAAATAAACCAATGGCTAACATATCTTTCATTATATGTGATACATCTTTCCTTGTAAGAAAAGGATTAGCTGCAGAGATCTCGAAAATACCATCCACAAAGGTTATTCACAGTATTGATAGTGAAGATGAAGCTCAGAATATCTTAAAAAAAACCGATGCCGATTTTATAATCATTAATCCATCTATTTTTAAGCACAACAAAATGGAGGATATATTAAAATATGTATGTAAAACCCGTACTATAGCATTATTAAACACCCCTCCTCAAGATACTGTTAAACCCTCATTTGCAGAAATCATATATTACAATGATACCCAAAGCACTATTTTAAAAAAAATAAATCACTTAATAGACAAAAAGCAGGCTACCTATAAAAAGAAGAAGAAACAAGAAGAAATCAGTACCCGTGAAGCAAGCATTGTAAAATATATTGCGTTGGGTTATACCAACAAAGAAATTGCAGACCAACTTTTTATAAGTAGTCACACCGTAGTAACTCACCGGAAAAATATAACCCGGAAACTGGGAATTAAAACCGTTCCGGGCTTAACCATTTATGCTATCATTAATAATATTATTGATATTAATGATACAGAACAAGCTAAATCTTAACACCCATAAACAACACATCATCTACTTGTTGTAACCTGCCCCGCCACTCGTCAAACGTTTTAGCAACATATTCCTGCTGTTCTTCTATAGGCTTATCGCATACATCGGCAAGCATATTTTTCACACGATCCATTTTAAACTTTTTCCCTCTTGGACCACCAAATTGATCGGGATATCCATCGGAGAACATATACACAATATCGCCTTTATTCAATTGGAAGCCAATATTTTCAAATTGTTTTTCCGCTTTTGGATCTCCCCCAATTGATGCTTTGTTTCCCCGCACATATTGAAGTTCCTTATTTTTATATAAAACCACTGGACGCATGGCTGATGAAAATCTCATGTAATGTGTTTTCACATCAATTTCACAAACAATAATATCCATCCCATCATTGGCTCGTTCAGCTTCAACATTCTGGTTTAGTGTCCCCTGCAATTCTGTATCAAGTCTTTTCAGCACTTCGGATGGAGAATCCACATCTGATCGCAAACAAATATCTTTAATTAAAGTAGTTCCAATCATAGACATGAATGCTCCGGGAACTCCATGTCCTGTAGAGTCGGCACAAACAATTAAAAATTTATCTTTATTTACTTTATCATACCAGTAAAAGTCGCCACTAACAATATCGCGAGGTTTGAAATAAACAAAAGCTCCGGAAAAATTTTCGTTAATGGTTTTTATCGAAGGTAAAATACTTGATTGTATTCGCTGAGCATAGTTTATACTATCGGTAATATCTCGATTTTTTACTTCAAGAATTTCTTTTTGCTTAACAACTTCTTCGGTTCTTGCATCCAGTTCCTTTTCGAGGTATTCCTGCAGTTGTTTTTGTTTCTTTTCACGATATCTGATGAATGAATAAATTGCGACCACACCAATAATAATTGATAACGTAATAAACCACCAGGTTTTCCAGAAAGGAGGACGAATACTTATTTGAATTTCCAGTGGTTTTTCAATGCAATAACCATCGGCGTTACATGCTTTTAACATAAAGGTATAATTCCCATCTTCAACCCGAGGATAGTAAGCCTCTTTGCTTGTTGTTGGCTTACTCCAGTCAAGGTCATAACCATCTAGTTTGTATTGATAGGTTACCCCACCGGGATTACTATAACTTATTCCTACATAATTGATTCTTAATTTATGTATCTGATAAGGTAAGTTAATTGGTTTAGAAAAATCTACAGGCTCATCAGAGAATAATATCTTGGATATTACAACTTTTGGAGGCAGTTTATTTTCCTTGTCTTTTGAACTGTCATATCTTACCAAACCATTAGTCGTACCGGTTAATATGACACCATCATCTTGCTTTAGCACGGCATTATAATTGCAATCCCCGGTAATTCCTTTATCTTTATCCAATATATCAATTTCATCAGAATGAATATCAATACTACTCATTCCTAAACGATGACCTACCCATACTTTTCCTTTATCATCAGCAATTAAGCTGTAACAATAGTTTGATTTTAACCCGTTATCGGTAGAAAAATATTTAATCGAATCTTCAATAAACTTAAACACTCCATCGCCGTATGTTGCTGCCCATATATGACCGTCACTATCCTGGGTAATAGAGGTGAATTCCAACTTTACATTTCCTGCAATCGTATATTGTAAAGAATCATTTAATACAAAAATACCATTACTCTTGGTTCCTATCCATGGATTATTATCATTATCAATAAAAATACATTTGATATTATTATGAGGTAAACCCTGGGTGGTATTATACAGTTTCCGGTTACCGGTTGTTATATCATAAACGAAAACGCCATTTTTTGTGCCAAGATATACCCGATTATCATGACCAACAATACAGTTTATATTATTTTCCAAAGTATTTGAAGAGTTATACACAAGGGTTACCTGATTGGTTGATGAATTCATTCTGTAAACCCCCGAATTGGCTGTTCCGATCCACAACCTGCTTTGCGGATCTAAAAATAGGCTGGTTATTTTATCTACAGGTAAACCATTTGACTGATCAATGGTTTTGGTTTGATTATTCTGTTTATTGACTTTAACAATAACATTTTCTCCACCTAACCATAGATTTGTTTCAGATTCTTCAATAGAAAATATATTCCCTTTCAAATCCTTTAAATCCTGATACAAGATAGTAAGCGCTTCGCTTATATAGTATGCTAAACCATTTCCGTATGTTGCAATCCAAATATTTCCCTCCCAGTCTTGATGAACCTGTTTAATAAAGTTATCTGACAAACCATTTTTTGTTGAATAGTTAACCAAATCATTCGATTGTGCTTCACTATCCGGATTTAATTTAAAAATACCATTCCCAAAAGTACTTATCCACAATTGGCCATCCTTATCACGGGTAACTGATTGTACATTTTCATAACCCAATCCATATTGTTCCCCTTTATTAACCAGTTCATAAGATTCAAAAGAATCACCTTTACTTTTTAAAGCATAAAAACCGGCGTCTCCTGTGCCTATCCAATAAATATTGTTGGCTTCATCTTTATCAATTGATTGAACAGAAATATAAGATAACTCATCAACCGAATACACCTCTTCAAGGTTATTTTCTGTTATTCTAAATAACTGCAACCCACTACTGGTTCCAATAAGCAACTGATTATTATTTACTGTTTTCAGGGTATAAACTATCTTACCCTGAAAAGCTTGTTTAAAGGTATCAATTTGAAAATTTTCATTTACGCTTACCAGTCCATTATTTTGAGAAGCAATCCAAATATCCCCGTTTTTAGATTCATCAATATCTGTTATTGAGCTGTTAAAAATATCCTCCGTTTCCAAACGATTAAAATTTGTTCCATCATAATAGGTTATCTCACCAGAGTTGTGACCAAACCACAAAAGACCATTATTATCTAAAAAACTTGATGTTACAAATCCGCTTGTAAGTGTATCATCAGCTCTACTCAAGGTAAAATCAAAACCATCATATCGACAGAGTCCTTCGCCTGTACCTATCCATAAAAAACCATTTTTATCTTCGCTTATGGTATAAACAAAGGGATGGCTTAATCCTTCTTCGATATTATATTCTTTAAACTGATAGATTTGCCCAAAAACCGATTGACAAATAAATACCAAAAAGAAAATTATCGCTGAAAATTTTAATTTTGAATGAGTCATATATAAAACAGATTAATTGTTTTTCTTTTTTACGCCAATGGAGTATTTATATTTAGGTACACCACCAATAGGTATGGTGTAAAATGGTAACAGCTCTCCATATTGGTTCTTTACAGAAATTACCACATTGTTATTTTTTACCGGAGGATTCTTTCTTTTAATAAATTGAAAATCCAGAGAGGTGCCAATTTCTTCATCTAATATTTTAAACTGATTTTGAGCCCACAAGTCATCACCTGATACTTCACATAACAAACCTTGCCGGGCAACAGAAACTACACGAATCATCCCATCGCTATCCCAGTCAAAATTTTTCTGTTCAACAGAAATTGTACGTTCATCAATATATGGATAAATGTGTGAAACTTCGTTGGGGTCATTATGCATTCGGAAACTATATTCGTATGCAAAGGCATTGGCTCCTTCAATTCGAATATTTTCGGTTGGGGAAGTACTAACAAAATAACGGTACATATTTCCATCATCGCCTTCTACTCCTTCGCAAATTATTTTAAAAATATATCCCCCATATTTTTTTACCAGCTCACCTTCGGTTGGATTAAACGGGCCAAAAGTGTACCAGTTATTATCGTACCGGGGATTTTCGCCAAACACCCTAGTGGCCAGCATGTTTCCGCTTCTGTAATTTCCTGCAGGATCAATACCCTGTGCATCCTCATCAGAATGTGCTCCGTCTCCTCCATAAACAGAATATGATATTCTGGTATCCCAGTATCCGTTTATTTCATCAATCTCTCCACCCACATCAGGATCAAATACTCTGATAAAAATTGGACTGGTATGATCTTCGGGAATCACAAAAAAGAAAGTTTGCGAGAAATCATCATCACCCCATGATGTTTCTGCCTTTGGTCCAAACGTCATAAGGTGTGGAATATTTTCATCTTCGGCCGGTACCGGTTGTGCCATTATATAAAGTCCTGCAAATAACAAAAGTGATGTAATTATTATTTTTTTCATATCCAATCAATTTATCCAATTTAATACGCAATATAAGTATAATCTTTAATAAGTTAGTCGATACGACGACGATCTCTTCCCTGTCCAATAACTACAATGTTTTTATACACCCCTTGTTTTTCAGAGTTACCCTGTCTATCTGCTTTACTAACAACACCTAACTGAACAATATAACTTCCGGGAGCGGTATAAATATGTGTTGCTTCGATACCTCTTGTTTTACGGCCATCACCAAAATCCCAGTAGTATCGGGCAATCTCAAAGTCTTTAAGATTCGTTTGCCGCCCGTCGAATTTTATTTCTTCACCAACCCTTACCGTATCAGGGGCATTAATATAAACCTGTTCAATATTCTCGATGGTTAGCTGGTAAGTAGCCTGATTAAAATAAACATCTCCGGTAATTTCATCAATTACATTAAGTTCAATCGTATAATCCCCTTCACTTTCAAAGCAATGTTCTACTTCTTCCCCATTTATTTTGGTTCCATCGCTAAATTCCCATTGATATTCAAAAGTTGTAGAATCAAGGCTTTGCGCTCCTTCTTCGTAAAATACATAGCAATGATCGTTTTCCTGCATCTTGTTAATATTTTCAAACATTGGGTATAAGGGTGCAAATGAGTAAATATCATCAGATATCCGTGATCTGTCGGAACTATATAACCCACTCTTTTGAAAGGCATCAATTATTAAGCCAAAATCATTATATCTGGAGTTTATGGGAGGATCCATGCCGATAGGTTTGTGCCATTCGCCATTTATTTTTTCTGAATAAAAAATATCTAAACGTCCCCGACCTTCATGTCCATCAGAAGAAAAATACAATCTCCCCGAACTATGGATATAAGGAAAAAATTCATTTTCTACTGAATTAATCTCAGGGCCAAGATTCTCGGGTTCAGACCATTGTTCACCTTCAAGTTCACAAACATAAATATCTGTTCCGCCAAAGCCTCCTTCCATATCAGAAACAAAGTATAAGGACTGTCCATCTTCACTTAGAGTAGGATGAGCAACATTATAATCTGAATTATTGTATTTAAAAGGGGTTGGTTCACTCCATCCTTCACGATAACGGCTAAATTTCGAAAAATATATTCCCAGATTATTGTTTCGATCAATGGAGTTACCTAGTTTCTCGTCATTCTTTATATTACGGGTAAAATATATTTCCGAACCGGTGCTGTTAAACGTAGCTGGTCCGACATTAAAATTGCTTTTGAATGCCTTATCAAAAAGTTCCGGTTTTCCCCATTCTTCTCTCCCTTCTTCTACCCGGTATAAGTCATACAATGGAAGGTCTTCGCGTTCGTCGAGAAAGGTAAAAAAAATTGAATTCTTACGATTGGAGCAAAACACTACTTCTCCCCGATAATATACCGGTGAAAATTCATCAAATTTATCGGTATTGAAAGGCAACAAGCTAATAGAGTAATCCTGTGCTTTTGAGGGTATGGAAAAGCCCAAAAGCAACATAAAGTATAGTATGTTTTTTAATGTTCTCATTTTAAAAATATCTCGGGCTTACTGCTCTAATTCTATATTTAAAGTCATATCGTAAAATCACCTCCATAGACCCCTTGGTTCTTCCGGCTAAATCTCCCACCGACAAATCATACGCTCCACCCAATCGTATTTGCTCATTTACCTGGTATTCTGCGGTAATTACAAATTCGTTGTTATGCCTGTATGAGCCACCAAACCAAATGGCATCAGCAAAAATAAAACTACCTCCGGCATCTACCTGCAACGTATTATTTAAGCGATAACGTAACAGAAAGGATGGCTTAAATTTAAATCTATCTGAAATACCAATAAGTATTCCTGCAGAAACCAAAAAATCATAATTTTCCGGGTCAGATTGCATCACTTTGTCGCTGGCGTTGTATTTATAGGACAAAAGCTTGGGGATGGATGCACCGGCGAAAAAACGATCGTTATAATAATAAATACCTACCCCAAAATTGGGCAGAATCTCTGATTCATTTTCCAAATACATGTCATCATTAACTCCTTCGGGATTGGCCTTGATATCGGCAAAATTTCCCTGGTAAAAAGTAGCTCCGGCTTTTAATCCTAATGAAAGTTTTCCTGTTCCCAGCTTAAACCGGAAAGCATAGTTGCCATATATCTCGTAATAATCGGTAACACCAATTTTTTCATGAAAAAGAAAAAGGCCTGCTGCATTTTTTTCATCTTTAAAAGGAGCATGACTGCTTATAGTTTGAGTAATTGGTGCTCCGTCAAAGCCCATCCATTGATTCCGGTATAAAATAATATTACTGAAACATTCGCGGCTCCCTGTATAAGCAGGATTTATGGCTAACCCGTTTACTTCATACTGACTGTAAACCGGTTCATAACGTTGGCCAATTAATAAATCATCATCTAAATCATTATCCTGAGAAAAAGATAAAAATGAAATAAGAATAAATCCCAACAAAAAATTTATATGTAAAACAAAATACTTCTTCATTAACGTCTTTTAATAACAATAAACCCTTTATGTGTTTTGGTAATTTTATTGTTTGTTTCGGGATCAATATTAACCACGGTTAAAATATAATAATAAGTATCTTCGGGTAAATCGTATCCCTTTTTATTTTTTCCATCCCATCCCGGATTATTGGAAAAATTTTCTTCACTGAATACTTCTGTTCCCCAACGGTTAAAGATAACCAGTTTGTTTTCATCAGCAAATTCGAGTCCTTTAAATGTCAGATAATCATTCACTTGGTCACCATTAGGGGTAAAACCTGTAGGCGTAAAAATTGGACGTATGTTAATATTTAACCTATCGGTAATTATTTCACACACCCCTTTTTCTATAGTCCACAATACGGTAATCCCCGATTCATCATTATCGGTTAAACGCTCGATAACCGTAACGGTATCTCCCGGACTTAGGATACTTCCAGATCCCTTTTCAAAGCTCCAGGTTGAAGTTAATTCACGAACATTGTCAGGATTAATATAAGATCCACTCAATTCGTATTCGCGGGTAAAAAACAAGGAGGTATCTGGTCCGGCATCTATATTATAAGGGCTTTCGTACAGAGTTATATTAACCGTTGCAGAATCGACACATTCCCAGTTTATTTCTTTCCATTGATATTGATAGATTCCTGCACTATCAACGAAAAGGTTTGTTGTAGCAAGGGTAGAATCATCATATGTTGTATTTCCCGGGCCATCAAGCTGACTCCATTTCCCCTCACCTAAGGTTATTCCGGCATTCATCTGATAGGTCAATACGCATTCTTCGCCATCAGGACCTGCATCAGATTCCGGCCAACCGAAGGCAACAATTTTAGTAAGCCCAGTTAAATCGGTAGCTGCACAACCATTTGCATCAGTAACTCCATCAAGGGTATAATTAAATACTTTACTTTCTTCAGATACCGTTGGATATACCTCATGGTTATATGCTGAAACATCGATATTATTTAGAGTCGTTAAATCATAGCCATCAGTGAAAGTAAAACTATACGGTGATTGTCCGGAGGTAATGTTAAAATTAAGGATAACCTCTTCGCCACTACATATTGTGTCCTCGAAATCATTAATCGTTGCAACAGGTAATGGATGAATATTGACGGCAATGGTATTGCTGGTATCTACACAACAATTATCTTTTCCGGAACGAACGATTCGTCTGAAGAAAGTTTGTTCGGTTAATTCAGGAGGTTGATAATCTTTGTTTGTGCCATTGTCCGTTATTTCAGTCCATACCGATCCGTCGATACTTTTAATCCACTGGTAACGATAGGTATTATCTCCACCTTCGGGGACTTCTCCGGTTAATAACTCCGGCTCGGTTTCATAGCAAGTATAGATGGTAGAATTATTGGTAATTAAATTATTATCAATGAGAGGCAATACATTAATTTTTAGCGAGTCGCTAATATCCATACATTCATCAGACTCAACAATACGCCTGTAATAAGTGGTTTCAACCAGATTGGGCGGAGCAAAATTTAATCGTGAAGAATCTTCAATCGTTTCCCAGTTTTGGCCTTCAAGTTTTTTCTGCCATGTTATTTTAATAGAATCCTGAATCATTAGCCCCCCTGTTGGATTTTCACCAATAATCTCTTCGGGCATTTGCCCAAAACATATTTCCTGAGATTCGGATAAATTATTATTTTCAATTTGAGGCAGTCCGATAATATGAACAATACGACTGGTATCAAGGCATGCTCCTGACTGAACCACCCGGCGGATAAACGTAGTATCCAATACCTCTCCGGGCAAACAAACGGTATCGTTTAATTGATCAACAGGCGACCAGTTACCCATATCAAAGCTCGATTGCCATAGATAATTATAAATTCCGTCGCCTCCGATTTCAACGGTTGTTCCGTTGATTGTATCGGCTATATTTCCAATACAGGAAATAGTATCATCAGGATAAATGTAATTACCAACAATCCATTCGTGTACTACAATTCTGATGGGAGCACTAACATCGGTTATTCCTGCTGATTCAACAATTCGCCGGAAATAAGTTGTATCAAATAAAGGGCCGGGCTGTAAATCTCTTCTGGTAGAATCAGTAATTTCACTCCAGTTATCACCATCCGGGCTTTGTTCCCACGAATAATCATAGATTCCATTTCCACCTCTGGGGTTTGAACCGGAAATCAGGTTTGGCGTATCACCCGAACATATGGCATGACTTTGACTAATTGAGTTAAACAAAAAACCGGTAAGCGGAAGTTTTGTTATGGGTTGTCGCTGTGCTATGTCACCATCAATAGCACCATATCTTCCTATATAAACATTATCAACAACTGTTCCACCAGCTCCTCCGGATAAATCTACGGAAGGACTGGATTTGCCATAAAGAATCATCCCGCCACCACCTCCTCCTCCGGGTCCGGATAAATTAGCTCCTTCTGTATTACCTCCATCTCCTCCGGTAACCAGAAGTTTCAGCTGTCCCTGTACCTGATCCATATCAAAAACAATGGTTCCACCTGCACCACCACCAGCACCGGAGGCTGTGGATATATCTGTTACATTCTCTCCATTAGCGTTAATTTCATGATTATTTCCAATGATAACTTTGCCTAAAATAATAACTACTCCCCCTCCATTTCCTCCTTTTGCGGCATATAAATCACTGGTATACGTTCCGGAACCTCCGCCACCTCCTAAAAATATAGTAGAATCATTAATAATAATCCCTGATGGAATTAATAAACGCTGACCTCCCTTTCCTCTAAGATCAAACCACACCGTATTTTCTCCTGACTCATATAATATATATTCAGGAGAAGGTCCACAGGTAATGGTATCCTCATTCCCTCCTGCTCCTCCGGGAGAAGCATTACTACCTCCACCTCCTCCTGCAAAACGGGCGTTTCCACCCCCACCTCCATTGCCCCAGGGGCTTATTCCTTTAGCATATAATGGATCGTAATTAACAATCCCTTCCCCTTTTCTTCCAACGCTGTCAGAAGATTCGGAAAATAAATATTGCTCAAAATATAAAGAATCAGCTGCAGAACAAATACCCTGGCTTAAAACCGGGTCGGCGCCTTCAAAGCCTTTCCCTGCAACATCTATATCCGCTTCTAAATAAACAGTATCGTTAGCAAACAAAACCAACACTCCTCCTTTTTCTCCATCCCAGGGGTCACAGGTCAGCGTTCCGGCAACCCTGACATTATTGTACGAGGGTACACGTATTAACTGCACCAATCCTTCAGGATCGTAGCTATTGACCAGTGCAGCTCTTAAAATCACCTGATTTTGGGCGCTTATTATCCGACTAATAATTATGATCTCATATTTTCCGGATGAAAAAATATTTGAATAGGGCTGAACTTTACCTATGGATGTCAACACGTCCTGTTCTACATATGCTTTGGCTCCTTTTGCCTGGTAAACCATTACAGTATCGCCTTCATTAAACAAAGCGGGATTAGCAACCATGATGGTATCCTGGGTAGGGAAAACCGAATCTACCTTTGAATAAGCATTAATAACTCCGGAAACTTGGGGTTGTGCATACAATTCGGATAAAAAAACCGCAAAAAGAGAAAAGAGTATAATGAAAAAATATTTCCGATTCAAAGCATTAATTTTTATTTAAAACTCACCTAGCTATAACAAATATATAAATATTTTATATGATTGTTAAAACTTTTCATCAAATAAAAAACTAAAATTTAATTTAGGGCGAACCATTATACTGATTTAAATGCAGGAAAGGTTACATAAAAAGAGGTTCCTGTTTTTAATTGAGTATCATATCTAACGGTACCTCCTGAATTTTCAACAATATTCTTTACAATAGCAAGGCCTAAACCCATTCCTCCTGATTTCGTTGTAAAGTTAGGCCTAAAAAGTTTTTCTCTTAAATCTTCGGGTACTCCAACCCCGTTATCTTCGATAGTAATCTTTACAAAATCAGGAATTTTATCCGCCTTAATTTTAATCACCCCCTTGCGTTCGTTTGGAATAGCCTGGATACCATTTTGAATAAGGTTGCTAAAAACAATCAATACCTGCTCGGGGTCGGCATATACAAAAATTTCGGCACTTTCATCATATTGTGTATCAAAGTGTACATTGTGAGTGTTTTCAAACAAACTTATAGATTCTTCCAGTTTTCTTATAATATTCACTTTTTGAGCCTTTGCCCGGGGCATTTTAGCAAAATTGGAGAACTCTGTAGCAATCTTCGACAAATTATTTATCTGGCTTATTAGTGAATTGGAAAAGCGTTCGATCCGCTGGTCAAAATCAGGGGCCTGTTCTTTCCATGCCTTTTGTAAATATTGAACCGATAATTTCATCGGGGTTAGCGGATTCTTAATTTCGTGAGCAATCTGCTTCGCCATCTCGCGCCATGCCGATTCACGCTCCGATTTTGCAAGTTTTTCGGCATTATCGGTCAATTCACTAACCATACGGTTGTATTCTTTGATTAAACTCCCAATCTCATCCTGACTTTCGTAGTAAATGGGTTCGTTCTTTTTACCCAAATCAATAGCCCGGAATCTCTCCTGAATTAGTTGCAGGGGCTTAGTAATATTATTTGAGACAAAAATGGCAATAATGATCGATAATAAAATTAAAAAGAAATAAATATTCACCACAGCCACAACAATGGTGTATATTTCTTTACGCAGAGCGCTTTGTTTTGTAAAATACGGTAAATTTAAATACGCTAACAGTTCGTTGTTGTCATTTACAAAAGGCACATAGGCTGAGTAATAGGTTAACTCTCCAATATGTTCTTTATGTATATATTTCCCCATTTTTTGGATGACCATTTTTCGGTAAGCTTCCACATTCATCTTATTTCCCATCAACCCTTTTTCAAAAACCTGTGGACGTGAGGAAGCCAGAAGATTTCCATTGGGTTCATATAAGTTAATATCGATATAAAATACGCTGGAAAATTTATTTAATAAATAGGTGAGATAATCGGTATAATCTTGATCAAGTTGATATTCACCACCGAGTTTATGTTCCATCTCAACTAATACCGATTGTAATTTTTCCCCTATACTTTCATGCAGATTTCGTTCAAATTGTTTAAAATTATAAAATAAAGTTCCTGAACCCACTAAAATGAGCGACAAAAAAAGCAATCCAATCATGGAAACCTTTATTTTATTTTTAAAATCGTATCGGAAACTTTTTACATTATTTGGAAATCTAAGAATAAAAAAGATAAGGGTATAAAAGATATAGTAAAATACAAAAATATAAGAAAAGGATGCCAGGGTATCAATAAATGTAACTTTCGTATTACTAATTACAATACTGGTTTCATTATCGATTTTATAAATTAAATGTTCAAAATCATTATCGCTGGTAAAATAAAATTCTTCATCGGAAGTCCATTCTTCGGGGCAAACTAACTGATATGAATACTCCCCGGATTGAGTAATTAACTGATTGTTCTTATATTTTGCATACGAGTAATCCGACAACATGGACGAACGACCCATTTTTTCATCAAGCAATAACTCAGGATAACCCAGCTCCTGACTAATTAGCTTAGAATCTAAAGTAATAAATAACGATACTTCATTATTCCATTCCGGTTTATAATACACTAACTTTCCCAAATAACTTATACGACCATTTAAATTGTCGAGAAAACAGAAATTACTTCCTTGCAGTTTATTCCCTTCATTTTCTAATAAATTTTCAAAAAAAGAATAACAATGAACAATCTCTGTGCTGTTCTCGTAATTTACGGTTAATTCATCATTCGGATTACATACTGAAATCTGAAGGTCATATTTTCTGAAATAGCCGCTAAAATAGTTCATTTGAAGATGCTCTAGTATAGCTCCCTCGTTTTGTATATGCCATGTTAATAAATCGCGGATAACGGTATCCCTGGAAATTTCAGTTTCGATACTTTCCAGGAGCATTTCAGCTACCTGATCCTGTTCATTGGCTAAATTTACAACCAAAACTTTACGGGTTTCCTGGTCTTTTTGCCGATTTACAATAGTAATAAAAGTAACGGTATAAATAGCAAAAAGAAGCAATAAAAACATTCTTATTGCATAAGTAAACACCCTCTTATTAATACGGAAATAAACAATAAAGAAATAAAAGAAAGCGAAAAAAATGATAGAGAAGATCTCAAATTTAAAACTCAGAAAAGGAAGAAACAGGGACAACACAATAATAAATGGGAAGGAGAAAGCTGCAAAAGGTTTAAATTCAAAATAATTCTGCAGGTTACAGGCAAAACAATCAATGAGTAAAAATAATCCTGAAGAAAATAATACAATCACTAAAAATCCAACAAGACTATAAAAGGAGAGATCGTAAAACTGATATACATCAAAGGAGATGCTTGAATGTATAATCAAACTTTTAAATAAATAGTGCAGCACTAGAAAATATCCAAAAGTTATAATAACTGACAAGGCAAGATATAAATACTTTGAAATACTCCCCGAAGAAAAATTTATTTTACTTTCTTTATAGACTAAAATAATAATAAACAATATAATGACCGCATGTAAGAGCAAATCTCCTAAAGAAGGAACTAAAGATGAAATGGCAAACTTATGAGGTTGAAACAGTTCCAAATGACTAAAAACAGATGGGAGTTTATAATTAAGCATCAGAAACCTGATACCTATTAAAAATCCTGAAAAAACAAATAATACAATACGCCTTTTTTTTATAGAATCTATTTTGAAGATGACTGAATAAATAAACCCAAAAATAAAAAGCAAAGCCAACAAATAGAATACGGAGGATAAGATAATATAGGTTTTATTATATCCGTATTTTGATTTTAATAATAATGAAAACAAATAATTCCCGTTATTGTCTTTTATCCCATAACCATCATCAGGATTATCAGTAACTGAATAATCGGATGGCAAACCATATGTTTCATGAAAATTATTCTTAATAAAATCATTTGAAAAGGAATATTGATTTTTAATTAAGATTAATCCAACGAACTTAATATTATTAATTTGTTTAGATTTTGAAACATACCAGCCATTTTCCAATTGCACCAGCGAATGAAAAATCGTATCCTTCGGTTTTACATTTTGGATTGGAACCAGGTTATCCGACCAGTATTTTAAAGTATCATTAACATATCCCAGAAAAACAATCCCTTCGTCTTCAAAAAAACTGGCAGGAATCAAGTCGGGAGAAGCCATTAAATCTTCAATATTTCCTGTTTCAATGTTTTTTGAAAGCAAAGCAATATAATCCTCTGTTATATTCAGTTTTTCTAAAACAACGGCTTGAAATTTTTTAATTTCAGTGGTTTCCTTAGTCTCGTATTGTATATTTAAGTTTAAAACAAGTGCAATAGCCAGCGAAGTCAGAAATGCAAAAAAATATTTCCCCCTTATATTTTTTCTAAAATTATCCATACCAAGAATACTTCAAAAACAAAGCCAATTTTAATTTATAATAAAAACAGATTTTAAATATAGTTATTTTTATTGATGATGATAGGGTTCTCCTTTTAAAATAGTCAATGCTCTATATAATTGTTCAATAAATATTAACCGAACCATTTGATGTGAGAAAGTCATTTTTGACAATGACAATTTAAAATTACTTCGCTGATATACTGCATCTGAGAAACCATAAGCTCCTCCAATAACAAAAACCACATTTTTTAACCCGGTCATCATTTGTTTTTCCATCCATCGGGCAAAACTAACGGAAGAAAATTCTTTCCCATGTTCATCTAACAGCACCACAAAATCCGAATTCTGTAATTGATTTAAGATCAACTCCCCTTCTTTAATTTTTTGCTGATCCATGTTAAGTTTTCTTGTGCTTTTAAGATCAGGAATAACTTTTGTTTCGTAAGGCAAATAATGAATCATCCGCTGTTGATAATCGTCAAATCCTTTGACTATAAAATCTTTAACTGTTTTACCAACCATTAAAAGTTTAACTTTCATTTGATATAAACATTTTAAATTTCCATAAAAATGATATCTATATACAGAGGCTTATTAAAATTGTGAATCCAATCATTTTTTTATATTTTTATTCAATAATTTAATTTATTTCCAGAATTTAATGCCAATATGGTTCGGTTTTTGCATTGCTAATATGGCAAACTTAAGATAATTTACAATGAAAACCTTAAAAAAAGCAACCCCATTAATAATCCTGTTTACACTATTTTTTAATTTAGGTTCATTTTCTTTAAGTCAGGAAATACCCCGAGACATAGCCATTGCATTTAAAGTGGGAAATGCTGATGAACTTTCCCGCTATTTCAACAATACAATAGAGCTTGTAATTCTTGATAAAGAAGATGTTTACAGTAAAGTACAAGCCAAGCAAATTATAGATCAATTTTTTGTGGATCATCATCCCAAAAGTTTTGAATTTGTTCATCAGGGGGGGAAAGAAGAATCAAAATTTGCCATCGGTAAACTGATTACTTTTAATGGGACATTCCGTGTTTATTTATTAATCAAACTTAAAAATGACAAATCCTTTATTCATCAATTAAGAATTGAAACTGAAAATGAATAATCAACCGCTTGAAACAATTCTAGAAAATGCTATAAAAGAAGATATTGGCAATGGTGATCACTCCTCCAAATCCTGCATCCCTGAAGATGCTAAAGGCAAAGCACAACTTCTGATCAAACAAAAAGGAATTTTAGCCGGACTGGAGATTGCCAAAGAAGTATTTAATTCAATTGATACCACCTTAAAGTTTGAACAATTCCTTTTTGATGGTAATCATATTAATCCGGGAGACAGAGCCTTTATCATTAGCGGAAAAATTCAATCTATATTACAGGCCGAAAGACTGGTTTTAAACATAATGCAACGAATGAGTGGTATTGCAACAGCTACCCACGAGTATGTAAAAAAAATTGCCGGAACAAAAGCCAAAATATTAGATACCCGGAAAACAACCCCGGGTTTTCGTTATATTGAAAAACAAGCGGTTAAAATTGGGGGAGGAGAAAATCATCGTATGGGACTTTATGATATGATTATGCTTAAAGATAATCATGTAGATTTTGCCGGAGGTATTAGACCAGCCATAAAAAAAGCTAACGAGTATCTTCAGCGAACAAATAAAAATATAAAAATTGAAATTGAAGTTAGAAATATTGACGAATTAAAAGAAGTTGTTGAAACCGCAGGCGTACAAAGAATAATGTTCGATAATTTCTCCCCCGAACAAACCAAAGAAGCGGTACAACTCATTAATGGACGTTACGAAACCGAATCTTCGGGAGGAATCACACTTGATAATATCCGTAAATATGCCGAAGCCGGAGTAGATTATATTTCGGTTGGAGCACTAACCCACCAAATAAAAAGTTTGGATATGAGTTTAAAAGCTATTTAATTTACATAATCATTAAATAGTTTTTTATAGAATGACTCAGTCAAAAAAAACACAATACAAGTTTTTTAACCAGAAAATTCATTATTATAGTCATAAAGCAAAGGAGATTTCAATCCCCGGATTTAATGGGGTAGCTATTTATTACGTCATTAAATTCTTTTTTTCCGGAATAAAAAATGGTTATTTAGCCACAAGAGCATCGGCTATAGCTTTTAATTTTGCACTGGCTATTTTTCCTACCTTGTTGTTTCTATTTACCTTAATACCGTTTATTCCCGTAGAAGATTTACAAACGGAAATATTACAATTAATCCATGAATTTCTGCCACAAAATGCCTATCAGTACTTAGAATCAACCCTTGTATCTACCTTAACGATTAAAAAAGGAGGAATTTTATCCTTTGGAGCCTTAGCCAGTTTATTTTTCTCAACAAATGCTATTCATGCCTTAATACAAGCATTTAATAACACTTATCACAGTATTGATACCCGAAACTGGACAGCCATACGTATGGTTTCCACCTTTCTGGTTTTTATTTCTTTTATTTTAGTAACAATCTCGGTAACCCTAATCATTTTTGGGCAATCGGTATTAACTAAATTGGTTGACTTAGGATTGCTCGAAATGGACCTTACCTATTACCTTATTACGTTTGGTAAATGGATCGTTATCATAGCAATGTTCTTTTTTACCATTTCATTTTTATATTATTTTGCCCCTGCAAAAAAATCAGAATGGAAATTTATTTCAGCAGGTTCTACACTTGCAACCATATTAGCACTTTTAACTTCGCTTGGTTTTTCGTATTTTGTAAATAATTTCGGGCAGTATAATAAATTATACGGTTCCATTGGGACATTAATGGTTATCTTATTGTGGTTATATTTTAACTCTTTTGCCCTGATTCTGGGGTTTGAACTAAATGCCAGCATCAATAATGCGAAACTTAAAAATTCGAATTAAGTAAACCTTGCCATGGATATAAAATACGACGAAATAAGAAATGAGTATCAGAAAAAAAAACTTCAAAAAAAAGATGTACATGAAGATCCCTTTAAACAATTTATACATTGGATGGATGAAGCCATAAAAGCAGGAGTTAAAGAACCAACAGCTATGTCATTGGCAACAACGGGCAAAAATTCACTGCCTTCGAACCGGATTGTTTTACTTAAAGAAATTCAAAACCAGGGGCTTATTTTCTTTACCAATTACGAAAGTAAAAAAGGGCATCAACTGGCAGATAATCCTTATGGCAGTGTACTTTTCTTTTGGCCTGAGCTGGAAAGACAAATACGTATTGAAGGCAGAATAGAAAAAACATCCAAAGAAATTTCGGATAATTATTATTTAACAAGGCCTGCCAAACGAAGAATCGGAGCCTGGGCTTCACCACAAAGCCGTGAAATTCCCAGTCGGAAACACCTGGCGGATCTTCAATCAGAATACGAAAAAAAGTTTGAAGGGAAACCTCCTCAAAGACCCGATAACTGGGGTGGATATATATTAATCCCTTATACTTTTGAATTCTGGCAGGGACGCCCTAACAGATTACACGACCGTATAGAGTATTATTTAGATGACAGTGACTGGAAAATAAGAAGACTTGCTCCTTAAAAATATTTTAAATTTTTTTCAATAAAAAGGATATTTTTGTTAGGCAATTATTAAAAACAAGTATTATCGCAAAAAAACAATTACATAAAAAAGCCGGATTAAATACCTTTGGGGGTGTTTTTACTCCCTCTATACTCACAATTCTAGGAGTAATAATGTATCTCCGCTTTGGGTGGGTTGTAGGTAATGTGGGCTTATTAGGAACACTGCTAATTGTTACTTTAGCGACTTCTATTACCTTTTTAACCTCACTTTCAATAGCTGCAATATCTACCAATACACCTGTTCGTATTGGTGGGGCTTATTACATGATTAGCCGATCGCTGGGTTTGGAAATCGGGGGCTCAATCGGTATTCCCTTATATCTGGCCCAATCATTTTCTGTTGCTTTATATGTCATTGGATTCTCAGAAAGTATCGTTACTATATTTCCTGGTTTAGATATGAAGCTGGTAGGTATAATTACGACCTTAGTTTTAGGAACTTTATCTTTATTTTCTACTAAAGCAGCGATAAGAGTACAATTTCTTATTCTTGGCGTTATTGCTATGTCTTTATTATCGTTGCTCTTTGGGAGTCCCATTGAAAACTCTCAAATTGAGATGTGGGGTGTTCCTGCAGAAAAGGCGGTAGGTTTTTGGAAAGTTTTTGCCGTATTTTTCCCTGCCGTTACCGGCATTATGGCAGGAGTAAACATGTCGGGCGATTTAAAAAATCCTGCACGTTCTATACCTAAAGGGACTTTTATGGCTATAGGGACAGGATATATTATTTATATGATACTTCCCATCATCATAGCCAGCCGTGCTGATGCCAAAACACTGGTCGAAAATCCATTAATCATGCAACAGATAGCTTTTTGGGGTGGAGCAATTTTACTAGGAGTATGGGGAGCAACCCTTTCAAGCGCTGTTGGTAGTTTATTAGGAGCACCAAGGGTATTGCAGGCATTAACCAAAGACAACGTATTACCCAGACCATTCTCTTTTTTAGGCAAAGGATCAGGGAAAGAACAGATTCCAAGAGGAGCAACCATTTTTACTATTATCATTACCCTTGTTTCGGTTTATTTTGGTAATTTAAATGCTATTGCTCCCATACTTACCATGTTTTTTCTAACTACCTATGGAATGCTTAATATAACGGCCGGAATCGAAAAGTTTCTAAATAGCCCTTCTTTTCGCCCCAAGTTTAAAGTTCATTGGATATTTTCTTTTTTAGGAGCCTTTGGATGTATAGCCGTTATGGTTTTAATCAATGCTGTAGCTACAATATTTGCAAGTATCTTTATTTTACTCGTTTTTTTATGGCTGCGGCGCCGGCGACTTAAAGCTACGTGGGGAGATGTACGTAGTGGAATGCTATTACAAATCATACGCTATGCGTTATTACGATTAAATTTTGAGCCTAACGCCAAAAGCTGGAGACCGAATTTACTTGTCCTTTCCGGAGCACCAACCAAACGATGGCATTTAATTGATTTTGCCTATGGTTTAACCCAGGAAAAAGGATTAATAACAGTAGCCACCATTCTTAATGAGGAAAAAGTAGCGCAAGAAAAAATCCCGGCATACGAAAAACAAATTACCGATTATTTAAATAATAAAAATATCCGGACACTGGTTCGGGTAATGCGCTCAGAAGATCCTTTCAAAGGAGCTATACAATTGGTAAACTCATACGGATTGGGAACGCTAATCCCAAATACCGTATTACTTGGAGATACTGAAGAGGAAACTCATCATAATGCTTACGCAGAGATGATAAGCCATTTTTATAAATCCAGACGGAATGTTATTATTTTACAAAACATAAAGCACTTAGGCTACAAATCTAAAAAATCCATTGATATATGGTGGGGAGGATTAAAAGGAAATGGTGCATTGATGATGATTTTAGGGCACTTAATGCAAAACAGTCCTCACTGGCAGAATATTGAAATCTGTCTAAAAATGGTTGTTCCTAACCAACAAGCGTTAAAGGATGCCCAGGATAATCTCCGGGATATCATTACACGGTTCAGGCTACATTTTAAACAAAAAGTAATTGTAGCCAATGGAGAAAAATTTTGCGATATTTTAGAACGTGAATCTGCAACAAAAGATATGGTTATGTTAGGCTTAAAAACTCCCGATAACGATTTCTCCAAATACTACGAAAAGTTTAAGGCAGATACAAAAGGAATACCACGTAAGATTTTTGTTTTGGCAGCACAGGATATTGAATTTACAGATGTATTAAATTAAAAAAAGCACACCCAAAAAAGATGTGCTTTAATTTATTGTTGGCTAATTCATCTTATTGCCAATGTAAATATTTATTTACCAGCTTTCTTAATTCCTCTTCTTTACCATACAAACGTTCGCTTAAATTTTTATCATCAAACGATTTAAGATTTTCAGCGGTTTGTTCAACTAATCCTGCAGGGAACACTCCGTTTATCTCAAAATGCTTACGTTTTTCCAGTAATCTTTCAGCTGATTCCCAGCATGATTGTGGCAAATACTCCAGCTTAGCCAGGATATCTTTATGTTCTTCATCAAAAATATTAACACTCATATACAATTTATCGGCCAATTCAAGTGCATTTTTCATTTCCAGCCCATGTTGAGCAGCAACAATAATGCCGGCAACATAAAGATATAAATCAGCTGAACCATCGCCTGAGCGCAACTCAACCGTTTGCTTGCCCGACACATAAGGAATGGCTTGTTTTTCCTGAGGGTTTGCATCTTTTACCATTCCGGTATCAGAGGTCCATCCCAACGGAACACGAACAAGAACCGATCGATTGCTATCACCCCAACAAATATTTGTAGGTGCTTCCTGATGAGGAACCAATCGCAAGTATGATGTGGGTATCGTATTTCCAAATGCTGTTAACGGAGCAGCTAAATCTAATATCCCGGCAATCATTTTCTTTGCTGTATCGCTTAATTTGCCGTTTTCAATCATAATATTTTTTTCGTCTTTCTCCAACAACATATGCACATGCATACCACTACCTGCTTTTCCAACCGTAATTTTGGGGGCAAAACTTATATTTACACCATATTCACTACCCAACATCCTTAAAATCCACTTGGCAATTACAAGTTGGTCAACAGCATCTTGAGGATCAACCGGTAAGAATTCAATTTCTTGTTGTTCGTAAAGTTGGCCTTCGCTAACAAAACTACCCACTTCAGAATGTCCATATTTTGTTTGTCCTCCACACTGAGAAATAAGGCTTAAGGCTTCTTTCCGGATATGTCCAAACTTGGTAAACGGGGGTGATTCGTGATATCCTTTTTGATCGATAGAAGGATAAATATCTTCCACCTCACTAACCACATAATATTCAAGCTCGCCCATCGCTTTAAAATCGTAACCTGTAGATTTTCGAAACTGTTCATTTGCCTTACGCAAAATATATTCCGGAGAACTTTCCAGAGGCTTCCCATCTCGGTTATAAAAGCTACATAAAATATCTAATGTTGGATATTCTGAAAAAGGATTAACAAATGCGGTTTTAAAACGAGGAACAACGTACAAGTCACTTGATCCTGCCTCAATATAAGAAAAAAGGCTGGAACCGTCTACTCTTTCTCCGCTGGACAAAATATCTTCGAGATGTTGCTTGCTGTTAATAACAAAATTTAATGATTTTAATTTTCCATCTTCGCCAACATACCTGAAATTGATCATCTCAATTTCATTTTCTTCAATAAAATAGATAATATCCTGTCGAGTAAATTCCGAAGCAGGTTTCTTTAAAAATTGAACCAATGGGTTCGGATTCATTCTGATGTCTGATTCTTTCATATCTTTCTCTCTTTTAATGGTGAAAAAAGGACTACTAAACTACTGAGAAAAGTTTAAATATCAATAGTTTGTAGTCCTTTTTAAATATGTTATAAAATACAATTATTGATTATCCGCTGATAATCAATATAAATCTTATGATTTTTCCAGGCTTGCAATTCGATCTTCTAGCACTTTAATCTTAGCTTCTGCATCTGCTTGTTTTTGTTTTTCTATATTAACCACTTTCTCCGGTGCATTTTTTACAAATCGCTCGTTAGTCAACTTTTTCATTACAGTATTTAAAAAACCTTTATGATAGGCTAATTCTTCATTTAACTTTTTTATTTCCTCTTCAACATCCACCAAATCTCCCAGTTCTATATAAAATTCAGCCGATTTCACCATAAAAGATACGGCACCCTCAATTTTTTGATGGGTTGTTTCGATTTTTGATAGATTTGCCATTTTTACGATACAAGAATCGTATTGATTGGTATATTCACCATTCACTTTCAGGGGTAACAATTCTTTTTGTGGCAAATTATTTTCGTTACGAATATTACGAACCGCAGATATAATCTCTTTTACCAGTTCAAACGCTTCAATAGTATCTTCATCATAGGATTTTGCTTCGGGTATTTTTTCCACCATAATGCTTTGCCCGGGATCTCTTTTTTCCATTAATTGCCAAATTTCTTCGGTAATAAATGGCATAAAAGGATGTAATAACTTTAATAAACGATCAAAAAATTCAAGCGTCTGATTATACGTTTCCTGGTCAATGGGTTTTTGATAAGCCGGTTTTACCAGCTCTAAATACCAGGATGAAAATTCATCCCAAAAAAGTTTATAAACCGCCATTAATGCATCAGACAAGCGATATTTATTGTACAAATCGTTGATATTCTCAATTTCTGCATGTAAACGATGCTTAAACCACTCAATAGATTTCCGTGCATGTTCGGGTTGTTCTGTCTTTTCATTAACCTTCCAGCTTTTTACCAACCGGAAAGCATTCCAAATTTTATTCCCGAAATTTCGTCCCTGCTCGGTCAAACTTTCATCAAAAAGCAAATCACCACCGGCAGGCGAGCATAATAGCATACCCACACGCACACCATCGGCTCCATATTTATCCATTAATTCAATAGGATCCGGAGAATTCCCCAGGGATTTGGACATCTTACGACGCAAATGGTCGCGAACAATTCCCGTTAGATAAACATTCTTAAAAGGTTTCTCTCCTTTGTATTCGTAGCCTGCCATAATCATGCGTGCAACCCAGAAAAACAGAATTTCCGGAGCAGTAACTAAATCATCTGTAGGGTAGTAATAGTTGTAATCCTTATTATCCGGCTCGTTAATACCATTAAATACAGAAATAGGCCACAACCAGGATGAAAACCAGGTATCCAGTACATCTTCATCCTGACGCAAGTCATTTAATAACAAGTTTGCATTCCCTGTTTTCTCTTTAGCCAGGGCTAATGCTTTTTCTGTCGTTTCGGCAACTACATATCCACCATCAGGCAAGTAATAAGCCGGTATTCGATGTCCCCACCAAAGTTGTCGCGACACACACCAGTCTTTAACATTTTCCATCCAGTGTTTGTAGGTATTTTTAAATTTCTTGGGATGAAACTGGATATTATCATTCATCACATTTTCCAGTGCTGGTTTAGCCATTTCATTCATCTTACAAAACCATTGCATCGATAATTTCGGCTCAATAACAGCATCGGTACGTTCAGAATAGCCTACTTTATTGATATAATCTTCAACCTTTAGTATATGTCCTTCTTTTTCTAAATCCTGTACAATCTTTTCACGGACAATAAATCGATCTTCGCCAATATATAACTGAGCACTTTCATTTAATGTACCATCATCGTTAAAGATATCAATCGTTTCCAACTGGTGTTTATCTCCAATTTCATAATCATTAATATCGTGAGCCGGAGTAATTTTTAAGGCTCCTGTACCAAATTCTTTATCAACATAATCATCTAAAATAATGGGTACCGAACGATTAATTAACGGAACAAGTACTTTCTTCCCGTGTAAATGTTTAAACCTTTCATCATCGGGATGTACACAAACGGCAGTATCGCCCAAAATTGTTTCAGGGCGGGTGGTGGCGATAGTTACATATCCATCATCACCATTGATTTTATATCGGACATAATACAATCTTGAACTGACCTCCTTATAATTAACTTCTTCGTCGGAAACTGCTGTTTTAGCAACCGGATCCCAATTCACCATCCGAACGCCACGATATATTAATCCTTTATTGTACAAATCAACAAAAACCTTAATTACACTCTCAGACATATCGTCATCCATAGTAAACTTTGTGCGTTCCCAATCGCACGATGCTCCCAGCTTCTTTAACTGCTCAAGAATAATTCCACCATGCTTTTCTTTCCAGTCCCATGCATGCAGCAAAAAATCTTCTCGTGATAACGTATTTTTATTAATCCCTTCGTTTTTTAGTTTAGCAACGACCTTGGCTTCGGTAGCAATAGAAGCATGATCGGTACCCGGAACCCAACAAGCATTTTTACCCTGCATGCGTGCTCTGCGAACCAAAATATCCTGAATGGTATTGTTCAACATATGTCCCATATGTAAAACTCCGGTTACATTAGGGGGTGGTATAACAATAGTAAAAGGCTCTCTTTCATCCGGTTCAGAATGGAAGAAACGATTTTCCATCCAATATTTATACCATTTACTCTCTGTTAATGACGGATCATATTTTGCAGGAATATCCATTTTATAATACACTATTTAAATTTAAACTCAGCTTATTTTGAAAAGTCTGTAAAAATATAAATTAATTCACAAAATCCTTTTTAATAACATATTTAATTTTGCGAATAAAAAGTAAATTTGTACTCTAACTAAAAAATTATTCTCATTATGAAAAACATAATCTTATCGCTTATTTTTATTTCAACCACTTTGGGAGCATATTCACAAGAGGAAATAAACACCAACAAGGACAGCAAAGACTTACCTGAAATTTATTTTGAAAAAACTACCCATGATTTTGGAAAGATAGAATATAAGGGTGACGGTACTTGCGAGTTTACGTTCAAAAATACCGGCAAAGAACCATTGCTACTCACAAATGTACGAGCCTCGTGTGGATGCACAACCCCTACCTGGCCCAAAGAACCTATAAAAAAAGATAAAGAAGGAACAATAACCGTTAAATACAATACGCGTATTATCGGAAACTTTTCTAAAACGATAAGAGTATATTCAAATGCTAAAACATCGCCTGTAACCCTTAGAATTATTGGAGTTGTTCAAAAACCTAAAGAAACGAATAATTAAAACAACCGTATAAAAAACAAATTTATTATGCCACAAATATCAGATAAAGGAAAACAAATGCCTGCATCCCCCATCAGAAAGCTGGTGCCTTATGCAGAGGAAGCAAAAAGCAAAGGACGTAAAGTATACCACTTAAATATTGGTCAACCGGATATCCCAACCCCTGAGGTTGCTTTAGATGCGGTAAAAAATATTTCAGTAAAAGTAATTGAATACAGCCACTCAGCCGGGAATGAATCGTACCGCAAAGGATTAGCCAAATACTACAAGGGTGTTGATATTGATGTAGACCATACCGAAATGTTAATCACTACAGGAGGGTCTGAAGCGATTACTTTTGCATTTTTATCCACGTTAAATCCGGGTGACGAAGTAATTGTTCCCGAACCATTTTATGCTAATTACAACGGATTTGCAGTATCGGCAGGTGTAGTGGTAAAACCTATTACATCATCGATTGAAAATAATTTTGCTTTACCTCCAATCGAAGAGTTCGAAAAGTTAATT